>DASROI010000125.1:0-28619 GCA_035646955.1 Pyrinomonadaceae bacterium
TCATGCGTAATTGAAGTGCTTGTTTGAGTTAGCCGCTTATCCACAGATTCACAGCTACCTACTATTACTACTAGATATTCTTTAAAGTAATTATCTGTTAGTAGAACAACAAAGTGAGTGTGAAAGTTGTAGAGGGAGTGAAGAGCAATGCAATTCGTAGTTAGTAAACAGAACCTTCAGAAAGAACTTGGCTTTGTCCAAGGGGTTGTCGAAAAGAAAAATACGATACCGGTCCTTTCAAATATTCTGATCGAATCTGTCGGCGAGAATTCAGTCCGAATAACAGGCACGGATCTGGATGTGACTATCCGCTGCGACATGGATGCTGAGGAGATAACCACGCCGGGCGCTATCTGTGTTCAGGCACGGAAACTTTTCGAGATTGCCAGGCTATTACCGGATGCTCCCGTGCGATTCAAAAAAGAAGAAAATGAATGGGTAACAGTCACCTGTGATCGAGCTCGCTTTAAACTTGTCGGTGTGGCCAGAGATGCGTTCCCTGAAGTTCCGTCGTTTAAGTCAGCTCCGACGAAGATTGCAGCAAGTGTTCTTAAGACTTTTATTGACCGCACCATCTTTGCGATTACCCAAGAAGAATCTCGCTACACCTTGTCAGGAGCCAAGTTTATGCTCGATGACGAAGGTGCCCGAATGGTCACTACTGATGGTCACCGCCTGGCATATGTTGAGAAAAAAGGCGTGACAAAAAACGGCTCAACTCAATCCATCGATACGCTAATTCCACGCAAGACTTTAGCCGAATTAACGAAGCTAACAACTGGTTTTGACGAAGAAATAAGTCTCGGAATGGACGAGAATCACATCTACTTTCAGATTGGCGATCGGCTCCTGATCTCCAGGATGTTGTACGGACAATTTCCAAACTACGAAATGGTGATGCCGAAGAACAACGACAAGTCCGTCAAGTTCAACAGTAGCTTACTTAACCTGGCGATCAGGCGAGTTGCGTTGATGGCAGATGAGAGATCGCACGCGATTCGTTTTCATCTTGAGCCCAATCAGCTGGTAATTAGTTCGCAGAACGCTGAAGAAGGCGAGGCGAATGAAACGATCCAAACTGAGTATACCGGCGAGACTACAGATATTGGTTTTAACGCTCAATATCTCCAGGAATTTTTAAATGTCATTGGTGATTCGAAGATTGCCTTCGAGTTCAAGGATGGAAATTCACAGGCGCAATTAAAACCATCTGAAACAGGTGACTTCGATTACAAGTATGTAGTCATGCCGATGCGAATTTGATCTCGGGATACACATTAGCATTATCAAGCGCTCTCGATTTTTGGGAGCGCTTTTCTTTTATGGTCGGCACTGTGGATTTCCCGGCAACAAATTAGCCTGGCCAATCTCTTCTGGCTTAATGATTTCAAACCGATCAAGTCGCTAATACCAAACTTCTGCTGTGTTAAGATTGCTGGATGCTGTTGTCCATGATCGAAGCAACTAACTTTCGCAATCTCACCGGAAAGTTAGTGTTGGGCCCGCATCTCAATATTATCTTTGGTAGAAACGGCCAGGGCAAAACAAACTGGATCGAAGCTATCTATGTTCTTGCTCGGACTAGGTCGTTTCGCACCCAGCGACTCCAGGAAGCCATTAAGTTTAACGAAAGCCTGGCTCTCGTCCGTGGAACCGTGACTACAGGACACGAGCTCGAGCGAGAACTGCAGGTTACACTTCAGCACAATACCAAGGGTATTCTCGTGAATGGTAAGAGGGAAACCCTGACTCGTTATCTGTCTCAAATTCAGGTGTTTTCATTCACGGCAGCAGATCTGGAAATAGTTCGTGGAATGCCAGACGCCAGGCGACGATTTTTGGATAGAAGTATCTCCTCAATCAAGCCGGCCTACCTGCAAACCATTGCGCACTATGGAAGAGTTATCAAACAGAAAAATCGACTGCTCCAAAGTGCGAGTGAGGATCAATACCAGGTGGACCAAGTGGCTGAAATGCTCGGGCCATGGAACGACCAATTAGTACAGCTGGCGGTGGTAATTCATCGCGAACGGAGTGATTACGTCGAGCGACTCAATGAGACTCTTGAACGTCAATTGTTTGATCGAAAAGAACTGATCACTCGGTATTTGTCGTCGGTAGATAAACAGGAAAATACAGCCAGTTATGAAGAAGTTCTGCGTGAGCGATTGCAAGTTAGGATGCAGGCTGAACTGGCTTCGGGCCATGCGTTGATCGGGCCTCACCGGGACGATTTGGAGATCCATCTGGATGGGCGTGAAATTAAGGTTTTTGGGAGTTCCGGACAGCAACGTAGCGCATTGTTATTATTGGACTTAGCGGCGATTTCGTTGTATAATTTGGACTCGAATGACGCTCCGGTTTTCGTGATAGACGACGTTGACGCGGAACTGGACGAAGGAAGAATCAGGCACCTCCTTGAGTATCTTGAGAATCGCACTCAAACCTTCATCACTACCTCGAAGAGGACGCACGTTGAAGGGTTCCTTTCCAGATCAGAAGTATTCGAAATTGAGCAAGGAATGGTCAGGGGACCGTATGCGACGGATCCTTTATTGGTGGGTAAATAAAACATTAAATCGAACAGATCGGTTTGCGATTAGTAGGAGAATCTATTGGTATCACCAGGAACTAAAGTAACTAATAAGAGTATGGCTTACGATTCGTCATCAATCACAATTCTTGAAGGTCGGGACGCGGTTCGAAAAAGGCCTGCGATGTATATCGGGTCGACGGGGGAGATTGGCCTTCATCATATAGTTTATGAAGTTGTAGATAACTCCATTGACGAGGCGTTGGCTGGTTTTTGCGACACTGTTGAAGTCGCGATCCATCTTGATAATTCGATCACCGTTATTGATAACGGGCGAGGAATTCCAGTCGACGAAATAAAGAAAGAAAAACGATCGGCAGCTGAAGTCGTGATGACGAAGTTGCACGCTGGCGGCAAGTTTGATTCGAACGCCTACAAGGTGTCCGGTGGCTTACATGGAGTGGGCGTCTCGTGCGTAAATTTCCTTTCAGAGCGGTTACACCTCGAGATCTGGCGCGATGGTAAGACTTACGAGCAGGAGTACGCGAGAGGCATCCCTGTCGCTCCATTGAAGCAGACGGGTAAAACTCGTAAGCGCGGGACAAAAATTACTTTTCTGCCTGATTCCCAGATATTTACCGAATCGAACTTCAGCTTCGATAAGCTTTCAGAGCGGTTACGAGAAAAGGCGTTTCTGAATAAAGGTATTAGGATCACAATCAAGGACGAACGGGAAGAGCCAGAGCGTTCACACGAGTTCTATTACAAAGGTGGAATAGCAGAATTCGTAAAGCACCTGAATAAGAATAAGTCGACGTTGCATGACAAGCCTATCTATTTCGAAAAGGAAAGCGACAGTTTATCGATAGAAGTCGCTATTCAGTACAACGACGCTTACGACGAAAAGGTCTACTCGTTTGCAAACAACATCAATACGGTAGACGGCGGAACGCACCTTTCCGGGTTTAGGTCTGCCTTTACTCGTACCATCAATGCGTACGCTCAGTCGTCGGGTTTAGCAAAAAACTTCAAGAGTTCGCTAACGGGTGATGACGTCCGCGAGGGATTGGTAGCCGTCATTTCTGTAAAGCTTCCCCAGCCTCAGTTTGAGGGTCAGACTAAGGGGAAGCTCAACTCGGATGTTAAAGGTGCGGTTGAGTCCTTTCTCAATGATCGGTTAACGGAATTCTTTGAACAGAACCCGACTGTAGCAAGGAAAATTGTCGGCAAGGCCCTCGATGCTGCTAGAGCACGTGAGGCTGCGCGTAAAGCACGTGAGATTGTACGTAAGGGCGCCATGGGCTCGACGATGCTGCCGGGAAAGTTAGCTGATTGCCAGGAAAGAGATCCGGCACTCTCAGAAATCTACATAGTCGAGGGCGATTCCGCCGGCGGATCAGCAAAGCAAGGCCGCGATCGTAAGAACCAGGCAATTCTTCCGCTCAAGGGAAAAATTCTTAATGTCGAAAAGGCACGTTTCGACAAGATGTTGGGCCACAGCGAAATTAAGTCTCTGATTACGGCCCTCGGCACCGGTATTGGCAAGGACGATTTCGATCTCAGCAAGCTCCGCTATCACAAGATAATTTTGATGACGGACGCTGACGTTGACGGATCTCATATCCGCACCTTGTTGCTGACGTTTTTCTACCGGCAGATGCCGGCCCTGGTCGAGAATGGCCACGTCTACATTGCGCAGCCTCCGCTCTACAAAGTGAAGCGAGGTAAGAAAGAAGAGTACATAAAGGACGAAGGTTCGATGACTCGATACTTGATGCGCCAGGCTACTTCCGACATGCAAGTCACGCCTGCTGGCGCCAACGCAGCCATCGAGGGACGCGAACTGGCCAAGGCGCTGGAGAAGATGGTTGAGTTCAAGCGCTATTGTGAGAGAGCCACTCGACGCTTACTGGGAGACGCTCATCTTCTCAATTCACTGCTCGATGCTATAGCTGGTCCCAAAGGAGTGATGCGTAAACAACCAGGCTTGACGCTGCGTAAGCTTTTCCAGGACGGAGACCTGATGGCGAAGGTTGAAGGATCGCTGGCTAAGGCTGGCTACAAGACAGAACTAACAACGGATGAAGAACACGGTCTCTGGGAAATTGAGACTGTAACCATATCTGGAATCAATATAGCCATCGATTGGAATTTTGCGAGTTACGTAGAGTTTCAAAAAGCGGTTGAGATCTTTAGCGCGCTTGAAGAGCAACTGGCGGCTCCATTTGTATCCGGAGAAAACGGCTCAAGCGAAGAAGTGCCGACACGAGATGCCCTTTTAGAGAAGGTGCTCGCTGCCGCTAAGAAGGACTTAACGATACAACGTTACAAAGGTCTGGGTGAGATGAACCCGGAACAGCTGTGGGAAACCACGATGAATCCCGACAAACGTACGTTGCTCGAAGTCAGAATCGACGATGCAGTTGAAACTGACGAGATCTTTACGGTTTTGATGGGAGATGCCGTCGAGCCAAGAAGAAAGTTTATTGAAGACAACGCACTCGATGTGCGGAACCTCGACGTTTAAAAGAGCATGGATAGGGAGATGGGTAATGATCTGATCTCGTCCCTCTATCCGCCTGGCGTCGGCGCTTCTGGAAATCTCTGAACCCGAAACCTGAAAATCCTGATCGGTTCTCCGGATGTGATGCCGGCTTTCCGTGAAGCGATTCCTATTTGTTGCTCTGCCGTCTCAACGCCTTCTATCGCGGGTAACAGAAGACCTCTCTTTTCTCCTTTATCCGACTCGACGATTACTCCGTAAATTTTTGGATCGAGCTGATTGATATCGACCTGTTCGGCGGGCAGTAATACATCCACCGAGTAAATCAAATTTGCGAGCTCATCCTTCTCAACCGGCAAAAATCTTGGATCGTGTGTAGCGGCGCCAATTGCGTTTGAAACGATCTCCTCGCCGAGGCTCTCTTTTGCCGGCTCGATCGTTCCTATACAGCCCCGAAGATCTCCGTCTCGAGTCTTAAGGGAGACAAAGCATGGAGAAGGTTGCGCGAGACCCGGGGATTCAGCAGGGCCAAACTTTGCTACTTCTCCGCTCGTCACAAAAGTTTCCACCGCCTTGCGGGCAAGCGCCGGAATCTGAGACGCACTCTGATCCTCGTCACCATTCGCGACCCTGCTGATTTGTGCGACCAGGTAACCAACCCCGAAAGGTGCTTCATAGCTAATAACTTCGCATTCAGATTGCTCGCTCTCGTTTGCGCCGATTGCCACCAACAAAGATCTATAACCACATTCACCAGCCAGTCGACGCAAATGGTCATCGATATCAACGATCCTATTGAGAGAGTTGTGACGGAGCGCGTCAACTACCTCTTCATCAAAACGGTGTGCGTCTGGGTTGTAACCGGCTGGCGCCTCGGGCTTGAGCCGATGACTCAAGTCGCCGCTCGCAATAAACGCCACTCGACGTTGTGTTTGAGCGACTGCCTCTCTAATGCTTGCACCAAACGATAGGTGGTCTCTGTTCGATAAGAAACTGTACCCGAGGGCGACTACTTTCCCAGACCAGCCATTGTCCAGCAAAAAGTAGAGTGGTACTGCTGAACCGTGATCCAGATTCCGAGCCTGCAGTTCCGTTATTTCATACTCATGCTCAACAGCGCTCTTCGATATTTCGTGGAGCAGTTCTAGATCTACCGAGACTGAAAATGTAGATTGCGGGGCTCTGAATCTAGTAAAGTCGCCAAAGAGTGTAGGTTCTGCATACGCTACAAAAGTGTCAGCTTCGAGTGGCGCATGAGGCGAAATCAGCACCACCGTATCAGCGCGGCTTTCCATGACCCTTCTCGTCAGTTCCGCCATGCCCTCAATCGACTGCTGGACGTCTTTTACCGACTCCTGGCCCACTTCAGGCAGCATAATTGGCGGATGCGGAGCTATTCCTGAAAAGACTATGGAGCCTGGGTTACTCATCATCTTTACCGCGGTCAGCTGAGAAAAAGGGGTTTGAATTTTTTCGTGGGAACGAATGCCATTCTAACGCCAACTCACGGTAGCCACAATTGATCTGAGAGAGAAAACCTCTATGATGTGGTGAAGTTTTGGACAGTAGTGGTAATGAGGACAGATGAACGATTTCGATCTGCTAATTGTTGGTGCGGGCCCGGCCGGCGCATACGCTGCTGAATTGCTGGCTCAAAATGGAGCGAAAGTTGCGCTCTTTAACGGTCAACCCAACGGGAAACCGAAGGCTTGTGGTGGAGGCGTTACCACCAAAGCCTTGAAGGCCTGGCCACAGCTGCTGAATGCTGTTGGTCGAACCATCTATGAGCTGGACCTGTATTCGCCCGGCGGCAAGCGTCTTCATTTGAAACTCGAAGAGCCCTTTGCTGTTTATTCACGACTCACTTTCGACAGCTACCTGCGAGAACGAGCTCGAGATGCTGGAGCCATCGTGTTTGACGAGAAGGTCTCAATACGAAAATCCAGAAATAGTAGCGCGGGTTGGACACTCAAAAATGATCGAGGTTTCGAATGGCGAGGACAGACACTGATTGGAGCGGACGGCGCCAATAGTGCGGTTGCCCGGTTGATGGTTGGTCCACTTCCCCCATCCGATATGGAAGTTGCTTTTGGTTATCGAGCACCCCTACCCGAGCGCAACGCTGCAGCAACGGTTGTAGCGTTCTTGCCGAACTGGGTTGGTTACGCCTGGGCCTTTCCGCGACCTGATCACGTCTCCTTCGGAATCGCGACTACGCAGGACGCGTTTGATCATCAACCACTCGATAACTTGCTTTGGAATTTTATGGTTGCTTACTACAAGTATCCTGGCGACTCAACTGTTAATTTTTGGAATGGAGACAGCGATACGAAGTTTCGGGAACAGCTCCGCGCAGCCTCTGAGCGGTATGCTGCACGCATACCAGGTCTTTCTGACATCAGTTGGGAGAACAGGAGAAACAGCGGAGATGGATGGGCGTTGCTTGGCGATGCGGCAGGGTTCGCTGACCCCGTCACGGGTGAAGGTATCTATTACGCATTACGCTCGGCCCAACTATTCGCTGAAAGTTATTTGAACGGTCAACCCTCCGATTATGAGCGGCGGTGGCAGGAAGACTTCGGAGGAGAGCTACGAAGAGCAGCTCAACTGCGTCGCCGCTTCTACGGCAACTTCTGGGGAGCTCCGTTTACTGAACGGATGATCGAGTTCGCTCGCGGACATCACGGTGTGAAGAGTGTCCTGGCCGACCTGGTTGCCGGCGAACAGGGCTACGTTAACTTGAAGAGGAAATTACTGAGGAGCGCTTTACGTCCAATCTAAAATCAAGGAGCAAGGCGTTGGATGGTCCATGATCCGTCTGTAGAACGACTATACAAAATGCGATCGTGCAACCTTCCAATACGCCCTTTCCAAAACTCAATCCTGTCTGGCATCAATCGGTAGCCACCCCAGTAAGGAGGACAATCGATAGGTCGGTCTTTGTACTGCTCCTCGAGTTCAGCCTTACGCTGCTCGATTATTAAACGACTCTCAATAATTTCACTCTGGGGCGACGCCCACGCGCCAATCTGACTTTCCCTCGGTCGAGTTTGAAAATAAGCTCTTGATTCAGCGGCAGATGTTTTTACTACCCGTCCTTCTACCCTTACCTGACGTTCAATTGTTGCCCAATGAAAAACAAGAGCAGCGGCGTTATTCTTCTCCAGTTGACCCCCCTTTGAACTGTTGTAATTAGTAAAAAAGACAAAGCCATCGCCATCTACATGTTTCAACAGGACGGTTCGCGCAGTCGGTCGACCATCGACGTTGACGGTTGCCAGAGTCATCGCTTCGGGTATTGGAAGATTGGCGGCCTTTGCGTCACTAAACCAATGTTGAAACAGGGCGATTGGATCGCGGTCGACGGACATTTCGTCCAGTGAATCTTGATCTAGATGGTTTACAGTTTCACTCATTAGGTGGTTCGTCTGCGTTGTAGGGACCTAATCGTTCTCGCAACTCAGTTGGGATGGGCACTGTTTCAAACGTATCTTGTTTTATTGCAGCCAGAATGAAGTGTGCTGTTGCCACGAGAGCGTCGTCGCTAAGGCGCCTCACCTCAAAATTCAACTTCATTGATTTTGACCCAAATCGTCCGACGTAAACGCTCACCTGCAGCAGATCATCCAGTCGGGCCACTTTTAGAAAGTCGCACTCAAGATGTACTCGTGGTAACCAAATACCTAACTCATCAAACATTTGGCCGTAAGCCAGTCCCACTTTGCGAAAAAATTCAGTTTCAGCCAACTCAAAGAAATGAATATAGGCTCCGTAAAAAATGATCCGTGCGGCATCGACATCTCCCCAGCGAACACGTTCCTCGATCGTAAAGACTTGATGACTTGCCAAATGTGACCTACCAGGAATTTAGTTGAGTAACGAACAAAGTCATTTCTCGATTGAATGCTTCAGCTTGTTCGAGATTAACCACGTGGGCCGCATGATCAATTACAGCAAGACGAGAATTTGGTATCGCTTCGTGCATCTTCTCGCTATGTTGCATGGGGATCAGTGCGTCGTCCCGGCCCGCGATGATGAGAACAGGGAGTGAAATTTTATTCAGTTCGTTCGTAAAATCCTCTCGACTCGCCATGCCCAACAGCGCAGCTGCCGCGCCTTTAGGATTTGTCTTCAGCATCATGTCACGGATTCTCTTAACGAGATCGGGTTTCCGGCTAACCGTTTCCGGTGTCAGAAGCTTAGGCAACATTGAATCGGCAATACCTGCCATTCCTTCTGTCAAAGCCTTCTCAGCTTGCTCACGACGCGAGGTTTTCGCTTCATCACTGTCTTGCCCAGCTCGTGTGTTGGCAAGCAATAGACCACTCACACGAGCTCCGAATTCTTTGTAAAAGGCGATGGTGACGTAACCCCCCATCGATAAGCCGGCAATTAAAGCTTTTTCTATCTCCAGGTGGTCCAACAGAAGTTTAAGATCCCGCGCCATTTGACTCATCGTTGCGGGCACATCTCCAGTGCCCGTCTCACCAAACCCTCGAAGGTCGGGCACGATGGTCCGGTGATTTCCCACGAGTGCCGCTACCTGCTCGTTCCAAAGCGAACGATTGAAGGGGTAGCCGTGAACGAACACGACTGCGGAACCTGAGCCCTCGTCAGTGTACGTCATTTCGATATCTTCAATCGTGACAGCTGGCATATATAATAAAGTGCCTGAGTCTACCGGAAATTCAAAACTCCCGGCGGGCCGCCTGAGCGACAACCGAGATAAGTTCAGTTAACTCGACCGGTTTGGCCAGGTACAACTGGAAGCCTGACGACAGTGCTCTTTGTCGATCTTCCTCTTTTGCGTATGCGGTTATCGCAACTGCCGGAATAGATGTCGCCGGGTCTTTTTCCATCATTCTAATTCGTTCGATCAAACCGTAACCGTCCTCACCCGGCATTGCAATGTCGGAAATGAGCACATCGGGCCGGTTAATTTCAATCGCTCTAAGTGCTTCCCCGGCTGATGAGACGGCTACGACTTTAGCCTGACGACTACTTAAGGCATTGGCCATGAGCTGGAGTGTGTCTTCATCGTCGTCTACGACAAGTACGCAAACCCCAGACAATTGCATCGGCGCCTGCCGGCTATTTGGTGCCGACTGGAATTCCTCCTGGTTCATCGCTGATTCCATCGACGGGAGGGTGATTATGAAAATAGCACCTTTTCCCGCGCCTTCACTTTCCGCAGTGATCGAGCCGCCGTGTATCTCGATCAAATGACGCGCAATTGCCAGCCCGAGGCCCAGCCCGCCGTGCTGTCGGGTCGTAGTGCTATCGGCTTGTCTGAATCGGTCGAACACATAGGGGAGAAACTCGCGCTTGATACCCTGACCCGTGTCGCAAACCCTTACCATGACCGATGAGTTCTCTTGCAAGAGTCTTACGTTTACACGGCCCCCCGTGTTAGTAAACTTCACCGCGTTGGATAAAAGATTCCAAACTACCTGTTGTAATCGGTTTGCGTCACCCGAAACTACTGCTGGAACCTGATCGACCTCACACTCGATCCTGATACCTTTAGCATCAGCTGTGGGCCGGACCACGTTTACCGCATTCTCGATCACTGGAGCCAGGTCGACAGGATGAAGATCGAGGTAAAGGTTGCCGGTAATAATCCGCGAGACATCGAGAATGTCATCAATGATCTGAGCCTGGGCCTTGGCATTGCGCCAGATAGTTTCAATGGCTTGAAGTTCAGCCGGACCAGATAGGGCGCCACTCTCGAGCAACCTCGACCACCCGAGAATGGCGGTCAGTGGAGTGCGCAGTTCATGAGAGACCGTCGCCAGAAATTCATCTTTCAAGCGATTTGATTCTTCAGCCGACTCCTTTGCTGAACGTTCAAGTTTAAGCAAACGAATGTTTTCAATGGCAACGGCCGTTAGGTTCGCGGCCATCGCCATCGCAGTTGCATGCTGACGGCGATAAGAGTCTTTCGTGTAACTTTGAACCTCGATCGTACCGATTATCCGGCCCATCACTGACATGGGAATGGCCATCGAAGACTGGGGTCGTAATCCATCATCAGGCCCTACGATTACAGAAGGGTGTCCGCGTGTTGCGCTCATGTAATCGTTGGTGATTATTACCTGGGCCAGGCGCAGAGCACGGCTGTTTGGTCCGGATGTGGTGATGGGCATTGGAGGCAGTGCCGAAACATCGAGCTCCTTATTATCAGCCCAGGCATAACAGGCAGTTCGCACATCACGAATCGGATCGTAAAGCGAGACGAAAAAGCCATTGCAGGGAACCGACACTCGAGTGAATTCTCCTAAGGCACTAAAAATGGTGTTCAGTTCTCTTCCGGTTCCTAAAGCAACGGCAAGCCCGGAAATTCTGTCCAGTAATCGCTCGTACTCTGACAGGGCCCGATGATCAGCTTCGCGGAGCGCTTCCTCGGCCCGTCTTCTCATGCTGATATCACGCGCGATTCCATGAATTGAAACAAGCCCTTTAGGAATGATTCGATTGCTAATTTCGAGTGTTACCAGGTTTCCGGTTTTAGTATGAATACTAATCTCGAAGTTCATACGAGCTCTGTTGCCCGACTTCATTTCAAGCATCTGTTCAATCACCGGTTGAGATCCTTCTGTGACGAGGTCCTTAATGTTCATCGAGAGCAACTCGTCGGTCGAGTATCCGGTGATTGTTTCGGCAGCCTTGTTGATTGAGGTTATCTTGCCGTCCGTACTCAACATGTAAACAATATCGTTCGCATTCTCCACCAACACCCTGTAGCGTTCTTCCCCTTCACGAAGGGCTTCCTCGGCAGCCTCTCGTTGCTCGAGTGTGTTTCTAATTGTTCCTTCGGATTCGCGTAACTCAGCAGCAGACAGCTCAGCACGCGTTCTGGCCCGAACCTCGGCGCGAGTGACTGCAAAAAACAGCAGGCTCAGAAGAATTCCAGTGGTGAATGTATAGGGAAGGAATGCACGATTTGAGCCGGCCTCGAATGAAGGCTTGGCTTTATAGACCATGGTCCACGTGCGATTAGCTACGTCGAGTGGCTGGACGATGGAATGTGAGGGCGGTTCCTGGTTCGCGCTCGTACCACTTAGACCTCGCAATTGAGTCTCAGTGCTGATCTGCTGAGTGTCATACACTTCAAAGTCAACTTCGTAGTGCGTGCCCGCAAGCACAGCATTTAAGAAGTCGTCTACTCGGAACGGACTATAGATATATCCCCGCAGCGATTGTCGTCGTTCAAACACCGTTTTAACCGATAGCCCTTGGCGATAAACCGGGGCATAGATCAGGAAGCCGGCCTGATGTGTTTCGCCCAGGGGCTCCTGGACCAACGTTACCTTCCCTGAGGCGGTGGGATTTCCGGTGTCACGAGCCTGATTCATCGCCTCGCGACGAACAGGCTCTGTTGCCATGTCGTAGCCGATCGCTAGTTCATTGCGATGTATTGCAGGTTGCAAAAATAGGATCGAGGTGTATTCGTCCCTTGGTTCATTCGGCCACACCTTAAAGTTTGAGTAGCCGGCTTTACGCATATCGGCCTCGACTTTTTGTAGCTGCTCGCGCGAGAAACGTAAGGAAAAGCCGAGGCCCTGAATACCTTCATAATTTTTTGGCAGCTCGATCTGATCTACGAATCGTGCAAACTCATCGGCACTAACATCATCACTCGCGGCGAAGAGTCCTGTGCCGGCTCGCAGCAAGGTGACTGAAGTTTGCAGGCGAGCTTTAATACGGTCGTTGATTTCCTGGACCGAACTCTGAAAGCGACTCTGGTCTTGTTCAGCGGCCAACTTAGCGAAGTAGTGAGTAACGATCAGGGTGAAGCAAAGACCTAGAACCAGGATCAGGTAAGGCAGAAGAACACGCTGGCGTGGGCGAAGTTTGCGAACCGGACTTGGATTGCGACTCGACATACGGTTCAGGTAGTGTCTCAGTAATTAAGGGACTGTGAACCCAGTGAGTACCGAAGCCTCTAATTGTCCAGAGAATTCTCTGATTATCGGCGATTTACCTGACTCGGGTGGTGCGTCGCCGCAGGAAATCTATCAGGACAAACTGCGAAAGGTTGCCCGGGTTAGCAAAGTAAGCTTTGCCATTTGTCATTGCGGTCATCTGTTTGACGAAGTCAACAAGGTAATAGTCGCTCGCAAGCATGAAAGTATTGATCATAATGCCGGCCTTGCGACATGCCTGAACCTCTTTAAAGGTTTCAGCCATCACAAACGGATCGCCTCCCATGGAATTCTTATAAAGGCGTCTGGTTGATGCCTCAGCCTTACTCTTAGATGCTGTGGCCGCGCCTTCAAGGAAACAGGCGGTAGGTTTACCATCCGTTACCATCACGATTTGCTTCATCTCTTTACGTTGCGCTTGAAGCAGTCGCCGGGATAAGCGGAGTCCCTCAGCAGTGTTGGTGTGGTAAGGCCCAACATGCGTTGTCGCAAGTTTTCCAAGCGGTAGTTCCTCTGCCGAATCATGGAATAACACGACTTTGATAGAGTCACCTGGGTATTGAGTCCTGATCAGGTGGGCCATCGCCAGGGCCACCTTTTTGGCGGGTGTAAATCGATCTTCGCCGTACAAAATCATCGAGTGCGAACAATCAAGCATCACAACAGTGGCGCACGATGATTGGTAATCGCACTGGTGAACATACAGATCCTGATATTCGAGATTGAGCGGCACCGTCAATCCGTCGCGCTTAATAGCTGACAACAAGGTTGCGTTAACGTCGAGATTGATGGTGTCACCAAACTCATATCGTTTGCTGGCAGCGGCCGCTTCAACTCCGGTTGAAAGATAGACTGTGTCGTGTCGTCCGGAAGCACTCTTTCCTAAACTGCCAAGCAGGTTTCGCAAGGTTTTGTAACCCAGGAAGTCCAAGCCTTTTTCAGTTACCTCAAAACGAACATCTCTAGGTAAAGGATCAGAAATCTCGCCCTGACCATTTCCCCGGCGTTGTTCATTCTTTTGCGGTTCAGCTTCCCTGAGATTGAGATAGCCTTCTTCCACCAACCGCTCGATCAGTTGATTGAGCAACTCTTCGAGTAACGAACCTTTGAACTTACCTTCGTTTTCAGCGAGCATCTCAGCAATTTGCCGTTCATCTACCAGACCCTGATTCATAAGAGCCCGGAGCAGCGCGTGGCGCAAAGCATCGAGTGAGTTGTCAGCCTCTCTGCGCTGTCGGGTCCAGTAGTAATCGTCGTCGTAACCAGAATCGAGCAGCGCATCGGACATGCCGTCCATCAACTGACCTAGATTAATGGACGTAACGTCGAACCCTTTGAACTTCGAATACCTTGTAAATTTCATGAGTGTAGTGACTAGCTGTACTTGCCGGTTTCTGTCAGATCGTCGTAGATCATTCCGCGTCGATCCTTCTTTGCTTTCGTAGCGGCCGCGTATCCACCTTCCTCGTTCCGGCTTATCTTGTTTTCCGCGTAAAGACCTTCAAGTACGAATTCGCAGGCGGCCACTAGTTGTCCCAGGTCGTTACGACCAAACTCAAATGGAATCAATGCGGTTTCAATCAACTCGGGCACTGCTTCAAGTAAACCAACACACTCCTCAGCGGATGCCGTATCGGCGAGTAGAATCTTATTACCCTCGTCGAACCACTTAACAGCGCGTGAAAAATCGATTCCGACAAAATAGCCTCCGAAGATTTCACCGGCGGCACGTTTGATTAGATCCTTCGCAATTCGATTAGCTCCAAGTTGTTCGCCTTCATACTCGAGCTCCATCTTTCCGGTGATTGAAGGGATCGCGGCGTAGATGTCGGCGACACGCGGCACAATTCGTTCGTCACCGGTGATCAGGGCACGTCGTTCAGCATTCGAAACAACCGACTCCATTACGGTAATGGGCAGGCGTTGAGACACACCCGAGTGTTTGTCGATATGACTGTCGTCGCGGGCCTCAAAGGCAATCTGTTCAACTACTTCCCGAATAAATTCAGAGATAACTATCCGATTGGGATCGGTGAACCGATTGGTCCATGCCTCTTGTTTTGTTATCTGGACGGAAGTGGCCACCTCTTTTGGATAGTGAGTCATGATCTCTGAACCGATGCGATCTTTAAGTGGCGTAATTATCTTTCCGCGAGCTGTGTAGTCTTCCGGATTCGCTGAAAATACCAGCATCACATCGAGCGGTAGACGAATTGGATATCCCTTAATCTGAACATCGCCTTCCTGCATTATGTTGAAGAGGCCAACCTGGATTTTTCCTGCGAGGTCCGGCAGTTCGTTGATCGCAAAGATGCCGCGATTGGCTCGCGGTAGAAGCCCGAAGTGGATGGTGAGTTCGTCGCTGAGCAGATGTCCGCCCTTGGCAGCTTTAATTGGATCAACATCACCGATTATGTCGGCGACAGTGACGTCTGGAGTCGCTAATTTTTCGACGAAGCGAGAATCACGATTAATCCATTCGATGGGGGTTAGATCACCATTATGAGACAGCATCTGCCGCCCATACGCGGAGATAGGTCTAAATGGATCGTCGTTAACTTCTGAACCGGCGATAATCGGAATGCGTTCGTCCAACAGACCGGTTAGCTGACGAATGATGCGACTCTTTGCCTGACCTCGCAGGCCGAGAAGGATAACGTTGTGGCGTGAAAGAATCGCGTTTACCAATTGCGGGATTACAGTCTCGTCGTATCCGACAATTCCGGGAAACAATTTTTCACGAGAGCGCAGCTTCCTAATGAGATTGAGGCGCAGCTCATCTTTAACCGAAAGGGTTTCATACCTGGCGGCTTTTAAATCGCGGAGCGTTCTTGGATATTCCATATGTATGAAAGGATTTTAACCGGAAACAGGTAGCAGAAGCACAGGTGGCCCTCAGGAATACGATTTCATTGAGGAAAAGTGGGGGGAGAAAATTTAGGAACTGGTTTCAGTTCTTTACGGAGTAACTATTTGGTTCCAATTGGACTACGTATCCCTCGGACCAGAGCTTATCCAAATGTGCAATCACTGACCGCTCCGCCATCGCGTACGCCTTCGGAGAAACATCTGTATAAACAACTCTAACAATTTCCTGCGGAGTGGAAACTCCACTTTGCACCGCTTCAAGTATGCGAGTTTCACGTTCGAGGCGATGCGAGATGTACTCATCTATCTTCTTATACGGGGTAGCGATTGCCGGGCCGTGCCCGCCAAAAAGGATCTGCAAGTCTGGCAGCGAACGCATTCTCTTAAGAGAGGCTAAATACTTGATCATGTCGCCCTGGGGAGGGTCAATTAGAACTGAACCAAGTCCAACAATATTGTCTCCGGTGATCAGCGCATTGTGTTCAGCATCGTAAAAGCAAAGATGGCCGCGCGCGTGACCCGGAGTGTGGAGAGCTTGGAGCGCGATCGAAGGTTCACCCTGCAGAACGATCGTTTCCCCATCCTTGATAAACCGATCGATCTTGATGTCGGACAAAGCCGCGGCAGTTTCCGGGTGGGCCGCAACCACGGTGGATCCCTCAAGATGTTGGCGCAAAGCATTTACCCCGCCGACATGGTCAGGGTGTAAATGCGTGATAATGATCTCCCGAACCGTTCGACCCTCAGCCAGCAAGGAGTCAACACACTCAGCAAGCGCGTGTTGCTCATCCTCGTAAGGTGATCCCGGATCGAAAATCAAGATCTCGCGCGACGTATGGACCAGGTAACAGTTTGTGTGTGTCGCCGGTGGTCTTGTAGGTGTTCTAACTGGAAAACAGATGTAGTTCGGTCGGAACTCTATGCGACGTACAACTTCTCCATGAGCTGCCGGTCGGGCGAGAAAGCGCTCGACCAGATCGGGTGTCATGCCGCCCGCGACTGTTTGTAGGGCGTGGAGAGTGGGTGGAACAGCGACGACTTTATTATCCAGCCATTGTTGATAAGCGGCGCTCGCTTGAATCCATTCACCACTTTCAAGCTCGCCCGGGATGACTTTGGGTTGCTGCTTTTCAGGACAGGTAACCAGAAAAAACCAGGTATCAAATCGGCGTGCGTTGAACGGAGGCGTTACCCAGCGACCGACAAACGTGAAGTCGTCCGCGTCGAGAGTCAGATTGTAGTGGTCCAACAGATCGGGCCACGCCATTCTTTCTGAAATTAAATCATCGAGGAGGGATTCTCGCTGACCCTTTGTGAGAGTCTCGCCACCTCGGGCAACCAATACACCGAGTTCCTCAAAGAGCTCGCGTGCAGCGCCGCTAATCATGTTGGAAGTTGCTGCGTTTGGAGAGTTGCGGACGGTAACGTCAGAGTCGGTGGAGTCGATCTGTCCGCCGGGGAAAGCGTGGAAGCCACCAAGGAATGCTAGTCCTGCACTGCGTTTTACCCAGAAAACCTCGGGATTCTTGGGATCCGAATTAGGACGAAGCAGGATTACAGCGGCAGCATCTTTGGGAACGTTAGGAATAGCGCGCGGTGCTGAGACTTCAGTCATTTGTTATTTCACAGTCTCAAGACCAACGAAATCGTTCGCCGTCGCTGGGAGTCCACGGTACACCGCGCATGTGATAACCACCTTCCTCCCAGAAGCCCGCCTGGTCTTCTTCTAAAAACCGAATACCCTTGACCCACTTCGCCGATTTCCACGCATAGAGTTGTGGAACAATCAGTCGCACAGGACCTCCATGTTCCGCGGGAATTGGTTGACCATCATGAGACCACGCGAACAGCGAATCTTCGTTCAAAAAATATTCAATCGGAAGGTTTGTGGTCCAACTGTAGTCATAAGCAACCGCGAGAACAAACTTCGCCTCCGGTTTAACGCCTACGATCCGCGCTATCTCGCGAGTTGACACGCCACTCCAAACATTGTCCAACCTGGACCACCGCGTGACGCAGTGAAAGTCGGCATAGACACGTACCGCAGGAAGGTGCATAAACTCGTCGAGCGACCATTGCATCGGCTTTTCGACTAAACCATCGACGGCAAAGGACCAGGTCGCAAGGTCGATGTCTGGCGTTCCGTGAGCATCGAGCACGGGCCACTTTTTAGTTCGCGACTGACCGGGAGGCATACGATCGTCACGCCTCGTATCAGGACTGATGATTACGTTTGGATCGTCAATCTCTTCCGGTTTGCGGGGACTTGTCGTCTGGTACTTGGGATCCTTTATTAGATTATTCAGAAAGCTCATTGCTTAACTCGTAGTCCTAGTCCGTAGTCCGTAGTTCTAGTCCGTTGTTTGGTGGGTGTCAGTCCGCTGTGCGTGGTTTGGACGGGCGACTGACCCCGGACAACGGACCACTGACTACTGACAATCTTTCATTTTTTCATTCGCTGTTCCATCAGGTCGACGAGCTCCTGGGGCATCCATTTGCCGACCCCTTTGCTCACGGCGTCGTCGATGCCCTTGCTGCGATTGTGCCAGTCGTCGTGTGAGCCCTCTGGACCACGCGCGCGCTCATAATTTTCGGTTTGCTCCAGACTGAGCATGATGCCAAGCATAATCTCGTTCCAATCCTGAGACTGGATTCCGCGCCGTACTAGCGGTAGGCCTGCACTCCAGTCTTCTTCAGGAGCTCGATCATCCTGTTCCGGGATTGTCAGAGTTCTGAGCGGCGGAGTTGGACCACCGGAAAACTCTTTCACTAACTGGTCTGCGATTCGTTTGTATGTCCACTCTGGATTCTCCTGACGCATCCCCTGGGCGCGCCGGAAAATGTCCGAAACTGTTGGTTGATTCTCAGCCATTCCGTCACCTTTTTAATTTCTATTTTCTGAAATACCTTACACGTCAAATCGCTCGGAACACAACTGGGCCCGCCCGTAAAGGAGCTCTTGCTGAGTTTGATTAATCTGTTCTTTTGGTAGTGTCCTGATCTGAACCTTCTCTGTGAAATAAACCAACCACTTCTTGTTTTTCTTACTATGTTTTTATGCGAGGACATTTCAGAGGGCAGTAGGCAGATCGGCAATGCGAGAGCGGTCAGTACCGAATCGCGGTAGCGTCGGGTGAGTCTCAAAATGCTGACAACTGCTTGATCATCGAGACTCACCGGACGCTACCGCGAATCGGTACTGATGACCGGTCTCGGAACTTGATCGTTTGGTTGCGACCTGAGCCGGGCTGTGTGATCGGCGTACTCTGTGGATGATCTCATTTTAGTCGAGGAGTTTTCACGTCTCTTAAGTCGAGTCGCACGAGAGCTGATTCTTAGAGGGCTAGGAGGACGTTGAAGGACCACGCGACTAAAAGCCCGTTCAGAATGAGCGCCGACGCGTTAACCTTGCCCTTGGTCGTACAGGCCGGCGCGGGAGTAGGATTCGTCGAGGAGTTCGATGGGATGGCATACCTGCAAGTTCATACCTGCTAAAGACGCGCCGGCAGCGATTTGCATCTGGCAACCAGGATTACCCGTTGCCAACAGACTTGCGCCCGTGTCCTTAATACAACTCAACTTTTCTTCCAACACTCGGGCAGACATCTCGGGTTGCATTAAGTTATAGATTCCCGCTCCGCCACAGCACCGCTCAGTACCCTGAAGTGGCACAAAATCCACTCCCGGAAGTTGCTGGACCATCTGCTGCGACGCATCGCCGGCATGTTGCCCGTAAAGCAAGTGGCATGACGTGTCGTAAGTAACTCGGTCCCCGGTTGCCGGCCCACCGCTTCGAAGTTTTCGCCGTTGCAGCTCCTGGCTAACGTCTTTCACCCTTTCACTGAACTGCCTCGCTCGGTCTCGATACGAGTCATCTTCGGCCAACAAGTGTGAATAGGAAACTAACATAGCGCCGCAACCTCCCGCATTGGTGATGATCGGTTCATTCCCTGTGAAGGCGTCAATATTTTTGCGGGCCAATTTTCTTGCACCGTCAAGGTCGCCAGCATGTGCATGCAGTGCTCCGCAACAAACCTGTTCCTTGGGAGTCCGCACCGACACAGCGTTAGCGTCGAGGACTCGTCGCGTGGCCCGATTAACTCGTCCGAAGAGTCCCTCGCCAACGCATCCCTGAAACAGCGATACCACATCGTTTGTCGCGCCATTCTTCAGTGTTGCAGGAGGTTCTTTACGATTTGAACGGGAACTTTCAAGCAGCGTTAAGCCAAATTCGGCCTGGCTTGAGATGAGCCGCGCAATCCCTGATTTCAAAAGAAGACGCGGCAGTCGAAGATCCCGGAATAGTCGCGAAGCTGCGAACATCATTCGCAGTCGCGTAGGCGATAACCAGATGTGTTTGAGTACGAGGCGCAATAACTTGTTTTGCAGGTCGGCCTTTGGTTGAGCGTTCAGTAGTTCATGCCGGCTGGATTCGAGGAGCACGCCATATTCAACACCTGCTGGACAAACTTGTTCACAAGCGCGGCAACCCAGGCAGCGATCAATGTGTTCGCTGAACGCGGTCGAGGTATTTGGCAGTCGACCCTCAGCGACCGAGCGCATCAAGTACAAACGCCCGCGTGGTCCATCATTTTCATTGCCGGTAATTACGTAGGTCGGACATGCTTCGAGGCACAGCCCGCAATGAATGCAAGCAATGAGTTTCTGTTCCTGACTTGATAGTCTCTCGAGGCTCAATTTAGCTTCTCAATAGGCCCTATAGGCCCGATCTCTTTCTTTAGTATCCCACAGCCAATCCATCACTGCGCCGAGGATCAGTTGCCCCTAAACGCATGCCTGTCTTTTCCTCAATCATGATTCCTTCAGCGTCTCCAAGGTAGCGAAATTTCGCCAGTGTATGTCCACGCGCCTGCAGCGCTTTTTGTGTATCGCCAGATAAACCGAAAGGCTCGCCTACCAGTTCGTCGGGTAGCCACTGGTGATGTATACGAGGCGCGTCAATAGCTTCCTGGATGTTCATCTCATAGTCGATCACATTCGAAATGACGCAAAGCACTGTATTAATGATTGTTGGACCACCCGGACTACCTATCGTGAACCACGTGCTGCCATCTTTTCGAAGGACGATAGTCGGAGTCATCGCTGACAGTGGACGCTTGCCAGGTGCGACGGCGTTCCGCTCGCCCTGGATCAATCCGTACATGTTTGCTGTCCCTGGTTTTGCAGCAAAGTCATCCATCTCGTCGTTTAGAATTATTCCCGTGCCTTTTGCTACTGCCGCCGAGCCGTATGAATTGTTTAGCGTGTAAGTATTTGAAACTGTATTGCCCTGCCCATCGACGACGGTGAAATGGGTTGTCTCCTCCGACTCGTACCCAGCCGGTTGACCGGCCCGAATGTCGTTGCTATTCGAAGCTCGCTCAGGACTAATACTGGATCGCAGTTGTGCCGCGTACGCTTTATCAGTCAGACCTGCTACTGGAACTTTGACGAAGTCGCTGTCGCCCATGTATTCAGCGCGGTCGGCGAAGGCACGTCGCATTGCCTCAGCCATGAAGTGATAGCGATCGGAAGAGTTAGCATCGAGCTTATCAATCTCGAACCCCTCAAGGATATTGAGCATCTCGATCAAAACTGCACCGCCGGAAGATGGTGGCGGCATTGAAATTATCTCGTAGCCGCGATAGGTACCGCGCAGCGGCGTCCTTTCCTTTGCGACGTAACCACGCAAATCATCCATCGTCATCAAACCATTGTTGCGTTTCATGTCCGCTACGATGAGCCTGGCAGTCTCTCCCTGGTAGAGCTCATTTGGACCAAGTCGTTGCAGACGAGTGAAGGTCGCGCCTAACTCAGGTTGTCGAAATCGTTCTCCCTCTTGATAAAATTGTCCGTTCTTCAGGTAGATGCGTTTAGTCTCGTCATACAGAGAGAGATATTTGCGATTTCCATACAACGAATTGGCGAGCTCATTAGTGACGACAAACCCTTCAACCGCAAGTCGTCGCGCGGGCTCGACCAGTTGCGCCCAGCTCAACTTCCCAGAGCCGTATTTTTTCAGTGCGAGCTCCATTCCTCGGACAGTGCCCGGGACGCCTGCCGCTCGATATCCAACCAGGGAACCACCTTCGCCCTTAATCAGGTCGCCATCTTTATCCAGGAAGACGTTTCGGTGCGCCGCGGCCGGAGCCATCTCGCGATAATCGATCGCGGTGGTGGTCCCATTTTTCAATCTAATCATCATGAACCCACCGCCGCCGAGATTACCCGCAGCGGGATGCGTAACAGCTAATGCAAAGGCAACTGCGATCGCCGCGTCCACTGCATTGCCACCGCGTTTCATGATATCGACCCCGACACGTGATGCGACTTCGTTCGTCGATGCCACCATGCCGTTTCGAGCTCTGACTGGTTGGCGCCCTGCAGCCAGAGCACCCTGGTTGCTGGGACCGGTTAGCCACGCGACATTAACCAGGATAGAAAAAATGAGAGCTAACGCCGTCGAAGATTTTCTTTTCATCTTTGTCATGGTCGAACCTTCCATCATCGAAATGAGGCCTGAGGGAAAATGCCAGCCGGGTCCAACTTGGTTTTTACCCGCTTTGCGAGTTGCTGCGACGCTTGACCGTCCCCGGATTGTGAAGGCGACTGCGCCATTATTAATCGTCCAGCAAAAGAATTGGTCATAACGGAGAGTTGGTTCAACTGTTGCTTGTCTCCCGGTAATTCGTCAAACACGCGGATTCGCCCATCTCCCGCACTCATCTGCCATCTCAAATTAGCAAACCCGTCACCCAGCATGTCACTTAAGGTCTCAACGAAAACTGGTAACGATGCCGGTAGAACGCTAGCACGCCAACCGCTGCTTTGATTGACAGGGATCGTTGCAACTTCGCGCCACAGCGCAGCATCGTTTTCCAGCGTCGCAACCGATGAACAGTTGGGCCGGATGAGGGAAAGAGCCTGGTCCTGTTGAAATTTTACTGCTCCATTATTGCCCGCAAAACGGACCAGCAATAGCGAAGTGTGGTCAACCTGGATGGACTGAACATCTTGCGCAAGAGCCGGCGAGAGCAGTTCAACGGCTACTGGGAACAAGCGATTATCAACGATCGATCGAGCCGCATCATAGAGAAGAGCGATTTCTCCTGTTGCTGCGATCGTGGTTTGGACTGCCGGACATGGCCTCAATTTGAATGTCAGTTCCGTGATGACCCCGAGGCTGCCAAAACTGCCAGTGAAGAGTTTACAAAGATCATATCCGGCAACATTCTTTACCACCCGTCCACCTGCTTTGATCAACTCACCATTGGCCAGGACTACTTTCATTCCAATCACGGAGCCGCGTGGCTTTCCGTAGCCAAACTGCTGCGCGCCACCAACTCCAGTGGCGACGACGCCGCCGAGGGTTGCTGTGCCATCGTCGGGTGGATCTAGTGGCAACCATTGGCCGTTTTCCGCCAACGTTTCGTTGAAAGTGACCAGACTTACACCTGATTGAGCCGTGGCTACCAGGTCCGCCGGTTCGTGTTCGATTACTCTATTTAGCCGGTGGGTATTTAGAACAAGGTGATTTTGTTTTTGTTTGACATCCGGGAGCCATGTTCCACTTCCACAGGGAACCACGAGCAACTTGTCGTGCGAAGCTAACCTGATAATTTCTTGAACTTGAACTTCTGATGAAGGAGAAACGACTAAACGAGATGAGTTGGACCAGAAGTGCTCTGGTCCAACAAGAGACTCCAGCTGCTTAGCGATTGGTTCACCACTGCGCGAACTGATCGGTTTCGCTGGCAATACCGCGGCAGAGAGTGCTTGTTCGACTTCCGGTGTGCTCTCTGTTGCGATTGCTTTACCTTCGCCGCAACCTCGGAGCATCGGT
Source organism: Pyrinomonadaceae bacterium (assembly GCA_035646955.1). Classification (GTDB taxonomy): domain Bacteria; phylum Acidobacteriota; class Blastocatellia; order Pyrinomonadales; family Pyrinomonadaceae; genus PSRF01. The sequence goes on from DASROI010000125.1 coordinate 23,673, forward strand.
ATGACCTTGCCTGGATTACAGAGGCCCAGTGGATCAAACGCTGCTCGAACGCTCAACATCGCCTCCATGTCTGAGTCTGAAAATACGAGCGGCAGTAATTCGCGTTTGTCGAGCCCGACACCGTGTTCTCCGGTTATGGTGCCGCCGGCGTTCACGCACACCTGCATTAACTCACGGCCGGCTTCTTTCACGCGTTGAACTTCCTCGGGACTGCGGGAGTCGAAACAGATCAGTGGATGTAGGTTTCCATCGCCGGCGTGGAATACATTAGCGATACGCAGTTTATTTCTTGCGGCAATCTCATAAGCGGCGCCAAGAACTTCCGGAAGACGAGAGCGGGGTACCACCGCATCCTGGATCATTGAATCCGGTGATATGCGTCCAATAGCGCCGAATGCTCCTTTCCTCGCGGCCCAGAGTTTCTTTCGCTCATTTTCATCGCGGGCGAGTCTGCAATTACGTGCACCATACTCCATGCAGATGTTCGTAACTCGATCGGCTTCGCCATCCAAACCGGCTTCAATTCCATCGAGTTCAATCAAAAGCGCTGCTCCAGCATCTGGAGGCAAACCGGCCGCAAAGACACTCGCTTCAACTGCCCGAATAATTTCCCGGTCCATCATCTCCAGCGCGGCGGGCATGACTCCGGCGGCGATGATTGCCGAAACTGCGTGGCTTGCATCATCTACTTCAGCGAACTCTGCCAGTAATGTTCGCACGGCTGGTGGGATTTGGACCAACCGCAAGGTTGCTTCGGTTGCAATCCCAAAAGTGCCTTCGGACCCAATGAAAGTACCCAGCAGGTCGTAACCATAATCTTCGGCCCCGAAGCCGCCAAGCTCGACAACTTCACCGCCACTTAAAACAACTTTACAACCAAGCACGTGATCAGTTGTGGTCCCATATTTTAAACAGTGGATGCCACCTGCGCTTTCCGCGATATTGCCTCCAATGGTGCACGTCGGTTGACTCGATGGATCCGGCACGTAGTACAAACCATAAGGCGCGACAGCTCGCGAGACTTGAAGGTTAACCACGCCGGGTTGCACGACGGCAATTCGATTGTCGGGGTCAATTCGCAGAATCTTTCTCATGCGGGCCATTTCAATAACGACGCCGCTGTTGAGTGCGAGTGCCCCACCGGACAAACCAGTGCCCGCTCCCCTGGGAGTGAATGGGACGCCTGCGCTTGCGAGCTCTCGCATTACCGCTGATGTCTGTTCAGTTGAACCTGGGAATACGACTGCGCGAGGCCGGTACTTGTGATGAGGTAAGCCGTCACATTCATAAACGAGAAGTTGGTCAGGTCGAGACAGAACGGCATCCTGTCCCACGATAGCGGTCAAATTGTTGATTAATGTGTCCACGCCGGAGATTCTTGGGATATAGTTTACTCCATTACAACGATTTTTGTGCTTTTCCTGTGTGACTGAAGCAGGTTCGTACCTATTCGCGGTAGCGTCGGGTCAGGATCGAGATACTCAAGAATTGATTTTGATCGAAACTAACCCGGCGCTACCGCAAGTCGGTACCGAACTGTCAAGACACACGTTCTCCTAAATCAGGCGCACTTAAGGTGCAAATATACTTTTAGAATGCTGAAACCAACTCTCGCTATAACCCTACTCCTTATGGCTACGAATCTTTCAACCAACTCCGCGCCCAACGCTTTGGCGCCGGATATCATCGTGGTAAACGGGGTGGTCCATACGATGGATCCGCGCCAACCGCTCGCAGAAGCGCTGGCCATTTACAAGAATCAAATTGTCGCTGTCGGAACCAACAAGGAGATAAGAGCGCTCGCCGGAAACACTACTCGTGTAATCGATGCCAGACAGCGCTTGGTGCTCCCGGGCTTCAACGACGCTCACACGCACTTTTTGACTGGAGGCTTTCAGCTTTCCAGTGTCGATCTTCGAGATGCCAATTCGCCTCAGGAGTTTGCGGAAAGAATTCGCACATTTGCCTCGAAGCTTCCGAAAGGGAGATGGATTACCGGAGGTGACTGGGACCATGAGCGCTGGCCCGAAACGCGCCTGCCAACCAGGAATTTGATTGATGGGTTCACACCTGACGTGCCGGTCTTCGTCAACCGCCTCGATGGTCACATGGCGCTTGCGAACACTCTCGCCCTAAAACTCGCGGGCATCAACAAGTCAACAACGGATCCGGCTGGAGGAATTATTGTTCGCGATCCAAAGACGGGCGAACCAACTGGCGTACTCAAGGACGCGGCGCAATCGCTGATGTGGAAAGTCATCACTCCTTCCTCGTTCGATGAGAAGCTTGCCGCTGCCAGGGCCGCAACCGAGTACGCCGCAAAACTTGGCGTTACAAGTGTGCAGGATGTTTCTGCAGGTACCGACGTGGGTGTCTATCAAACGTTGCTGGATCGTGGTGAGCTTAAGACACGAATCTATGCCGTCGCTCCGCTGCCAAAGTGGGAGCGTCTTGCGAATACCGGCATCAAGGCGCATTTCGGCACAGCGATGTTGCGGGTGGGCGGCCTCAAAGGATTTGCCGATGGAAGCCTCGGTTCGACGACGGCACTCTTCTACGAACCATACAAAGACGAGCCGGCGACGAGCGGTATCGCCGGAGACGAAATGTATCCCGAAGGGGCGATGCTGAATCGAGTGCTTGGCGCGGACCGAGCCGGCTTACAAATCCTGATTCATGCGATCGGCGACAAAGCCAATGACCAGATCCTATCCATTTACGAACAAGTCGAACGAGAGAATGGCCCGCGCGATCGTCGATTCAGGATCGAACACGCTCAACACCTGAGAGTCGCTGACATCTCGCGGTTTAAGAAGGACCAGGTCATAGCATCGATGCAGCCTTACCATGCGATTGACGATGGCCGGTGGGCTGAAAAACGAATAGGACCAGAGAGGGCGAAAACCACTTACGCCTTTCGTAGTTTGTTGGACAGTGGCGCTCGCCTGGCCTTTGGCACGGATTGGACCGTAGCGCCCCTGGATCCGATGTTGACCATCTACGCGGCAGTAACGAGGCGAACCCTGGATGGCAAAAATCCGAATGGCTGGGTGCCCGAACAGAGGATCTCTGTCGAAGAAGCGGTTCAAGCTTATACCGTCGGTTCGGCTTACGCAGAGTTTCAGGAAGCGGTGAAGGGAAGTCTGACTCCTGGGAAGCTCGCAGATATCGTCATCATTGACAGCGACATTTTCACGATTAAGCCCGAGGAGATCGAGAGAGCAAAAGTTGTAATGACGCTTCTCGATGGTCGAGTAGTTTATGAGCGTGAAGAGTAAGCACGATAAGCCGCGTAAATTACTAGTCCCATCACCGCTACGATCAGCGTGACTATTCTCTCCCGGGAGGTGCTGTGCGCCAGCAGCCACACGATTATCAAAAGCGACAGTATCGCAATTGCATTACCAAACGGCAGTTTGAGTTTTGCGGGCGCATCGGCGGTGCGGCGCCGTAGAATCGGTACCGCTAAACAAGTGGCCCCATAGGTGAAGAGCCGGGCAATCGTGCTGATGGTCAATGCTTGCACGAACGAACTACTGAGGGTCAGCACGAGCATCACGACTGCTGTGATAAGTATAGCGACGTATGGTGTCGAGAACGACGGGTGAACATTCGCGATAAGAGATGGCAACTGCTTTTGCTCGGCCATTGCAAACGGGACTCGTGATCCCGACAAGATCAGAATATTCAGGTTGCCGGTAATGGAAATGATTGCCCCTGCTGAGATTATTGCTCCGCCGGCCACGCCAAGGAAACGAACTCCGGCATCGGCCAAAGGTTTTTGCGATTGTGCTAGTTCAGGGAGTGTGCCCACACAAACGACCTGAATGAGGATGTATAAGAAACCGACCACTGCGATTGCGATCAGAAGAGCGTACGGTAAGTTCTTCTGCGGATTCTTCACCTCGCCGGCGGGTATGGTTGCCATCTCAAAACCGGTAAAAGCGTAAACCAGCAGCAAAACTGATTGTGAAAATGCATCACTCGTCGGGGCAGGTCCAAATTCAAATGCAGCAGGGTTTAGAAAGAACAAGCCCACGGCTATAAAGATCAAAATGGGTATCAGCTTGCCGATAGTAAATACATTGCTCACCATCGCAGCCTGTCGAATACCAACTAAATTTACTACGGTCAGGACCAATACAACGACCACAATGATTGAAGCCCGAAACGTGGGTTGATTAGCCGAAGGCCAGAAATAAGTGAGGTAGCTGACCAGCAGATTGCAATTGGCGCCGAAAGCAGTCAGCCGGGCCAACCAGATCAACCAGCCAACCTCAAAGGCTACCGTTGGACCAAACGCGGATTGAGAGTAGATGTATGGTCCGCCGGTGTCCTCGAACCGGCTACTCACTTCGGCGAAACAGAGAATGATAAGGACGACTACAAAACCACACGCGACAAACGCCAGCAGGCTGTAGGTTCCGATGAGCGCGTAGACTTTGGCTGGGAGACCAAAGATGCCTGCTCCAATGATGCCGTTGATGGTGATGGCGACCAGGTCCCAGCGACGTATGCCGCGAACCAGTCCTTCTTTTGCTGTGTTTTGCACGCTGCCTTATAGCAAATTATCCGTGACAGCGTCACGACATTCCTTCGACGCTCAAATGAAACGTTCTCGGTTACAGTACCGCGAGCGAGGCGACCGGATGAGCCACTCATCCAGGCATGACTGGAATCTAAGCGGAAGGTTGTGAGCTCCATCCGGTCGCTTCGCTCTCGGTACCGTACTGGTCGCTCGTTGCCAGTCGTGCAGAGTCGTTGATGTCAGCGCGGGGCGCCCGCGGAGGGGCGCCCCTACAATTTGAAATCCAGAGGGTGTCCGACTAAAGTTGTCTCAACGATCTTCTTACATTCCATGACTCAAATAGATTAACCTGTGAAACTAACTACCAGATCTGCAAGTCTCTTACTTTTTCTACTGCTCAGTGTCCCGCTCATCAGAGC
>DASROI010000126.1:0-4555 GCA_035646955.1 Pyrinomonadaceae bacterium
ATTGCGGCTTGATATTCAGTCGCGGCAGCGTCCTTGTTCCCTTCCACCACCCACAAAGCACGCGCCAGATTTCGCCGTGCAATGATGTTCCCTGAATCGCTAGCGGCAGCTTTCCATGCAGCCAGGGCTTCTTTATCTCGATTCAAGGACGCGAGCACGTTACCCAGGTAATACGCAGCGCGTGCGTCACCGGGAACGACCTCTCTTGCAGCAGTGAGAATGGCAATCTCTTCGACACGATGGGGAAATACAAACGCCGGATCACCCTTGGACCCCAGCGCATACTCACTTCTCGCTCGTTCTTTCTCTCCACTCTGCTGGTATAGATAACCCAGCGCGTAGTGAAACGTCGGATACTGCTGACGCTTCAGCGCGTCCTCCAAAATACTTTGCGCCTCAGACCGTCTACCGGCCGCCAGATAATCAAAGGTAACTTCGAGCACCGAGTCGGGCTCGCGTGAAACCAAACGCCAGAAGCCATTCAGCGCTTCAGAAGCACTAGCCTCCTGGCCCAGCGCTTTAGCAATCAAGTACTGCTCGTGAAGTGCAAAGTAGTCAATCGGCATTTCTTGAACTACTGCGTCGATTCGAGCCCGTGCAACTTCGAGCTTGCCCGCAATTCGCAGTGCTAGTGCCAGTTCTGTTCTGGCCCTTAAATCACGAGGATCGAGCGCGACAGCCTGCTCGAGTTGGTCAATTGCTAGCCCCGTTCGACCTTGTGATAGAGCCATCTCGCCCAGGACAAAACGGGCCACCGACTCGCGATGGCCGGAGCGAACGGCCCAGATCAAGTGATCCTCTGCCTCTCTTAGATTTCCCTGGGCACGTTGGACCAATCCAAGGTAATAGTGAGCATCGCCCGAGTCCTTGTTTCGCCGCAGGGCGTCTTCGAGGTGGGTTGCCGCGGTTTTGTATTCACCGCTCCGATAGAAAGAGAGTCCCAAAGCGACGTGGGCTGGTGCGAAGCCCGGATCACGCTTCAAGGCTTCGAGATATGAAGCTCGAGCGTCGCGCTCTTTGCTCTTCTTATCAAACGCCAATCCTTCGACGTATGCTTGCTCAGCACTCGCAGGATTAATTGGGTCAGGAATTGGTCGGGTGGCAGGTTTGAAGTCCGGATTCCCATCGATAGGTGTAATGGTGCTGTAGCTCAGTAACTCACGACCGTCGCTGGACTTGAACCTGAGAAAGATCGGCGCATTCTTAACGGGCACTGTTATCGAGGTGGTGAAAACCTTCGCCGGATCAAGATTGATCTTTTGACTTTCGGTGCAGTCCTTATTAGTACAGAGAACAACGTCATTGAAGCGCGAGTTCGAATTGGCAGTGACGATGGCCCTATCATCTTTGTAGGCCACTCGGACTGCCATGTCGGCCGTAGCTTCGTCCCAGGCGCCGCCAAGGTTATTAACTGGAAACCAGTGCTCGACGAAGTGCTCCACACGATGTGGGGCGATGAATTGGTGTTCCATCTGAGTTTCGAATCGACCACCCTGAAACTCGACATACTGATGACCACCATCGGTTAGCTTCTCAACCCAGATATCCCCATTGTCATCCGTTCCCCAGGTCCACGTTTTCTTCCCCGGCATCTCTTTGTGATCGGCGACGTGAACTATTCCCCAATCAGACTTGTCGTAATAGACTCCGAAGTAATCTCGATAAGAGTTGCGAGCGAATAGAGATAGAAAGTTTGGCACGTCGGTAAACTTGCTGACATCGACACCCTTTTCTTTCGGAAACGAGAAGATGGGCCAGAACGCGTGTGGATAAGCCTCGCGCATCGGATAAACAAACCTCATATCATCCGTGGCCGGAGCACCAGCCGTAGACCAAAACCAGTATCGGCCCGGAACATCGCGTCGGTTATTCAGCGTTACCTCAGTCTCGACCGCACGTTGTCCGGGACGAAGCCTGATGATCACTTGCCACTGCATCCGCTGAACTCTCTCAGTGTCGCCAACCGCCACCGCAGCGCTACCGTCCGCTTCAGTTCTCATCACATAATCGATTGGTGAGACTGTTGTCAGCGTGTGACCATCTGGGAAATTCCACTCGATGCCGCCAGAAACCCAGGCACCACGAAGCGCCACCATGGCGTACTTCATCACCGGATTCGAATAGAGCACGTCACGATTTGTAGTTTTGTCGAAGATCTCGTAGACGTGTCCGCCGAGTTCGGGGAGTACTGAAACTCGCAGGTATTCGTTCTCGAGGTAAACAGCCTTCCAGGTCTTGTTGGTCTTGGTGCTGCTTAAGGAATCAAGAAAAGGATAGGGATAAACAGGCCGCCACTTTCTACGTTGCCAATCAAGTAAGGCCGGATAAGGGTTGGGTGGCCCAAGTTCGTAAGTGGGAATTACGAGTGGTGCCTCCCAAACTCGTGGTCTTGAATCCTGGGCGTTTATCGTCGGAGCGTAAATAAGGACCGCGATGAATGAGAGTAAGAGTAGAGAAGATTTAACTTTCATAAATAGAACCTCAATGAAATTTCGCGGCGTTTGCTTTTCAAACAAATACGAATCGCCGGGGTTGAGGGGGCGTCCACGGAGGGACGCCCCTACAAAACGTACTTGTTGATCTTTTCGCGGCTTGTGTCGTAGCCGGAGCCGGGTGTTGCCGGTAAATGAATAAAGCCTGACGAGTCAACGTCAATTTGTGGCTCTATCACATCGTCAACGTACCAGCGCGTCGACGCTTCGATATCTGTCGGGTAACTGAAAGCGTCGCTACATGCAAGTGCGAGACCTTGAGCTGAAGCTATTCCCAGCTCGGGCATGGTCCCAACCCAACACTCAAGTCGGGCGGCACGTGCACGCTCGAGCATCAAACGAGCCTCGCTTAGTCCTCCTACTCGCTGCACTTTGATATTGATAATCCTGGCTGCTTGATGTTGAACCAGCAGCTCTAACGAAGGCATCGACTCCGCTGACTCGTCGGCACAAAGAGGAGTCCGCAACTGTTTCTGCAACTCTCCTGCTTCCGCAATTGCATCGCGAGCGAGCGGTTGCTCGATCATCATCAGATCGTGTTTATCTAGTTCGCGAAAGACGCTTATGTCATCGAGTGAATAAGCAGCATTGGCATCGACCATCAACGCGAGATCCGGTAGCTCGCTTCTGATCGCGGTGACCGGTTCGACGTCCCATCCTGGTTGAATCTTGATCTTTACGCGTTGATAGCCTTCGGACAAGTACCGCTTTACTCGTTCAATCAATTCGGAAATCTTGTCATAAATGCCGATTGCAACACCTGATGGGATCGGGCGCTGATCGCTACCCAGAACTTCAAACAACGGCTTTTTGAGACGTTTAGCGTAAGCATCCCAAAGCGCTCCCTCGATACCAGCTTTCGCGAAGGCGTCAACTGGCTGGCGACGTAAGGTCTCGTAGAACGTTGGGACGTCTATCTCGGACGATAGAACTAACGGCACCAGCGTTTCGGACAAGGCTGAATACGAGCTCTCGGGAGTATCGCTCGAGTAGAAGGAACCGGACATTGGTGACGCTTCACCCCAGCCGGTCACACCGTCAGTCGTCGTGACCTCTACGAGAATCGCCTCTTTCGCAGTCACTTCACCATTGCTTATACGGAAGGGCTCAAGCAGAGGGACGCTGACGTGATGCAGGGCAACGCTCCTGATGGTCAGGAGGTCTGATTTCGTTGTTAAAGTCGAAAGCAATCTGGATCCTTGTTCATTAAATAATTTCAACTTCCACCGCAGAGACGCGGAGACGCCGAGATTAGGTCATGGTTGCGAGCATCTCTGGGGTGACAACGTTTTGTAGTGGTTCGCCTTTGCAGTAGCGCACCACTTCGGATACAGCAACCTCGCCAATTTCTCGTCGCATCTCGATTCCGCCGGCCGCTATATGCGGCGTAAGCAACACGTTTGGCAGACGGCGTAATTCGTGATCAACCGGCAACGGCTCGAGCGGATCAGTGACATCAAGCGCCGCACTAAGCCTTCCACTTCGCAATTCATTCGACAGCGCGTCAAAATCGATAAGGCCACCTCGAGCGACGTTGATCAAATAAGCACCATTTGGGAGAATGCCCAGTCTTCGCTGGTCCAACATGTGTCGCGATTCGTTCGTCAGCGCGGCTGCCAGTACAACCACCGAAGACGAGCTCAATAGCTGGTCCAGGTCCACGAGCGCTCCACCAGCTGCCGCTACTGCTTCTGACGTCGCCCAGGGGTCTGATACCAGCAACTCGACATTGAATGGTGCTACGATTCGCGCAAATGCCCGACCAATCCGGCCGAAGCCAATCAATCCAACCCGTCTGCCTCTGAGAGTTTCACCCTGGCTAACATATTCATTGGTTCTAATCAGACCGGAGTGCATCTCAGTCGCGTAACTTGGAATTCGTCGCACTAACGCGAGCGTCAAGGCTAGTGCCATCTCGGCAACGGGCGCGGCCATTGGCTCGGCAGCATTTGTTACCGTAATGTGGTCGACGACCTGCTCCTCCATCCGCGACTTAACCTCGCCGCCACAGTGCGCAATTAGACGAACTCGCGGGTGTGGTCCAAACATCTCCAACTTCAAGA
>DASROI010000127.1:0-12529 GCA_035646955.1 Pyrinomonadaceae bacterium
TTCCTAATGCGGCCACGACCGCTTCCGGACTGCGCGTTCCCAAGGCGATTGGTGATTTTCTAATTCTCGACGCAATACGGGAGTCGGGAGGAACTGCAATTGCCGTCACTGATGATGAGTTGATCGATGCGACAAAAGTAATTGGTGCTGCTGAAGGTTTGTTCTGCGCACCCGAAGGCGCCGCTTGTTTACCGGCGCTGGAGAAGTTGATCGATTCCGGAGCCATAAAAAAGAGTGACCGGGTGGTCCTATTCAATACCGGCTCGGGCGTGAAATACATGGAGTCGTTCGACCGCTGAAATAAATGTGGAGGAATGTTGTGAAGGTTTTATTTGGACTGTGCTTGTCCCTCTTTTTGTTGAGCTCCCCTTTACTGGCCCAACAACCTGCAACGACCTGGTTGAACGAGAAGGACCAGACGCAGTTTGAATCATTACGTCGCAGCGGACTCGACGCGCTTTACAACATTGACTACGACAAGGCTCAGAAAGATTTCAAAGAGATCACCCGCCTTTTTCCCAATCACCCGGGTGGTCCATCGTTACTGGCGGCGCGGCTCTGGATCAAAACCCTCTATGAGTCGCGACGTTTGCAGTCTTCCCTCTACTCTTCAGAATCGTTCTATACCAACGGCGATGACAAGGTAGATCCCAACATTGTCACTGAATTTCGCAATTTAACTCGAGAAGCCCGGCGCTTGTCTGAAGTAAGACTCAAGCAAAATCCTAAAGATGTCGAAGCTTTAATCTTTTTAGCTAACACTGAAGGGCTTAAGGCCTCGTTTGAAGAGGCAGTTGAGCGACGGCACTTCGCGGCGCTGAGAGATGGCAACGACTCCGTCAATCATCATCGGGACGTCCTAAAACTCGATCCAACTTACATCGATTCGCAACTTAGTATTGGTTTGTATGAGTACGTAATCGGCTCGCTTCCGTTGCCAATCAAGATGATTGCCGGCGTGTCCGGCTTCCGTGGTTCAAAGAAACGCGGCCTGGCAATGTTGGAACAGGTCGCGAAAGAGGGTCGATGGTCTAAAGACGATGCAAAAACACTCCTGATGATTTTGTATACGAGAGAGCGTCGTTTTGCTGAGGTGGTACCAATTACGCGTGAGTTGAGCGTTAAGTATCCCCGGAATTATTTGTACAGACTTGAAACTGCCGATGCTTTGGTGGCAATCGCTGCGGAGAAGAGAAAGCAGAAGGACACTGCTGGAGCACTGCAAGCCGAGAAGGAAGCGTTTGCGACTTTTGATGAACTGTTGCGCGATCGGACTGTTCGTGAAACGGCCAACCGCGCGATGGACCTCATTCACTTCAAATACGGCGAAGCCCTTTTTACTGCGGGTCAAAACGAGAGAGCAGCGAAAGAATTTCTGGCGGCCACCAAAGCCGAACGCGCTGAGCCCGGCTTGATTACGATGGCCCATCTTTATGCAGCCAGAGCCTATGACGTGGCGGGCAAGCGAGATGAAGCCGTGATCGAATATAAACAGGTATTGGCGCGACCTGATGTCTACGACGCTCACGACGAAGCGAAGAAGGGCTTAAAGGAAAAGTATAAGGCGGAGCAACTGGTGCGATCGGATGAGCAGGAGTGATATTGATCATCGATCATTCATCATTTTTCATTTTTCAAGCGCGGCTTGTATCGATTGCCACAGCGTCAACACACTTCCGCGCGGCGCCGGTAATTCACAATCGTCTCCGGGTGAACCACCCAGTACCAGTTGAATAAAGATCGAAATAGCCTGAAAAAATGGAAAATGAGAAATGAAAGATGACCAATGAGAAATAATAGGGGTCAACAATTAAAGCCCGGTACCGATCGCCCCCGACGGTTGCTGCTCGGCCTGGATGGCGTTCCCCACAAACTTATCCAGCAATCAAAAGCTCGGGGGCTGTTCGCGAACTTTGGACCACCGACTCGACTGCTTTCACCATTTCCAACGATGACCAACGTCGCACTCGCAGCGATGTTTGGGGCGTCACCACCGGCCGGTTATGAGAGCCTCTACTTCGACAAAAGTTCGCGAGAATTACGCGGCGGTATCCGAAAGTACCTGGGACGGCGCACTCCCGACAAAATTCCTTCCTCGTACATGGACGATTTAGATTATCAGGAGCCCCTGGCATTTGAATTTCTGATCTATGTGGCTCCGGAAAAAGTTTGGCGCGCTGACATGCGACGCTTCCGCGAACGGTTTGGTGCAGCGCCACAGACTCGCGACTTCTTTGCTTTTCTAAAAGGGACCGATGGACTTCTTCATGCTCAAGGTCCAGAGCGTTTGGCGACTGCGCTGGAGACGCTTGACACGATCCTGACCGATATCCAGAACTTCTGCGGCCGGGAAACTGAGATTGTGATGTTCTCGGACCATGGCATGAACCTCGAAGACAATCGCAGAGTCCACCTGGCCTCACATCTTAACCGGAAGGGTTTCCGGGTCAGTGATCGACTTGCACCGGGAGATCGTCGCGGCGTCGCGGTTCCCGCCTTCGGATTGTGCAGTTACGCAGCTGCTTATTGTGGTGATCAAGACTTCATTCCAGAAGTTGCGCGAAGTCTCACCGAAGTCGAGGGTATCGATTTTGTGGTCTATCGTGACGGTGAAACTGCCATAGTTGAAGCAGAAGGCGGTAGGGCTCGAATCGAAAAGCACCAGAGCTCTCAGCACAAACGCTACGCTTACTTTCCCGAGATTGGAGATCCTTTTCAACTCGCAGAGATATCGGCGGGTTTGAACCAGACCGAGAATGGTGAGTTTGTGTCTGACGCGGTTTGGTATGAGAAAACTAAAGAGCACACTTATCCCGACGTGCTCGCAAATGTCTATTCATCCCTCTTTTCGTCGCGTGTTAAGAATGATGCGGACATTTTGATCAGCATGCGAGATGGGTATTATTATGGCTGGTCAGCGTTTGGCCGTTTTGTCAGGCTTGCTGCAACTCACGGCAACGCGCGTAAGGCGAGCTCCGATGCATTTGTTATGAGTACTCATCGAACCTTCTTACCGTGTGTTCGGGCAGACGATGCACGGCAGTTGTTAAAAGGATAGAGATTAAGTTCAAGTTTAGGAGAGCAATATAGGACCTATAGGACTAATAGGACCTATGTCGATTGTGCTTGACGCTGTAAGGGCAATTGCGTACAAAAGCGCAGGATGGCTCAACAGTTCACTTCGCACGCGGTAGAAACAAATCTTCTAGTTAAGCAATTCGGCCAATTCCTTGCTGTCGATCATATAAATCTCCAGGTTAATCGGGGCAGTTTCTTTGGGTTTCTCGGTCCTAATGGAGCCGGAAAGTCCACGACCATAAAGATGCTTACAGGCCTACTGGCTCCGACGAGCGGCAGCCTTCGTGTGCTTGGCCTCGACATCACGGAAAAGCCGTTGGAGGTCAAACGGAAAATAGGTGTCGTCCCCGAAGATCTCAATTTGTTCGAGCGATTGACCGGGGCTGAGATGCTTTGGTTCACGGGTCGAATGTACGGTCTCCATCGGGACGAGATCGCGTCGCGTACAAAAGAGCTTCTTGATCTAATGGAGCTTCATAATGAGCCAAAGAAGCTAATCATCGAATACTCTCACGGCATGAAGAAGAAGTTGTCGCTGGCCTGCGCTCTGATACATCGACCTGAAATTCTTTTTCTGGACGAACCGTTCGAGGGTGTTGATGCGATTGCGTCTCGAACCCTGAAGGACCTGCTGTCACGCCTTACGGCTCGAGGTCTGACAGTCTTTTTAACATCGCACGTACTCGAAATAGTTGAGCGATTGTGCACGGATATCGCAATTATCTCGCAGGGCAAATTGCTCGCCGCTGGTTCGCTGAATGAACTGAGAAAGGGAATCCGGCTGGAGGATGATGGTCAGGGACCGGTATCACTAGAAGAATATTTTATTCACGTTGTTGGGGGTACTCGTGCTACCGGGGAAGAGGAAGTGTTGCAGTGGTTGACATGATGACGAATCAGGTTGCGATAAGGAGACGAACAGATGAACAAGAAGCAAGTTGTAACTTCGTTATTACTCTTGGCGGCTCTTCTTCTCGGGTGCAAGATGTCCAAAGAGACGAATTCGAATCGGTCGTCGAACACCAACGGTAATGCCGCAAAGTCAACTGACGAGCCCAGTAAAGTCAACGAGGATGGGACAATTGCTTCCCGGAGCGGAACAGAGAAGGAAAAGCCCGAGCCCGGAAAAGGGAATGTTCAGGGAAGAGTTCTCTATAACGAGAAACCAGTGGCGGAAATCGAAGTTAAGTTATGCGAGAAGTTCAACCAGTTCATTGGAGGCTGCGGAGGCCAGACATTTATCACTAAGACAGATCAGAATGGCGAATACCTGATCAAGAATGTGACTCCGCGTATTTATGAAGGTCTCCTGGTCAAGGTATTCGATTCTAATTACTACGTGTTTGCGACGTCGGGAATCGTGCAAACTGCGAAGTACAAGATAAATGCGGATGAAACCTTCTTTGCTCCTGACACGACTCTTTTTAAGAGTGATCTTAAACTCGTGAGTCCGAAAGCGAGTGCCAAGGTTGCTGCGAACAATATCGAGTTTAAGTGGGATCCTTATCCGGATGCAGCGTATTACAAATTGAGTGTTTATGCAGACAGTGGCTCAGGTGCTCAACCTGAATATGACTTTATCGGCAGAAAGGTCGAGGGCGAATCGTTCACAACGGATAAGCCCCTAACGCCCGGCACCTACAGCATCAAGCTGGAGGCCTTCAACGCGAACGAAGTTAAGCTGGCTGAGAGTTCGCGGGATAATAAGTTTACAGTTCAGTGAAGGGAGACCTATAGGACCTATAGGACTATAGGACCAATAAGACCTATAGGACCAATAAGACCTATCCTATCTCCTATTGGCCGCCGTAGATCATCACCAGTAACTCCTCTTTATCCAATAATTTAGAGAAAGTGCTTGGCGAGTCACGTGGCGCTCGGCTAGAATCGAGTTCCGGCGGGTCTCCTTGCCTGCCAAATGCCCAGCGTATCTCTTGGTTCTAGCTAGCCCGCCCGCTTTCGTCCAATCGCAAAGCTAAGCCATATGTTCCAAATCAAACCCGTTCTTCCCAAACGAGGTTTCGTCTATGGATTCCAATGTAGGATTGGCCATACAGTCTATCGGCATCCTCCTGATTACGTTGCTTTCAGTTTTTATGCGGTCCTCCATCAAGAGCGCTGCTCTTAAGTACTGGACCGTTGGTTGGGCCAGCCTGTCTTTGGCCCTTCTCAGCCTGATTGTCGGCTCCCACGCAACGTCTCATCAGTACATCTTCTATTCACTCTACTTGATGGGTGAATACACTTTCGGCCTCCTGTTTATTGCTGGCTGCCGGAACTACGTCTCTGCAAAGGCCATCACCGGTAAGCAGCTCGGCATGGTCTTGCCGTTCCTGGTACTTTCTGGAGTCCTTCCATTTCTCTCCGCCGACTTCAATAACCTGTTCATGGTCCATGCGACGATTATGGCAGTCCTCTTCGCCACGTCGTTCTTTACTCTTCGTTTTGGAGCCAGTGGCCCAAGTCCCGGCACAAGTGTGATATCAGTGGCGTTACTGCTGCTCACTGCCGGCTTTCTTCACTACCTGCCGCTCTTCGTTTTTCGCAAGGGCTTCCTCGACATAGCTGTTCCTACGGCTTATCTGCAATACACGGCCATCTCAGACATGATCCTCGAAATCGTTCTTGGTTTCGGAACGATGATGTTGCTGATGGAGGCCATTCACCGGGAAGCAGAAAAGGCGAATAAAGAACTGACTGAAGCGCGCGATAAACTTGAACTACTAGCCCGAATGGACCCGTTGACCGAAGCCCTGAATCGACATGCCTTTCACTCTCTGCTCAGTCGATCTGAGGGAACTGATCATGTCGAGTCATTCGGCTGCGTCGCGGTCCTCGATATTGACAACCTCAAACCCATCAATGACACGCATGGGCATGCTGCCGGCGATAAGGCGATCCGTGCCGTTGCGCGCGCAATGCGTTCATTGATCAGAGCGGACGACATGCTTTTCCGTTGGGGAGGTGACGAGTTTCTCGTGCTGATGTTCAATCTTCCAGAGAGCGAAGTCGGCAGAAGAATTGCCACAATGAACGCCATTCTTGAAAAAAACTGCGAGGCGTGGACCGGCCTTCCTATCAAGGTGACCGTTTCTTACGGGGTAGCGGGATTTAGTTCAATGAGAGGGCTTGCTGTCGGTATTGAAGCCGCGGACCAGGCCATGTACGCGCAACGGGAAAAAGTTCGTGGGCCAACCAAGTTCAAGGGACCACCGGTACTTCCGCTCAACCCGACAGTGCTGGTTGATGTTCACTAGAGCGGAAACGATCAGGGCGCTTCGACGAGCAGTTCCCGACCAAAGGTGAAGTTAGGACGCTTTCTTCCCTTCAAATACTTTGCCGCAGTTTGCGATAAAGATGTGATCAGAATCGGGAGCGCGATTGTTGCGTCGCATGGCACATAGGCTGTGTGAGCCCCGCGTGCGAGCTTTCCGTAAACAAGACCTTCGTCGAATGATACGCCATTGGACCGTCCCCCTGGATGTGGTCCATCAGCGGAAATCTGAATAGCGTATTTATGGCCGTGATGATGTTCCTTTTGCAGGAATGAGGAAACCGTTGCCTGCTGAATGAAACTCTTTGGCGTGCCTCCGCCGAGGTTGATGATTCCAGAAACCCGGGCATGTGTCATGACATTCATCATGTCCAGAACATCTTGAATGATGTCGAACATGAAGTTGTTCTTCTTTTCAAACCTGGCCCCCGCTATTCCGACTGCCAAACCACTATCGGCTATGGCCGGACAAAAAATCGGCACGCGAGATTTGTAAGCCGAAGTGAGGACGCCGTCCTCCGAAGCAATTTCGGCGAGCTCACGACCTAAAAGGTGCAAAAACTCTCGCGGCGAGTAAGACCTGGTTTGATCGAGTTGGTTAGTAAAACCACCGATCCACTCTTTTGCTTCGCGATACTCTTCGTCGCTGGCCAGCAGGTCCCACATGCGACTGATCTGGGCCGATTCGAGTTCAGCATCCGTCATGCTGGGATGAGCCTGAAAATGATAGCGGCCGAGTGTTTCGTGTAAGTCATGAAACAACATCGAGCCGGACAGCACCAAAACATCGACGAAGCGATTCTTGATGACGTAAGCCAGCAAGCGCCGCATTCCCGCAGGAATCAGGGCACCCGAGCCGGCCACCATGATGGTGGTGTTATTGCCGAGCATGTCGAGCCAAATACGATGAGCCTCGGCAAGCTGTCTACCACCGAATCCAGTACCTTCCATTTTCTCCAATAGCCCCGCTACAGAACGATCTCGATCTACCTGAACCGGGCGTGTTGGGGTGGTCAAGTACTTCGATGCTTTTGGTTTACGCTGAGTGACCATGCAGGTTATCAACCTCTCGAACAGGGTTCCCTGGTGTGTATCGCTTTACATCTTTAGTAATCCGTTTTTCGTCTTGAACGGGGCTTGATACCGTTAACCGCCAGGTATGTGTAAGCGTCGTAGCGTGACTCATAGAATTGCGCTAACTGGGCTCCTTCGGCCTCGCTCAATTCGCCTTCTTTGACGCGCCGGTTAATAAGCCGGCGAAAACCATCATGCAAAAAACTGCGTTCGTAACGCGCTCGTTCAGCAGCAGCGCCTACGGTAGTTCCTTTTATTACCTTCTTAATTAAAAAGCCTTCATCATCGATGTGAATGTGGGCTTCGTGCGGCGCTCCAAACAGATTGTGATTGTTGCCCATCACTTCCTGGTAAGCGCCAACTAACATAAAAGCCAGGTAATAGGGTTCGTCCGCGCTCAACGCGTGCAGTTCGAGAACCTGTTTCACATCGTGAAGGTCGACGAACTTGTCGACGATGCCATCCGAATCGCACGTGATATCACACAGGGTTGTGTACTCTGTTGGTGGTTTATTAAGGCCGTGGATCGGCACGATTGGGAAAAGCTGGTCCAGGGCCCAATGATCCGGAACTGAGCGAAATACGGAAAAGTTCGTCAGGTATTTGGCGCATAACAACCTTCGCAGATCACCAAATTCCTCTGACACGTATTTGGCTTGTTGTGCGTATTTGTCGGCCCGCTCACAGACGTCCCAGAACAGGACTTCGCCTTTGGCGCGGTCCTCGAGTGAAATAAGACCGAGGTTGAAGAGTGTAAACAACTCTTCGCGATGCTCGAGAGCGTCGTGATAGTACTCGCGATAATTTTTGACAGTGATTGATTCGCGCAGCTCACCCAATTCAGTAACTACCTGCGGATCGTCTTCATCGATCTCAATCGGAGTGATGTCTTCGACGACGGTTTCAATCTCGTCCAGGACATTCGTTATCAAGATCGCGTGATAGGCGGCAAGAAAACGACCAGACTCTTGAATAATAGTCGGATGGGGAACGTTCTCGTCGTCACAAACTTGTTTGATTGTGTAAATGACGTCGTTGGCAAATTCCTGGGCCGTGTAGTTTGCCGACGAGTCGAAAGCGGTTTTTGACCCGTCGTAATCGACTGCCATTCCGCCGCCAACGTCGAGGAGCTCGATCGGTACCTTCATTTGGTACACCTTTGCATAAACCCGAGCGGCCTCTTTCATCGCATTCTTAATTCGTTTGATATCGGTGAGCTGCGAGCCGATGTGAAAGTGAAGAAGCTTCAGCATATCCATTCGGTCTGCTTCTTCCAGCCGCCGAATTACTTCCAGGATTTCAGTGGTGGTGAGACCGAACTTAGCCGCCTCACCGCCTGACTTTTCCCAACGACCAGAGCCCTTTGAGTAAAGTTTGACGCGCATGCCAATCATTGGCATTGGGCCTTCGTGTCGTTCAGCTACGGTCAGTACGTGGTCGAGTTCGTTGAGCTTTTCGATGACGATGACGACCTTTTTGCCGCTGCGGGCGCCCGCAAACGCGAGTTCAATAAACTCGATATCTTTAAACCCGTTAAGGACGAGCAGGCTATCTGCGGGTTGTTCCAGTGCCAGGGCCGCGTACAGCTCTGCTTTGGAACCCGCCTCCAATCCGAAGTCGTACCGCGAGCCTTCGCGCAAGTACTCCTCAACGACAGCGCGCTGTTGATTAACCTTCATTGGGTAAACACACATATGTGCACCCTGGTATTCATATTCGCGAATGGATCGGCTGAACGCTCTTTGAAGTTTTCGGACCTGTGCTGCTACGAGTTGGGGGAAACGAAGAAGAACCGGCGTGGTAATTCCTCGCTTGGCCAGGTTATCGATAATCTCTTTGAGGTCCGCTGAGCGGGGGTCGCCCTCAGCGGGGTGGACTATTAGATTTCCTTTCCGGTTAACGTCAAAGTATCCAGCACCCCAGTTTTCAATTCCGTAAAGTTCGAGCGTCTGCTCGATTGCCGTGGTCAATTGGCGGTCTCCTGCCTGATAGCGTTAGATATGGATTCCTTTGCCCAAAACGCGGTAATACACATTCTCGATACGAGTTGCGGAAGTTGTGCTGGGTGGAACGCTTTAGTCGGCGAATGTAACAGAAAACGTAAAGAGGGTCTATAACTTTTTTGTTTCAAAAAAGGCCCTTGATTGACTTAAACCCTCAGAAAGTATAGGGTTTTTGGCCTCTTTCGATTCTGGGTGGTCCTAGACTCCAGCGGCTCTTAAGAATCCCTGGGCGTGGAGGGCGAAAGAAAATTTGTAATCCGCAGTACAAAGACCAACTGGACCGAATAAAAAGTACGGTTCAAATAATAAGAAAAATTGTTGGTTTTACAGTCGCTTCAACCGACCGCTGAGGTGGACCTACATAAACCACGAGTGCTGGAAAGCGCAAGGTCACGAAATGGAATTCCACCTGGATCCTCCCACTCTGTGCAACCTTTGGTGTTCTCTTCATCTTCATAGCGATGGTTTTCTTAATTACTTTTGCCCCCACCACACACACGAAGCGAACACATAGGCTGCACACAGAGTAGGGCTAAACTAAGACACCACCCGGTCTGGCATGTCTTGGCATGTCTTGACATCGCAACTCGCCTCACTATAATGGCAGCTTTTTACGAGCCGTCGTTCCGTGACGCACGCCTGTTTTCGAAGAGCCACCGAGCACCCCAAACACTTCGCGCCAACAACCACCTCGGGGCGAAGAGCACCCCTAACACTCCCATTATCTTTCAGGAGATCACATGAACCCTAAGACTGTCTTGAAATTTGCTTCCGACCAGGGCGCCAAGTTTGTCTCTGTTCGCTTTACTGACTTGCCTGGCTCCTGGCAACACCTGACCTTCCCGATCGCCGAACTCGGTGAAGAGCAGTTCGAAGATGGATTCGGCTTCGACGCTTCATCCATTCGTGGTTGGGCTGCCATCCACGAATCAGACATGCTTCTCGTACCAGATGCTACTCGCTGGTGGATGGATCCATTTTCCGAGCAGCCGACACTCTGCCTGATTGGAAATGCGGTCGATCCGATAACCAAAGAGGGTTATCCGTTCGACCCGCGTGCAGTAGCGCAGCGAGCTGAGAGTTATCTGAAGTTTACGGGACTCGCTGATACAGCCTATTTTGGTCCTGAAGCCGAATTTTTTGTTTTTGATAATGTTAAGTTTCATAACGAGCAACACTCAGCTGGTTTCACAGTTGATTCTGATGAAGCTCATTGGAATAGCGGTCGTGATGCAAACGAATTTTCAGGCTCAAATCTAGGCTTTCGCATTCGAGCGAAGGAAGGGTACGTTCCTGTTCCACCGACAGATTCTCTTACTGATTTGCGTTCGGAAATATCACTTACGCTCGGCAAATGTGGTGTTACTGTCGAATGCCATCACCACGAAGTAGCAACCGCCGGTCAATGCGAAATTGATTTCCGCTATTCAACTCTTTTAGGGACTGCTGATAACCTCCAAATCTTTAAGTATGTAGTTCGCAATACTGCCCATCAATATGGCAAGTCGGCCACGTTCATGCCAAAGCCACTTTATGGCGACAACGGTTCTGGCATGCACTGTCACCAGTCGCTCTGGAAGAGTGAGAAGCCGCTCTTTGCCGGTGATGGATACGCTGGCTTGTCGGAAATGGCGCGTTACTACATCGGTGGACTCTTGAAGCACGCCGCCGCCGTCGTGGCTTTCGCAGCTCCTACAACGAATAGCTATAAGCGACTGGTTCCAGGTTTCGAGGCGCCGGTGAATCTGGCTTATTCTGCTCGAAATAGATCGGCAGCGATTCGTATTCCGATGTTTTCCGCAAATCCGAAACTCAAACGACTCGAGTTTCGGCCACCCGATCCGTCCTGCAATGCTTATCTTGCTTTCTCTGCGATGATTCTTGCCGGACTCGATGGCATTCAAAATCGAATCGATCCGGGTGATCCACTTGAGAAGGATATATACGACCTGTCGCCAGAGGAGTTGAAAGACGTCCCGACATTGCCCGGCTCGCTCGATGACTCATTGAAGGCGTTGGAAGCCGATCATGACTTCCTGCTCAAGGGCGACGTTTTCAGTCCGCAGTTGATCGAACGGTGGATAACATACAAACGCGATCGCGAGATTAATCCGTTGCGTATGCGACCGCATCCACTTGAATTTTCGCTCTACTACGACATCTAAAACCTTGGAGTGCGCTGGCCCGGCGACGCTTTGTTAAATCGGATTCTGAACTGAAAGAGTCCTATTTCACGAAGCGCTGCCGGGCCGTCGCACTCCAAAAGGCGATAGAATAGCGAATGTGCAAACTGCAGACTCCCGAGTGGAATTCCTTTTACGTGACTTGCCCGATCCTAACGGCGCCCGCCGGCTGCTCGAGCAACTTGCTGTTGGTAATAAACGCGCCTACACGAATCTTTTAAATCAAACACCACTCCTTGCTGACGTCCTGGCGATTGCGTCATGGAGTCCGCTGCTAGCGACCACTCTCGATCAAAATCCAGATTACCTTTCGTGGTTGGCTCGGGAACGGGCTGATCCCCGCGTCAGAAGCACCGACGAGTTACGTGAAGCTCTTGCAAGATTCGCACTCACAAACTCGTCCCTTGATCCACATGTCTTGCTGGCGCGTTTTCGGCGCCGCGAACTGCTACGCACTTACCTGCACGATATTCGGAAAACACATACGCTGGTAGAGACAACGGAAGAGCTCTCGAATCTTGCTGATGCCGTTTTGGACTACGCTCTTAGCCTGGCCAGACAGGAACTGGATAACCGATACGGATTTCCACGTCGAGCAGATCAACGCGGACGACTAACAGGTGCGGACTTTTGCGTTCTCGCACTCGGCAAACTTGGTTCGTTGGAACTGAATTATGCTTCGGACATCGATCTCGTTTTTCTCTATTCCGATGAGGGGACAACCTCCGGCTCCGGCGAGCGGGGTGAGGTAAGCAACCGGGAATACTTTGTAAAGCTATCGGAAAAAATTGCTCGACTGGTCGGACAAACGGGCGGTGAAGGTGCGGCATATCGCGTTGACCTTCGTCTTCGTCCGCATGGTCGGGATGGCGCTCTTGCCTGCTCTCTGGACGAGGCGACTCGTTATTACCGAAAGT
>DASROI010000128.1:0-49581 GCA_035646955.1 Pyrinomonadaceae bacterium
TTCCTGCTGGTTCGCCATTCGGTAGCGCTTGAGCGAACGGGTAAGAACTCTGAAGCTATCAACGAATTCTCTCGGGCCGTAGCTATTGATCCGCCCAGTGCAAAAGGGTGGCACAACCTCATCGTCAAAGACATCGACGCCTCACTCACGGCCGCAAAAGAAGACTCTGATGTGGCTGGACCAAGCGAGCTTAGTCCAAGCGCAGCGGTGCTCGCCGTTCTCCAGGAGAACGAAATGAAGCACCCAGACCTCGCCAAAGACGGATGGCGAAAACGCATTCGCTCCGCCGAATCAAGCCTCAAATAATCCCCTGCTGGTCCATTCAATGGCCGCCTTTTTCGGACTGCCGCACGGGTGACACAAAACGGCACCTTACCAGGTCCATTTGTTGTTATCTTCAAAATCTCTAAGGAAACGAAGCGATTAAAAGGCCCTGTTTGCATACATTTTTTGTCGGTTTCAGAAAATAGCATGTGGCACGCAGGTTGTAGATGGAGGTCAGGCTCTCCTTCCGCGCGAGCGAAAGCGAGATTTTGAGACAGGTAAATTTATGAGAATGACCCCCAATAACTTGAAACAGCTCAACCGCGAAAGGCCAAGCGTGACGACAGCTGGCTTTTCACTTATCGAGCTCCTGATCACGGTGGCGATCATCGGCATCATCGCGGCGATAGCCATACCTAATCTGCTGGCATCCAGACGAGCCGCAAACGAAGGCTCAGCACAGTACTCATTGCGAACCATCCACAGCTGCGAGATCACATATTTCGCGACATCAGGACTTGGTGAGTACGCCGACATCCCTACGCTTCGAGTCAATTTATTGACGGACCAGATACTGGGCTCAGGAACCAAGAGTGGCTACAACTTCGAGGCTATCCCCACGGTGGGTATCCAACCAGCACTTTATTACGCCACTGCCACCCCGATAGTAACGAGTGGAGTAGGACAAACAGGTACGCGCCGATTTGGGATTGCTGAAGATGGAGTCATCAGGGCCGACACGACAGCTCCTTTAGACCCATACGCTGACGAGGCGGCTGTCAAAGCAGCGCCAGGTATCGGTCAATAATGGCTAACTCCTAAGATTGATCTCATACGAGTTGTTCCCCCGCATTTGGCCCACGCCCAGCAGAAACGCTGGCGTGGGCTTTGTGCTACTGCCCGCTGTTGACTGATTGTTGGACCATCACTCTCAACTGACCAATCATTTTGACAAATCAAAACTGGTCAAAATGCTGAAAGAACCGTCGCATTCAAATTGTCATAAAGGCAAAATCGCTCAGTTTCCTCAGTAAAAGCTCGATTTCTCCTAGACTAATAGTTTGGCACACAGCTTGAAGATAGAAGCCCGACTTCCGTCGTGAGCGAGCGCGCGCTCAATCAAGCTCAGGATGGAATGAGAAGGAGGAGAAACGCAATGAACCGGAATCGCCACGAGGGATTCTCGCTAATTGAATTACTTATCGTAGTCGCGATAATTGGTATTCTCGCCGCGATCGCGATACCCAACCTGCTGTCCTCAAGACGCGCCGCTAATGAAGGATCGGCCCAGGCATCAATAAGAGTTATTCACACGTCTGAGGCTATTTACCAGGCAACAGCCGGCGGTGGTGCCTACGGTACCCTGTCCGCCCTTTGGAACCAGGGCTTGCTGGATCCGGTGCTTGGGCAAGCCGATACTGAGGGTAAGAGTGGCTACATGTTTGACGTCATCGACTTAGGCGGGGTGGGCGGTGCAGCTACCTTTGGCGCTTATGGCGTCCCAATGGTTTCAAGTGGGCCAACCGCGACTGGAACCCGAAGATTCGCGATCACGCACGTTGGCGTGATGAGAGGCGACACGAATTTAACGGCGCCCGCAGACGCCGCGGCGATCGATTTGCTGCCTCCGCTGGGGAACTAATCATGAAATCGACTGGTATCCAGCGTCAGCTAATCGTCGCACCTAACTTTTTCCGATCAGGCCGGTGGAAGATTAACACCTCTCCGTGCGATCAGAACGCGACCGGCCTCAAATCGCTATCAGCACAAAATCCTCACGCAGTGCGGTCTGGTATCAGTGATTTCAACAATCACCGCTTCCAGCCAGTAATAGAAAAACCTCAACCGTCGTTTCTTTAAGCCCCCAACTCTTCAGGTACTCTGCTAAAATCAATACGCCTGTTCGCGCCGACATGCGTAGCCCAGCAACGCTCCGTTAGCGCCACCGATCAATCGGTAAGCTTACGAGTTTCTGAAAGTCGGCTTAACGGCTTCCTATCTTGAAACGCTATCGATTTCCAGAGAATGACTGACGCTTCGCAGTTTACTGTTAACCGCCAATCGACCTTCAAAACTTCAGCATTTACTCGCATCGCCGCCATCGCTCGAAACGCGTTCAGAGAAGCGGTTCGCGATCGGGTGCTCTATAACCTTGTCTTCTTCGTCCTACTATTGACCGCAGCCGCAATTTTTCTTGGTGAGCTATCCGGCGGTCAAGAGCGAAAAATTATCGTTGACCTTGGTTTGAGTGCGATGCTGCTGTTCGGGGTTTTTATCTCGATATTTGTGGGCGTGGGCCTGGTCTATAAAGAGATAGAGAGGCGAACCATCTATGCAATTTTCTCAAAACCGGTCAGCCGCGGAGAGTTTTTATTTGGGAAGTATCTGGGCCTTTGTCTGACCCTCCTGGTGAACGTAGTCGTAATGGGTCTGGGAGTTTCTTTGGCCCTCATTTATGTGAGTCGTGGTTGGGATCCATTGGCACTAACTATCTGGCCCGCAGTGATGCTGATCTATGTTGAGTTAATGATTCTGACCGGCGTGGCGATGCTCTTCTCGGCTTTCTCATCACCAGCTCTTTCGGCGCTTCTTACGTTCTTTATTTTTATTATTGGACACTTCAGCTCAGATCTTAAAAGCCTGGCGACATCGATGGGGACTGCTCCAGCCCGGTTATTTTTCGGGGCGCTCTACTATCTCCTGCCCAATCTGAGCAACTTCAGTTACATAACCCCAGCAGCACATGGAATTAAACCACCCTTTGCATTAGCGATTACTTCCGTCGTTTACGCAGTAGTTTACATAGCGATCGTGCTTGCCGCCTCAACCCTGGTGCTTAACCGTCGCAACTTTAAATAGTGACCTATGTCGCGTCTTAGAATTACCAGTGTCGAAGCAGTGCTGCTAGGATTCATAGCAGTGGGCCTACTTAGCGTCGTATTGTTGTCGCGCTTCATTGATCGGCATCGACCTGCACCGGATCCAGCGCTCGCCGAAGAGAACCTCTATTTGAATGGCAACACCGTCAAGAGACTAAGCCTCGGTTTCAATGGTCTAGCCGCTGATTGGTACTGGATGCGTTCGCTTCAATATGTCGGCGGAAAGATACTGACTGCCCCGGGAAACGTCTCACTTGATAATTTGGGGACCCTCAATTTAAAACTCCTGGCACCACTACTTGACTCTGCCGCAACGCTCGATCCGCATTTTCTCGAACCCTACCAGTATGCAGCGATCGTCCTGCCGGCAGTAAACGTTGACGACGCCATTCGTATTACCACAAAAGGTATTGAGGCAAATCCTTCAGAGTGGCGACTCTATCAGCACCTCGGTTACATCTACTGGCAGAAAGGCGATTATCAGACGGCGAGTGAGATGTATGGAAGGGGCGCTCAAAATCCAGACTCACCACCATGGATGTTGGCAATGAAGGCTCGGATGGTTGCGGACGGAGGTAGCCGCGATACCGCACGCGAAATTTACAAGCGGATGTTGGAGCAAGCTACCGATTCCAGTGTTCAGAAAATGGCGCGTGGACATTTGCTCCAACTCACTTCGCTAGATCAGCGGGACGCGATCACAAAGGTCTTGACCGCATACAAACAAAGAGTGGGAGCTTGTCCGAATACCTGGCAGGTTCTCGCTCCATCGTTAAACGCGCTTAAGTTGCCATTGGATAGGACCGGAACACCGGTCGATCCTACCGGCTATCCTTACGTTCTCAAAACTGACTCTTGCTCGGTTGAGTTAACTACAGGTTCAGAAATACCTCCTCTCTAAAATATGCCGATTGTAGAAATCAATAATCTGACAAAAGACTACGAAGTTGGATTCTGGCGAAAACGCAAGGTGCGTGTGCTGGATGGTCTATCGGTTAATGTCGAACAAGGTGAGATCTTTGGTTTTCTAGGAGCGAACGGTGCCGGAAAAACTACTACGCTAAAACTATTGATGCGGCTTATCTTCCCGACTGCCGGCAGTGCGCGCATTCTCGGACGCGACATCGCGGATGTGAGGATGCACCAACAGATTGGATACCTGCCTGAGAATCCATACTTCTACGACTATCTAACAGCACGCGAGTTTCTCGAGTATTGTGGCGAGTTGTTTGGTCTCGAAAAAAGCACGCGCGCGGCCAAGGCAAAGGATCTGCTTTACCGTGTTCACCTGGACGAAAAGAGGTGGGACACTCAACTGCGAAAGTTTTCTAAGGGAATGCTGCAACGGGTGGGGTTGGCCCAGGCTATCGTAAACGATCCCGAAATAGTCTTTCTTGATGAGCCAATGAGTGGTCTCGATCCAATTGGCCGACGAGAAGTGCGAGATCTCATTTCTGAGCTACGACATGAAGGCCGCACAGTTTTTATGTGCTCCCACATTCTGTCAGACATTGAAGTTCTTTGTGATCGAGTTGCCATCCTGAAGAAAGGAAAACTTGCTCATCAGGGTTTACTCCATGAATTGGCCCAGGAAGTCGAAGGTAAAGGAGCAGTTGAAATGGTGGCGACAGGGACGGACACCGCGGCCTTTCTGGCTCACCATCCAGATCCATCGAGTATTGTCATCACTGCAACCGCAGCCGGCTTAAGAATTCAGATTGAAGACGAAAGCGAAGTCGACGAAGTACTGGCGAGTTTAAGGAAGGCCGGTGGCAGGCTGATTTCAATTCAACCAGTAAGACAATCTCTCGAGGCTTTATTTATAAGCGATTCCAAAACCAGCGAGCCATCTTGATCATTCTTTGAACCTAAACCCGGTAACCTGCATACGAATGTTGGCCCGATCGTCGGTATCAGTCATACCTTCTAACATAACTGAGACAGTCATAGTTTTGTTTGGTCCGAGCTCACGTTGGCGCGCCGGAATAACTACAACCGTTCGCTCTTTAACTGCTTTCTCTTGATGGTCAACGACAGCAGCCCTCACTTCCAGACCTGACAACGTCTTCCCAGTAAAATTTCGGACCGTGGTGTGCAGGCTCATGACGATATCGCCAAGGGCACGTTTGGCCTCGTCAGCTTCGGGCACGTCGAGAACGATCTTCTCCTTGTACTGATCGAAGTCAGGCGAACCGGCTCGGATGGCACCTTCCAGTCCGACATCACCACCCGCCGGACTGCTGCTCGCTTTCATGAGCAAATAAAAGAAGCCTGCAATAACCACCGCGGCAGCAATCGCCACGAAGATTATCAACGACCGGCGTGACTCGGCTGTCTCAACGCGCCTTTCAGTAGCACTCATAGTGTCGGGAATTGTAGATTCCGATACTGGGTTTTGCAAAGAGTTGTAGTCCATTTAGAGGTTTTAGACACAACTCAACTGGGTTAGTTCCCAGTTTCGTTAACTGTATAAGTGTCAGTGGTTGAGTAATCTGACTATCAATTGTTCGAGTTCTGAGTAGTCGATTGGCTTGGTGATATATCCATCGGAGCCGGCCCGCAAAGCCTCATTTTGAAAATCCTGTGAATCATGGGCCGAGACCGTCACAATTGGAGTTTTCTCGAGAGCAGGAATCTGGCGGATCAATCTCGTGGCGGCGAGCCCATCAATAATCGGAAGGCTCAGGTCCATCAATATCAAGTCTGGCAATTCGGTTTGGGCTATTTTCACGGCTTCTTCGCCGTTGCGCGCTTCGACGACCTCATAGCCAGTCATCTCCAGCAACCTTCGCATCATGAACCGATTATCTTCCGTATCCTCGACGAGCAGAACTTTGGTCGGCTTTTCGCTACTCATTTTTTGTCACTTTCCGAGGCAGATCGTGGTTAACAAAGCCGCCAAGTCGTTGATTTTACTGTATCACTAGAATACGCGGGAGTTTTTTGGTAACATCCCGCACTGAAACACGACACCTATTAAGTGGCCTTAGAAGTCTTATTCATACACTTAACAAAGATGTGTCGGTTCCCTTTCCCCTTAGCGACCCCGAAGAGATTAAGAGAGATTTGCATCTATGAAGCCCTTAATGTCGAGGACCGAAGATACCAGTACGCTCCAAGACCTCGGTCGAGCCTCTATCCAGATCGTCCATGACCTGAAGAATCAGCTTAATGGTCTCAAACTCTATGCCACGTTCCTCCGCAAGAGAATTGAAAAGGGAGACAGGCCTGAAGATGAGCAGGAAACGATCGGTAAGTTAATAAGTGGCTTGGATCGAGCGGCTAGTGATCTCTCTACAATCGTGGAATATGGTCGCGAAATAGAACTCAAGAAACAGCCGGGATTTGATCTGCAGAAAATTCTTCGAACGGTGTGTGCTGATCTCAGTAGTTCTGTTAGGCCGGTGACGTGCGCTATTAAGGCCGATTCACTACTAGGAGAATTTGACCAATCAAAGTTGGCCGATGCATTTAGATGGATTTCTGTTGCGGCGATTAAACACCTTCAGACTACTGATGACTCGGGACAAATAACGATCACGGCTCAACTGGAGGCTGACGATAGCAGACGGGCAATTATTACCTGGTCCGGCTTGGCATCACTAGACTATGACCCATTCGTATCTTTTTCCGGCAGCGAAGAAATTCGTCTCTCCCTCGCTGCAAAGATCATTGAGTCTCATGCTGGATCGGCTAATTACGTTAACAAGAGTTTCGTAGTTACGCTTCCACTCATTAACTAGAGCAATTAGCGCGAAAGATTGGAGTACTGGAATTATGAGCCCTCAAGTTGCTGCGACTTCGAGAGAGGAGAGAAAGGTGGATAACAAAGAGGTACGGATACTGGTGGTGGATGACGAGCCAATGATGGCTGATTCCCTAAGACAGAATTTTATGGAAGAAGGCTATTCGGTCGATACCGCTCCAACCGGTGCCCAGGCTATAGAGCTTTTTGATCAGGGTGGCCATCAATTGGCGATATGCGATTTGCAGTTGCCCGACATGGATGGACTCGAGGTCCTGAGGCATATGAAAGACGCTCGACCCACTACTGAAGTGATCGTCGTAACGGGTTATGGCTCGGTCCAGAAGGCTGTCGAAGCAACCAAAGCAGGGGCATTTTATTTTGTAGAAAAGCCTTTCGACTTTGAGGAATTGCAACCGCTGGTAGAAAAGGCATTAGAACGGCGCGAACTTGTTGCTGAGACGACAAACATGCGACGTCAACTTTCGACGAGAGCCGAATACTTCAACATCATCGGCGCATCGAAACCGATGCAGACGATTTACGAGACCATTGAATCGGTGGCTAAATCGGATGCGAACGTTTTAATCGTAGGTGAATCAGGAACAGGCAAGGAATTGATTGCGAACGCAATTCACTACCAATCGCTGCGTTCAAAGAAGCCGTTTATTAAAGTCAATTGTGCCGCCTTGCCAAAAGAGTTGATCGAGTCGGAACTATTTGGCCATACCAAAGGCGCTTTTACTGGCGCACATGCTGACAAAGAAGGTCTTGTACAGCACGCCGCTGGTGGTTCGCTGATGCTCGACGAAATTGCAGAAATGCCGATCGAACTTCAGCCAAAGTTATTGAGAGTCTTACAGGAACGAAGTTATCGGAAAATCGGATCGGAAAAGACGTATGCAGTTGATTTCCGCCTGGTCTGTTCAACGAATCGTCCACCTGCAGATGCAATCAGAGATGGGTTGCTGAGAGACGATCTTTTTTATCGAATTTCAACTATTACGATTCACGTCCCACCACTCCGCGAGCGCAATGAAGACATCCAGCTTCTTACTGAGCACTTCCTTCATATTTACGCTCAAAAGTATGAGCGGCAAATTAACGGAGTCTCACAAGCTGCTTACCAGCGCTTGTTTGGACATTCGTGGCCGGGCAACGTTCGTGAATTACAGAACGTCATTGAGCGCGCTGTTTTGCTGGCAAAAGACAAGTTTATCGAACCAATCGATTTACCGTTTGACAATGGCACTATGCCCGAGGGAGCCGGAGCGCAGAATTCGGCATGGGACATTCCACCTAACATGACTCTCGAAGATATCGAGCGGTTAGTGATCGAGAAGACCCTGCAGAGAACGGGTGGAAACAAACAGGCGGCAGCTAACCTTTTGGGCATCTACCGTCCGCGTCTCTACAGCAAGATCCGAAAATACAATATCGACGTAACCTCTCTGGTTTCCGCTTAGAGAAAACGATACAGTACCGCGAAGCGACCGGATGTTACTCTCAACTTTACGGCAGATCCTGATGATCGCGCAGGTTGAGTGTAGCATCCGGTTCGCTTCGCACGCGGTACTGTACTCTTGCTCGACAATCATCAAATTTGAGTTTGGGCAATGCGCTAGAATCAATCGCTAGATGAATCCTTCCGTGGAGACCTTGAAGCCAGCTTTCAGACTGAGAAGCATCGACGCACTTCGGGGCGCGGCCGCGCTCGGAGTGGTGCTCTATCATTCGGTCGACCGAAGCCCTGCAGCGATTCCGGCAGGATGGACCAGATATCCTGAGATGGCGCTTCAGTTTGTCAGCTCGTTCGGGTATATCGGCGTTTTTCTGTTCTTTGTAATATCTGGATTCTGCATCCACCTCCAGTGGGCCCGAGCAAAAGCAAGCGACGAGCAACCGGTCATCTCTTTTGGATCATTCTGGAAGCGTCGGGTCCGCCGATTATATCCGCCGTACATAATCGCACTCGCTATTTATCTCGGGTTAACTGCAGCCACGTCTGGTATCGATGTCACTCACTTCTTTGTTTACGACCTCGGTATGCACCTGCTCATGTTGCACAATCTTGATCCGAAAACCTGTTACAGCATCAACGGTGTGTTTTGGACGTTAGCTATCGAGGAGCAGCTGTATCTAGCGTACTTTCTGCTGCTATTTCTGAGGACTCGCTTCGGTTGGACCACAACTTTGATTGTTTGCTTAGTCGCGCGGGCTGGTTGGATGATCTTCAGCCACGTAGTGTGGCTATACTCCGGCTTTGGAATTCCGGTCCCTGAATCGGCTGCCTCACATTGGTTTACGTGGGCGCTCGGTGCGATTTCAGTAGAAGCGATGTTTGGACTGATTCAATTACCGAGGTGGTGTTCAAATCTAAAACTTGCGAGCCTGCTAATTATCGGCGCAGCGGCACTTTCAAATGCTCTACCTTTGATGCCCAAAGACACAATATGGCATAACGGAAGCTGGTTCCTATTGCACCCGCTGTGGGGAGTAGGATTTCTGATCGTAGTAAATCGCGGCATCTTTTCAGAACAGCGTTGGACTCGTGCCGCTCAAATTCCAGTTCTTGTCTCGTTATTGGCTACGCTCGGAGTCTTCTCGTATTCACTGTACTTGACCCATGAGCTCACAATTATGCAGTCGTGGCGTTGGACGAGCGCCGATTCCTCACAAGCAATGAAGGTAATGGTGTTCGTTATTCCAGCCACCATCCTGGCGGCATGGGTGTTCTTCTGGTTTTGTGAGAGACCGTTTATGGTTAAGCGCAAGGTTGGCCAACAGCCTGCCCCGGAAGCTCCGGCTCTTACACTACTTCAGCAGTTTCATACCGAACACAGTCAGACGGAGCCTATTAACGCCCAAACCATCGAGACAGTTGTTGAAGTTTGACGGGTAAGGTGTGTGATGCCGCCGGCTCTTCTCCAGGTTCTTAATCTAATTGGTAAGTGGCAACACTGGTGGGTGTTTCAAAACATCGGACTTTATAGATTTGTACTCGTTCATCGCCAACTCTTCCGGCGACACGCTCAAGAACATACTTAGCTAGATTTTCGGCAGAGGGTTGCAGCTCGTCAAATGGTGGTAGCTCGTTGATATTCCGGTGATCAAGGTAAGTGACTACCTCGTCGGCAGCAGCCTTCAATTCAACGAAGTCTACTAATAAACCGATATTATCGAGTTCGCGTCCACGGGCATAGATCTCAATCTTGTAATTATGACCGTGTAAATTCTCACATTTGCCTTTGTAACCTCGGAGCTGATGAGCACTCGAGAAATTTCTTTCGATCATTACTTCGAACATATGGGTTTGTGGTTGGTCTTTCTTGTCTTTGGATCTTTGGGCTTTGGTCTTGAACAATACAAATAGAGCGGTAAAAGATCAAAGGCCTAAGATCAAAGCCTTAAGACCTCTCACCCCATAAACATCCGAGCAAGATCATCAATTCGCGTGGTGGTGCGGCAGGGTGGCAAGCTACGCAGGAACGTTTGACCATAGGACTTAGTCCGAAGCCGTGGATCAAGCACCGCCAGCACGCCGCGATCACTCGTACTTCGAATCAGACGGCCGAGACCTTGTTTCAAAGCGATTATTGCTTGCGGGACACTGTACTCGTGAAAACTTGAGCCACCACTGTCTTCAATATAACGCTGGCGCGCAGCAACTATTGGATCCGTGGGCACCGCAAACGGAAGCTTGTCGATAATCACGCAGGACAACTGCTCACCTCGTACGTCAACCCCTTGCCAGAAACTCGAAGTCGCGAAAAGCACCGCGTGCGGTGTTTCTCGGAAACGCTTCAACAGTTGACTCTTCGAAGCACTGCCCTGCACCAGGCACGGGTAATCGATCTCAGCCCATACGCTCTCAAAGAGTGACTGCATTCCCGCGAGACTTGTTGAGAGTACAAATGCGCGGCCCTGTGTCGCCTTCAGAATGTTTATGACTTCGGACGCTGCGGCTTCAGACCATTCTCGCGAACGTGGTTCAGGCATTTTTGGCGGCAAATAGAGAATCGCCTGACTCTGGTAATCAAAGGTCGACTCGGCAATGAGGTCGTCTGCAGTATCGAGTCCCAGGCGATCGCGGATGAAGGCGAAATTGCCACCACTTGAAAGAGTAGCGGAAGTTAAAATAACCGTTGGTACTTCGTCGAAGAGCTTGTCCTGCAAAAGCCCGGCGACATCAATTGGCGAAGCACGCAAAAAGACTCCACGATTCCTGCGTTCAAGCCAGTACACAAATTTCTTGTCAGATCCGGTCACGATGAACTGGAGGTCAAACTTGATCTGCCTGAGACGTCTGATCATATTCTCGATGTCCGGAGTTTTGTCATGGATTGTATCGAGAGTAGTTTCGACGCGAGTGATTGAGCCTTCCAGAAACACGTACAACTCGCCAAGACGTGTGGATTCAAATTGTCCGGAGCTGGTTCGTTTCGCAAATGTTCCGGGTACGAGCGGATAGCGACCTTCCTCGCGAGTTTCCTTGAAACCCATCCAGAAGTTCTCTGAGAAAGTGGAGAGACGAGCAAGGCTCTTGGTCACTTCGCGGTCGATTTCTGCTTCTTCGATTTCAAGTCGTTCGATGTCTCGAATGACATCGTCGATCTGATAATTAGAGACCTGGGAACCAAAGTATTCAGAAGCTACATCTTCGATCAAATGCGCCTCGTCAAGGATAACGGCAGTGTAGTCAGGTAAGACGGAACCGAAATTTCCATTGCGCAAGGCCAGGTCGGCGAAGAACAAGTGATGGTTAACCACTACGATATCGGCTTGTTGTGCTCGCTCACGCATGCGGGTGATAAAACAGGCGTCGTAATCAGGGCACTTCTGGCCGAGGCAAGACTCTGAACGTGCGTCGATATGCCGCCAAAAAGAGAGGGATTCCGGAAGGTTCGCGAGCTCCGCCCGGTCGCCAGTTTGGCTTTCCAGTGCCCAGTGTGAAACATCTTCGAAGTAATCAACTTCTTCGAGTCCTTCAAGGACGGGGGTTGCCTGGGCACGAGCAAGGCGATTGAGGCAGAGATAGTCGTTCCGCCCTTTCATGTATGTTGCTGAAAACGGTTTGGGCAAAATCCCTTGTAGGAACGGGATATCTTTTTCCATCAATTGTTCCTGGAGATTTTTGGTACCGGTCGAGACGATCACACGACCTCGATCACCGAGTGCAGCGGCGACGGCGGGCACAAGGTATGCGAGAGTTTTGCCGGTTCCTGTACCAGCTTCGACGATGAGGTGTCGATTTTCTTCGAAGGCGCGCATGACGGCGCGGGCCATTTCAATCTGGCCGGGACGATGTTCGTATTCCGGATGTGCCTGAGCAATCAAGCCATCCGGGCCAAAGACTTCTTCCATAATGCACTATTGCTTCAACGCTTATGCTTTAACGATATCTCTTGTCGGCGTGAAACGAGAAGCTAATTTTCGTCGTTACGCGAAGTGGCGCCGGCGGCCACCGCTGAGGCTTTCAATCTCTTTGCATAGAGCGGGAATCGAGCTGTGAGGTCTGACACGCCTTGCCTTACCTTCTTCCGAACTTCTTCAGATTCGGGTGCGTGAATTACCTCGGCTATCAGGCGACCAATCTCTTGCATCTCAGGTTCCTTCATTCCGCGCGTAGTCACCGCAGGCGTGCCAATTCGCAAACCTGACGCTACAAATGGCTTGTTCTGATCAAAAGGTATGGTGTTCTTGTTAACCGTAATCAGCGCAGCTTCGAGTGCCTTCTCTGCCTCTTTCCCGGTCGTGCCTTTGCCGTCCATCCAAACGTCTACCAACATCAGGTGATTGTCGGTACCTCCAGAAACGAGCCGCAAGCCGTGCTCCTGTAACTCGCTCGCTAGAGCTTTGGCGTTTTTCAGGACCTGGCGCTGGTATTCTTTAAAATCATCTCGAAGCGCTTCGCCGAAAGCGACCGCCTTTGCCGCAATTATATGGACCAGAGGACCACCTTGAACGCCGGGAAACAACTTCCGATCAATCTCTTTCGCATGCTCTTCTTTACATAAAATTAAGCCACCGCGAGGTCCGCGAAGGGTTTTATGCGTTGTAGTTGTAACGTAATCGGCATGAGGTACCGGCGAAGGGTGGAGTCCGGCGGCGACTGGCCCAGCAATGTGCGCTATGTCAGCAAACACCCTGGCTCCAACACTGCGTGCTATCTCGCCAATTCGTTCAAAATTTATGATACGCGGATAGGCTGAAGCCCCGCACACAATCAGTTTTGGCTTGTGCTCTTCTGCAATTCGTTGCAACTCGTCGTAGTCAATCTGTTCAGTTTCCTTTGAAACTCCATAGTCTGCGACTTTATAGCTCAATCCGGAAAAATTCATTGGATGGCCATGTGTCAGGTGCCCACCATGTGACAGGTTCATACCGAGAATCTGATCGCCATATTGAATCGCCGCCAGGTAGACAGACATATTTGCCTGCGCACCGCTGTGCGGTTGAACGTTGGCGTGATCAGCGCCAAAGAGTTGCTTCGCGCGATCGATCGCCGTTTGCTCAACAACGTCAGTCCATTCGCAGCCTCCGTAGTAGCGTTTTCCCGGATACCCTTCAGCATACTTGTTCGTAAAGACTGAGCCCGCAGCCTCCAGGACTGCTTCGCTGACGAAGTTTTCCGAAGCTATAAGTTCGAGGCCATTCGCCTGGCGGGCTACCTCGTTGTCGATAGCCTCGGCCACGATCGGATCAACCTCTGCTAATGGCGCATTGCGGATATCATTCATGAAGATTTTTCATCGCCTTTCGATCGCATTTATTTTTTCAACTCGCATTTGATGGCGGCCACCCTCAAAATCCGCCTCGAACCAGGCTTTGATGATCTTTGGAATATCGCCCGGTGTCGTAGTACGCGCTCCTATAGTAAGAACATTCGCGTCGTTATGTTGCCTCGCAAGCCGCGCAGTCTCTTCTGACCAGGCTAATGCGGCACGCACCCCATTCACTTTATTTGCACTGATGGCCATACCGATCCCAGAACCACACACAAGCAGTCCCTGGGCTACTTTTCCGTCGGCAACTTGCTCGGCAACCTTTCGGGCATAATCCGGGTAGTCTACCGACTCTTTTGAGCAAGTTCCCAGATCCTCAAACTCGATACCTATCTCGGTAAGCAAGGGTTTAAGGCGCTCTTTTTCCTCAAAGCCGGCGTGGTCGCTTGCCAGGGCAATTTTCATAAGTCAATAGCCTTCGTGAAGAGTTGTTAAGAAGAAGCCGCATGGTACATCAGCCGATTCTCGCCCGCAAACCGATCCTGAAAAAAGGATCCAGCGTTTCAGTTTGCGTTGAGAGTACAGCTAAGCGAGAATGCTCGATGTTCTTCAGTCAGCTATTCGGGTTACATATACTCCAATAAAAGTATGCGCTGGTCACAATTTTTCATTCCCACTCTACGCGAGAATCCCACTGACGCTGATGTCGTCTCGCACAAACTCCTTTTGCGAGCCGGGGTCATCCGCCAACTATCCGCCGGCATTTACTCTTTTCTACCGCTGGGCCAGCGCGTGGCTCAGAAGATAATGCAGATTCTGCGAGAAGAAATGAATGCTATCGGCGGCCAGGAGTTCTATCTTCCCGCGCTCCACCCGGCCGAAATTTGGCAGGAATCGGGTCGTTGGGCGGCGATCGGCGATGAGATGTTTAGACTTAAGGATCGTAAAGGCGCTGATATGTGTCTTGGGATGACGCACGAAGAAGTCTTTACGACTATCGCTCGCAACGAAATCAACTCATACAAGCAACTGCCGCAGGTTTGGTACCAGCTTCAGATCAAGTTTCGAGACGAAGCTCGGCCTAAATCCGGTTTAATGCGTCTCCGAACCTTCATCATGAAAGATGCTTATTCCTTTGATGTGGACCGGGAAGGCCTTGACAAGTCGTTTATCGATCAGCGAGAAGCTTACAAAAAGATTTTTACACGTTGCGGCATTCAGTTTCTTATTGTCGAAGCATCATCAGGCGCGATGGGAGGAACCGAGTCGAACGAGTTCATGGCCAGAACTCCGGCGGGTGAGGATCTCATCGTAAGTTGTCCGAACTGTGGGTACGCAGCAAACCTTGAAAAGGCAATTTCGAGATTACCCGCAATCCGCGACGAGCCTGGGCCGGGCAAGCCGGAAGAGTTTCCGACGCCTGGTGTGCGCACCATTGAGGACCTGGTTAGCTTCCCCGGTGGAGCCGCTGCTGATCGCCAGATTAAATCGTTGGTTTTCTATGCAACTATCAACGATAAACAGCAACCGGTGCTTGTGCTGCTACGTGGCGATCATCAGCTTCACGAAACCAAACTCGCCGATAATCTAAAGGCAATTGCGGTTAGACCCGCACGTCCGGAAGAGATTCAAGATCTACTCGGCGCCAGCGCCGGTAGTTTGGGTGGCGTCGGCGCGAAGGAGAAAGCGGCGGCCGCTAAACTCGATTTGCGCATAATCGCTGACGCCTCATTGCGCGAGCGTCGCAATATGACTACGGGCG
Source organism: Pyrinomonadaceae bacterium (assembly GCA_035646955.1). GTDB lineage: Bacteria > Acidobacteriota > Blastocatellia > Pyrinomonadales > Pyrinomonadaceae > PSRF01. Next base: position 15,376 of record DASROI010000128.1, read on the forward strand.
CCAACAAAGATGACCATCACCTAAGAGGCGTTGATATCAATCGCGACATCAAGGTTGACGGATGGTTCGACCTCCGAACAGTTGAGCCCGGCGAAAATTGTCCCCGGTGCGACGATGGATTATTGGAAGTCTTCAAAGGAATGGAGATCGGTCACATTTTTAAGCTCGGAACGAAGTACTCAGATTCGATGGGTGCTACCGTGCTCACGCAGGAAGGTAAGCAGGTTCCGATCGTGATGGGAAGCTATGGTATTGGCGTCGAACGAATAATTACTGCTGCTATCGAACAACAACACGATGACGATGGAATCATCTGGCCGAGATCTATCGCGCCGTTTGACGTGATCGTAACCATTACCAATATGAAGCAGGAAGAACTACGCGTGGCCGGCGAACAACTTTATGAGTCTCTCAAGAAGTTCGGGCTTGAAGTCCTGCTTGATGACCGCGAAGAACGAGCAGGAGTAAAATTCAAGGACGCAGACCTGATTGGGATTCCTTATCGCATCACGATTGGGAAGAAAGCCAGCGAGGGACTGGTCGAACTGTTCGATCGCCGGGCTAAGACAAACACCGACATCAGCCTTGACAAGGTGGCAGAACATGTAAAGAACTTGTTGAGCGAGTAATGCACCAGCAGTCTCCCCACTTAGGCATTCAACTGCTGTTATACTTTGAGGACATGAGTCCGAGCATTTCCCTGGCACAATTTTTTCTCGTTGTGATTATTGGAGTCTTCGGCGCGACTCCGGTGAGCTCGCAGGACCTTCTCCCCGACCTGGTGCGCCGTATCAAGCCTTCCGCGGTCGCAATCGAAACATTCGACGCACGTGGCGAAAAACTCTCGAGAGGCAGTGGCTTCTTTGTCGACGCCGACCGCATCGCTACTAATCGGCACGTGATTGAAGGCGCCTATCGTGCCGAGATTCATGCTTCATCCGGAAATGTATATCCAGTAAAGGGCGTCCTGGCCGTCGATGCCGAAGGCGACATTGCATTGCTAAAAATCGACGTTCCAATCGCACCCATTCGTCCCCTGCCACTTGATAAGACTTCACCACAAGAAGGTGAAAGTGTTGTCGTAATTGGCAATCCACTTGGTCTCGAAGGTAGCGTGACAAACGGGATCGTTTCAGCCGTGCGCGACATACCAACATTCGGAAGAATAATTCAGATAACGGCGCCTATTTCTTCCGGTTCCAGCGGTAGTCCTGTAGTGAACATGCAGGGCCAGGTAATTGGGATCGCGACGCTGCAAATTACCGGGGGACAGAGCGTCAACTTTGCAATTCCATCGGAACGTATATCTCAACTTCAGATTGCTACCCTAACGTCACTGGCAGACTTGGTGGCCAACACTGGCAGAAACAAGAGAGCCAAAGCCGTACAATTTTTCCGCGATGGACTCAGCTTCCTTTCAAAGGATGATTGTGAGAAGGCATTGGTTTATTTTGAGAAAGCAACTGAATCAGATAACACCTACGCAGATGCATGGGCTCAAGCGGGGTTTTGTAACGAGAAATTAGGAAAGCATGCAGAAGCTCTCGAAGCTTCCAAAAGAGCCGTAGCCCTCAGACCGTCAGCAGAGTCGTACTTCAACATCGGATTGGCTAGCTACTACCTGAAACAGTATCGCGAGTCGGTTGAAGGTTACCGCCAGGCAATAAAGCTAGATCCTTATAACGCGGCGGATGCTCAGTACGCACTTGGTCTCGTCTATCGTGACTGGGGCAAACCTGACGATGAGATTCAGGCTTATAAACAAGCAATACGTCTACGGCCGGATTACACAAATGCTTACGAAAGATTGGGAGCCCGTTATTTGCGGTCCAAGAAATTCGCCGAAGCCGTTGAGATATTTCGACAACTCTCTCAGTTAAAACCCGGCGACGCAGTTGCGCCGAATAACATGGGTGAAGCCTATCTTGAACTAAACAAGCTGAGCGAAGCGATGGAGTCTTTTCGTCAAGCGATCAGACTGAAACCAGACTTTGGAAAAGCTTATTTCAATCTTGGTAAGTGTCTGCTGGCAATGGGGAATCGAGATGCAGCGCTCGAACAGTACAACATCCTCACAAACATCGATAATGATTGGGCCGAAAGGCTCAACGCCATCATCAATCCTTAGTTGATCGAACTATCTGACCATCTCGCCAACGATTGCGGTGAGTGCGTTATCCTGGAGCGATTTATTTCGCTGTAACTGTCCGTGAAGGTCACAGCCAAATACGGCCTGTAACGATATGCTCTGCCGTCCATTGTCAGAAGTTACATTCTGTCCAAGCAATGATGCCCGAGTAACTCTCCCATCCCCAGGTGCATACATTGCTTCGGTTACCTGACGCTTTGAAATCTTGACCCCGGTAGATGTCCGAAACTCAATAGGTCGAAGCAGCGTTAACCAACGATTCTTCCTTTGGTCTTTTAATATCACCGGCGCATTCAATGTTTCTTCACAGTCTCCGCCTATCGCCAGCAGCATCACTGGCGACTTGTCTGCGGAACCCGCATCAAGTGCCTGCTGAAAGCGGCGCGCACGATAAAGCGTCGCAGCGAGATACGCTTCAAGTATTTGGAGCTTGTTTTGTCCCGGATGGTCGCTAACTTTTCCTTCTTCTTCGGCTGAAAATCTGCGACGAAACTCTTCGGAAAAAATCGGAGACCAGCCGTATCTCTTCCACGAAGCGGGATCAAAAAGATCGACAGCCAAGGGTTGTAAATTCTCATCCAAAAACTTCGCTGTCCCAGGATGAGGCAAGAGCTGGAAAACCGATGGTGTCCGGACGGCGTCCTCTGCCGTCAATTTGTTGAGCAATGGAACCCGCCTGCGCAATCCCTCGGTGATCGAATAACCCTCCAGCAAAGTAGCAAATGCATCTGTAGAGCCTTCGTTCGGCACTCCTATCATTACGATCTTGCTGATGTGCCTGGCGCCAGACCAATTTGGATGAATATCGGTTTCCCGTTCAGGCAAGTCGGAGTCGCCATACATCGCTGCATATCGGGCGATGAGGCCGCCCATCGAATGCGCGACCACGTTGAACTTTAGATCGGGGCGGTTCAATTTGAGCTTGAGCCGCTCAATGCGTCTAACCAGCTCTCGCGCATTACTTACGTTGTCCTGCCGCCAATCATAAGAGTAGACGTAAAAGGTATCCTCTGCGCCGTCTGTACCGGGGTTGTCCCAATCGCCCTCCCGGTAACCGGCGTAACGACGCAAAGCCTCGAGAAGATCTCGATATACATAGACCTCGGGAAGAACACGGGACAACTTCAGAGTTTCAATTATCCTGCCCGCTACGAGGTCATCCCTGTTCGAGGAGAGTTCAGGAGTAATCGGTAAACCTTCGTTCGTAGTCCGAAAGGCCGATGGCCAGACTTTTTCCCCCGTCTTCGGATTAATTAATTCCGAGCCCAAGATCCCCGGAATTACAATAACTGGACGCTTTCCAGTAGCGGTCCGCGCTGCCGCAAAGATGTGTTCAAGGTTGGGTGTTCTCTTCGCAGAGATGCAACTGCTTGTGAAGAACAAGAGCGACGCGAGCATGAACACGAAGGCGCGCGAAGAAGAAGGATTTTTTCTTGGAGGAGCGCTGGGAATCAAAATTGGACCAACCCACCTAACTTCTGTTTTGTCTCAGGTTTCAGCTGGCTCCCAGCGTCGATTGATCAAACTGGCTACGAAACCTGCGCCAAAACCATTATCAATATTAACCACTGTCACATTGGAAGAGCAGCTATTCAGCATTCCGAGTAACGCGGCAACCCCTCCAAAAGATGCTCCGTAGCCAATACTGGTTGGCACGGCGACAACGGGAACTGCAACTAATCCTCCGACTACTGAGGGCAATGCGCCCTCCATACCAGCAGCGACAATTACCACTCGAGCACGTTGCAAGAGCGCTCGTTCCGAGAGGACTCGATGAATCCCGGCAACCCCAACATCCCAAACACGGTCCACGGTGTTTCCCATGGTTTCGGCTGTCAACGCAGCTTCTTCAGCAACCGGTATGTCGCTAGTTCCCGCAGTTACTACCGCTATTGTTCCGGTTCCGCGGTCAGTCTTGTCCCGGCAAATTCGTATTAGTCTGGCGGAGCAATGCCATTCAGCGTCGGTAGTAATATTTCGAATTTCGCCGTAGGTAGCTTCGTCAGTATGTGTCACAAGGATGTTGGGTGAACGTTTTGCCAGACGGTCAACAATACCCACAACCTGGTCCCTGGTCTTACCGCCTCCGAAAACAACCTCCGGAAAACCTTGCCGGGTCGCCCGAGCGTGATCCACTCTGGCGAATCCAATATCTTCAAATTGCAGACTTTTGATGGCTTCGACGGCCTCGGGTGTTCCCAGGTCACCGGCCTTGTGTGCGGTCAACAGATTCTTGAGTTCATTAAGGTCCATAGGAGTAACGCGATTCTAGCATTCAGTTCTTAGAGGCAAAAACCGAGCGCTCTAATCGATGAGGCTAATCTGTGCGAAACCCGGTCGTCTGAAACTCGTATTCCTTAGTAACCATTTCGATCGGCTCGCTTGCGCTGATGGGTGTCGCCAAGTAAGATTTCGAGTTACTAATAAACCCTATTCTGATTCACCCACCGTGTCGACAGTCCTTAAAAACACTCGCCTAACGCTCGAAATGATAAAGATCGAGCATACGCTTTTCGCTTTACCGTTCGCTTTACTCGGTGCGGTTTTGGCGGCCAGGGGTCTTCCAACTCTGCGTCAGCTGTTATGGATTACTGCGGCCATGGTAGGAGCTCGTTCAGCAGCCATGGCCTTCAACCGAATTGCAGATCGAAACATCGATGCTCGCAATCCGCGTACTGCTTCCCGAGCAATACCCGCCGGTCTGCTTTCTACGCAATTCGTCTGGGCTTTTACAATTGTTGCAGCACTTCTGTTTCTTTTCGCCGCTGCAATGCTAAACCGATTGACACTTTTGCTTGCACCAGTCGCGCTGGGAAGCGTACTGCTCTATTCTTTTACCAAGCGATTTACCCAGTTTTCGCACATCGTGCTCGGCTGGTGCCTGGCAATTGCTCCAACTGGTGCGTGGATCGCAGTTAAAGGACAATTTGGCAGTCCAATACCGTTCTTGTTGTCTCTTGTCGTATTGCTGTGGACCGCGGGATTTGACGTCCTGTATGCCTGTCAGGATTACGAGTTTGATCGTCGTGAGGGATTGCGCTCGATCCCAGCACGGCTGGGAATAGCGAACGCGCTCTGGGTGTCACGAGGCTTGCACGCTGGCGCCTTCCTAGCATTGATTGCGCTTTATTTGGTGAGTGGACTTGGTCCAGTTGCCATAGCAGGCGTGGTATTTACCGGCGCATTACTTGTCTATCAACACTTGCTGGTTCGTGCCGACGATCTAAGTAGATTGAATGCCGCATTCTTTACGACAAACGCTTTTGTTAGCGTAATCTTACTAGTCAGTTTTGGCAGTGCCCTTTTTCTGAGATAAGAAATTAAGGTGAATATGAATTTTTCACATGACGACAAACTGAACGAAATCGCCAGTCGCGTCGAGAGTGGTGACCGGTTAAGCTTCGACGACGGTTTGGCACTGTTTGCAACGGACGATCTGCCTGGTCTTGGCAAGCTCGCTGATACAGCTCGCCGCAAACGGCACGGCCGCACCACTTTTTTTAACGTCAACCGGCACCTCAATCCAACGAACATATGTTACGCCGACTGCAAGTTCTGCGCATTCTTCCGAACTCCAAGACAGCCTGACGCATATACTCATAACATCGAAGACAGCTTGAAAGTCGCAGCCCAGGCGGTCGCTGAGGGCGCTACTGAATTACATATAACCGGCGGATTGAACACAAAGCTCCCTTTCAGTTATTTCACCGATCTGCTCTCATCGCTAAAACGCGAATATCCGCAACTGCACTTGAAAGCGTTTACGATGGTCGAATTCGATCACTTTGCGCATTTCTACAAAATGAGTGATGAGGAGGTCATCCAAAGTTTGATTAATGCGGGGCTGGATTCATGCCCGGGTGGCGGAGCTGAAATATTTCGTGAGCCAACACGATCAATGATTTGTGCTCACAAATGCGATGCCAATCGTTGGCTTGAATTGCAAGGGAAGGTACACGCAGCTGGTTTGAAGACGAATGCGACGATGCTTTATGGACACATCGAGTCGTTCGAGGATCGTGTCGATCACCTCGTGAAGTTAAGAGAGCAACAAGAAAAATCGCACGGCTTCCAGTGTTTCATTCCGCTCGCATTCTATCCGCCAGACACTCAACTTGCGCATCTGCCGGGGCCATCGGGCATTGATTCGCTAAAGACGATGGCGGTGTCACGCCTGATGCTGGACAACTTCGATCACGTCAAGGCCTACTGGGTCATGCTCGGTAAACGACTGGCTCAAGTCGCCTTGCACTACGGCGCTAATGATATCGACGGAACGATTACTGACGGCGGCGAACTGACTACCAGTTATTCGGTCGAAGCTAACAATGAAGTTCGAATGAACAAGGCTGAGTTAGTCCAGCTGATTGAAGAAGCCGGCTTCGAGGCGGTCGAACGGGATACGGTTTATAACCGAATTGAACGTGACCGTTTAAGCGTCGTTTAGCCACAAATTACTTGCGAAAGATCATAAATGACCACTCCTAAAGAACGTCAAAAAATAACACTCGCGCATTCTCCTGATTCGGATGATGCCTTTATGTTTTATGGACTTGCCACCAACAAGATTGATACCGGAGATCTGATTTTTGATCACCTGCTCAAAGACATACAAACTCTCAATGAAGAGGCGACACGAGGGACTTACGATGTAACCGCGATAAGTTTTCACGCTTACGCTTATGTTGCTGACAAGTATTCATTGCTGCCACATGGAGCTTCGATTGGCGATAAATATGGGCCAATCGTCGTTGCCAGGGAACCTGCGACGCCTGAAGATATTCCCCGGTTGAAGATTGCAATTCCAGGAAAACTAACCAGCGCATTCCTTGCGTTGCGCATCTTCAACAATGAGTTCGAATATGAAGTCGTGCCTTTCGACGAAATCATTGAGGCCGTACAGGATGGCACTTGTGATGCCGGTCTATTGATTCATGAAGGACAGCTGTTTTTTGAAAGCAAAGGACTCCACAAGGTCCTTGACCTTGGTGAATGGTGGCATGACCGGCACGCGTTACCTTTGCCGATGGGAGGTAACGTAATTCGTAAGGATCTCGGCACAGAACGGATCAACAACGTCTCGCGCCTGTTACGTGAAAGTATCAACTACTCGTTGTCACATCGCGATGATGCACTTCAGTATGCGATGCAGTTCGCAAGAGACATGGATCCCCACCTCGCTGATCGTTTTGTCGCGATGTGGGTCAATGAATTAACCTTGGACTATACAGACCGCGGGCGCCAGGCTGTCAGGCAATTGCTGGAAGAAGGTTTTGAAAAGGGAATAATCCCGAACCGGGTCGCCGTCGAGTTTGCGGGCGACTGAATCCCGAAAAAGTTTTCGGGAAGTTGCTGGTTTTCAGGCTGGGGTGTGCGCGGTGATTTTTCAGCCACTCCGCCCAGAAGGAGTGACATGTCACCGCGCACATCGTCGACCTCAGACCACTTAAAACCAAGCTCCTCCCAAAGCTTGGTCAGCCCAGATCCGTACAAGCAACGCCGCCGCTCGGCGTCACGTCTGCGCTCCCGCGCCGTAAAGCTCGACGGAATTGGGGCAATATGGCTGCTGCCGACATGAGGACCTTGAGAAACTGTTTTCAAAAGTGCTGATAAGTTCAACCGGGCCAAATCTAACTCGTATCGAGCGTGGCCACTCGGCCTAACTTATTCTAATATTGGCACCTTACACCAGATGCAGGAAACTTTGCAACAGGAAATACGAAATTCGCACCGGCCGGAACTGGCAGGTTGGCAACAGCTGGCTTTTAATGGAGCATCTGACGGCGAGACGGTTTTTATCAGAGTATGTCCTGTCATTTATTCAACCCTTCTAAGATGGAATTGAGAGTTATGAAGAGATTTCTGGAGTTGGCGGTCCTGCCACTATTTGTATTTGGCCTGCTTGTGTTACCGGTCAAGGCCCAATCGGCTGACGGCGCAAATTCGATTGAAATATCGAAGGTAATAAGTGCATTCACCGCCAAGGAAAGTGAGTTTCGGACAGCTCTAAACAATTATTCGTTTAAGCGAGATGCGCTGCTCCAGAGCATTGGGATGGGTGGCCAGGTTGTTGGGGAGTACCACAAGGTTTCCCTGCTCACCTTTGATGACCAGGGCAATCGCTACGAGAAAATCAGCTTTTTCCCCATGCCGACCCTGGCTGAGATAACGAAAGAGGATATTGAGGATTTGGGCGGGGTTGAGCCGTTTGCGCTGGAGCCGTCAAACATCAGCAAATACGACATTCGCTACGTTGGTAAGGAAAAGATTGATGAGCTTGACCTTTATGTGTTCGACGTGGCGCCCAAGGTGATGCCCAGTTCCAAGAACCTGAAAGACCGTCTGTTCCTCGGTCGTATCTGGGTCGATGATCAGGACCTACAGATCGTAAAGACAAAAGGTAAGGGCGTTCCAGAAACAAAGAACAATAAGTTCCCGGTCGTCGAAACCTATCGGCAACATATTGACGGCCGTTACTGGTTTCCTACTTATTCATATGCTGACGAAGAACTGGTTTACGACAACGGTGGCTCGCTCCACATTCGCATGAAAGTTCGCTACTCCGACTTCGCTCCGGCACGCGCGACCTTGAAGGTAACTGAAGTTGGCGAAGACGAGAACCCATCTTCTAACGAAGTCACGAAACCGGTTGAAGAGGGCGTCCTAAACGGGCAGGCAACGGTATTGCCAACTCCGCGTTACCCGGAAGATGCGAAACGACTGAAAATTACCGGACGAGTTACCGTCCGAGTAGTGGTTGATGAAAACGGCAAGGTAGTTTCAGCGACCGCCACAGATGGACCAGCGGCGTTGAGACAGTCAGCCGAAGAAGCTGCGAGGGCGGCCACGTTTAAACCCAAGGTCGCCGGCGGAATTACAGTGAAGATGACTGGGGTGCTGACCTTCGACTTCAAATTGCCGTAGTTCAGGGCGAGCTTAATTCGTGAGCAATCGAATGTCGAACGCCGTGGATAAATCGGGTCATGTCTTCGTCGGTCTGAACTGAATCGGTGGGAACTGGCTTCATCATAACCATCTCAATGGTTCCCGATTTTGCTTCGCCAGTTCCCTTGCCCATCAGATCGTCTGAATACTTTATGGCGACTGGAACGATCGGAACACCAGCCTGCTTCGCCATGTAAAAGGCACCCTTCTTAAAAGGCAACAACTCTCCTGGTCTGGCTCGGGTTCCCTCCACGAATACAGCAAACGATATACCCGATTGAATTCGCTTCGCCGCCGCTTCAGTAGTGCGAATGGCACTGTCCCGATTAGATCGATCGATTGCCATCACGTTTACAAAACCCATTCCGACACCAAGTACTGGGATTTTCAATAGCTCTTTCTTGGCAAGTAAACCTATACGCCTCCCCGTGTATATAAACAGAGTGGCCGTATCGAGGTAAGAACGGTGATTGGAGACAAAAACATAGGATTGTTTCGGATCTAATGATTCCAACCCCTTCACAACTACTCTAACTCCACTCAACTTCAGCCATGCGCTCGCACCAAACAACGCCACTGGATAAACCAGATCGTGCTTATTCACCAACCAGGCTACGATCAGGATGGGTGGGCCAAGCACGCCCAGCAGTGCGCCAGCGACAAATAATGACCACCAGTAGTGAATTCGCCTGACGAAGCTTCGACCTTCGTTTGTGTTAGACTCGTTGTCTGTTGTTCCGGCTTTAGCGCTATCTTCCATAAAATCGCAAAGGGAATTCTAATGACTAGGCATCGATTGGCAATCGGAAGTCTGGCCCTTCTTCTGTACCTGGTGGCGCTTCCAAACTCCCTGGCAGCTCAGCAGGCCAAATTACAAACGGCACCGTCCCGTGCGATTCCTTCTCCCAAAAGCATCTTGGGCTTCAACCCAGGAGACGACCGAACCATCGCATACTGGGAACAGATAAGAAACTACTTTTCCGTTCTCGATAAGAGCTCAAATCGAGTTCTGATTCAGACATTAGGAGAATCCACGCTCAAAAGGCCACTGATCGTAGCAATCATCAGTGCGCGAGAGAATATACTGGCACTCGAAAAATACAAAGACATTCAGCAACGATTAGCTGATCCTCGAAAAGTTACAAGCAACGCGGAACGCGACAGATTGATTAAAGAGGGCAAGGTTGTTGTCGCAATCTCATGCTCAATTCATTCGACCGAGATTGTTGCCTCACAGATGTCGATGCAACTGGCGTATGAGCTCGCTGTAGCTGAAGATTCTGAGACTAAGGAGATCCTTCAAAATACGATTCTGTTATTGATTCCGTCTCCAAATCCGGATGGGATCGATATTGTCGCTAACTGGTATCGCAAAACAGTGGGCACCAAGTTTGAAGGAAGAGAACCTCCTGAACTCTATCACCATTACGCGGGCCACGATGATAATCGCGACTGGTTTATGCTTAACCTGAAGGAGACCAGATTAATTACTCGGTTATTCTGGCACGAATGGTTTCCGGAGGTTGTCTACGACGTACACCAACAAGGTTCGAATGGTTCCCGATTCTTCATTCCGCCTTTTTACGATCCTGCCAATCCGAATATCTCTCCAACTCTTTTAAGACAGGTTGGCTTGTTGGGCCACAAGGTTGCTGCCGATCTGCAGAGTCGGGGCTATAAGGGAGTACTAACAAACGCGCTCTACGACACCTGGTGGCACGGAGGCTTCCGGACGGCGCCTTATTTTCATAACTCAATTGGCATCTTGTCGGAGGCAGCGAGTGCAAGGCTGATGACGCCAACAAGTGTCACCGCGGAACAACTATCCAGATCAAGCACACGAGGAATGAGAAGTGCTTCCGAGTCGACCACTAACTTCCCAGATCCCTGGCCGGGCGGAACGTGGCGTCCAAAAGACATCATGTCGATGGAGCTGATTGCCGCCCGGTCCTTGCTGTCCATGACCGCGAAATACAAGGACGAGTATCTCTCTAATTTCTTTGCTCTAGGTAAAGAGAGTATCGAGCGCGTATCTAAACCTGACGAGCCTATCGCTTATTTGATTCCTGCCGGACAAGGTCACGATGAGGCCGTAGCAAAGATGCTCGGGAGTTTAATCGAGCAAGGAGTGGAAGTTTACCGGCTCGACCAGGAATTACATGTAACCTATGGACCACAGTTTCTGCAGCGAACAAATCCACCGAATGAAAAGCTGGGAGCTTATCGCACGATCATCCGAACAAATGGTGTCAGCGAAGTACCTGCAGGGAGCTACATAATCTTTCTGGCTCAACCGCAGCGTTCAAACGTCGAAGCTCTATTTGAGCCGCAGATCTACCCGAACCGCATGACGGCCCAGGGCGAAGCGGAACGTCCTTACGATGTGGCTGGCTGGACGTTGCCTTTGCAGATGGGAGTTGATGCACCCGCTATTACTTCTATCAAGGAAAGAACTGCCGACCAAAAGTTGCTGCTGCTAAACATCGGAGATGTTGTTCGACAGGATCTCGCTTTACCACCGATGAAGGGAGAGCGATCGCCAATCAAGAATCCTGTTTCGGTTTCAGCTCGCGTCGGCATCTACAAAGGCAACACCGGGAACATGGATGAGGGATGGACCAGATTTGTATTCGACACCTTCAATGTCCCCTACGAAACCATCAAGGATACGCAGGTTCGTGAGGGTGGTCTGAATGCAAACTATGATGTCGTTATTTTGCCGTCGCAACGTTCAACAGAGATCGTTCAAGGCAACGCCTCTGGTAGTTTGCCGGTTGAATACACAGGCGGCATAACAGAGGCTGGAGTTAATCACTTGAAGGAGTTCGTCACGAATGGTGGAACGTTGATTTGCTTCGATGCTTCATGTGACCTTCCAATAACCCAGTTTAAGCTGCCATTGAGAAACACGCTTGAGGGCCTGCGAAGTTCTGAGTTCTACAGTCCCGGCTCAATTGTCTCCCTCGACGTCGATACCTCATCCCCTTCGTTCCAGGGAATACCCAACCGGCTACCGGCGTACTTCATCAACAGTTCTGCTTTTGCTTCCACAGATCCGAGCGTCAAGGTCATCGCTCGTTACGCAAAGGAAGAAGTTCTGTTGTCGGGCTGGCTGTTGGGCGAAGACAGGCTGCGCGGACAGATAGCGCTGGCGGAGACGAATTTTGGCAAAGGCAAAGTTGTCTTGTTTGCCTTTCGCCCGCAACATCGTGGTCAGATGTGGGCTACGCTGCCTCTTATCTGGAAGGCTATTTCTTCGAGTCAGGATCAATCCGAGTGAAACTAAAAACTAGCGATTTTTCGGGGAAATGTCTGCGACACCAAGAGTTTTTGAAATCTCGTGCAGCTGAACTCTTGCCACCACGACTGGTGATGGTTATCTTTGTCTCACGGTTTTTCTCTTCCCTGATTCCCCCGTCCAAAAACCGCAAGCATCTATTTTGGATTCAGTGCATCTTAGTGAGGCTTTCGGGCCTCTCGTTGAACTGCACGATCGGAGCCTCCGTATGAGAATGCGCGCACTAATATTGCTTCTCCCTTTACTGATCGCCAGTATTTCTGTCGATTCGTTGGCCCAGGTCCGACCGCGCAGAGTGGGCGACCAGCCCCAGGCACCTGTTCCCCAAACTCAAGCGCCGAGTAAGCCGCCGGTCCTTGGCGGAGCGAATTCTTCAGGTAGCCGTCAGCCATCAAACCAAACCACCGAAGACAACTCGGTTAGCGCGCCCGAGGAAGTTGATGCTGGCGACGTCGTTAAGGTCAACACCACCCTCGTTACGATTCCTGTTAGCGTAATGGATCGGGATGGTCGCTACGTACCTAACCTGCAAAAAGAAGACTTTCGAATCTGGGAAGACGGGACTGAACAGCAAGTCGCCTTCTTTGCCTCAGTTGATAAACCCTTCTCGGTCGTGCTGATGCTTGATACGAGTCCCTCGACGCAATTTCGGCTTGAGGACATTCAGGACGCTGCAATCAGCTTCGTAAATCAACTGCGCCCTGATGACAAAGTGATGGTAGTGTCATTCAACAATGACATAAAAGTTTTGAGTGACCTGACTACGGATCGAATGAAACTTCAGAGAGCGATCCGGCGAGCTGAAACTGGCGATGGCACCCGTCTTTACGACGCAGTCGATATGGTGATCAACCAACGCCTGAACCACATACCCGGCCGCAAAGCAATCGTCCTGTTTACAGATGGAGTCGATACGACGAGCCGCCGTGCCTCCTACCAAAGCAACATCATGGATGCACAGGAACTCGACGCGCTGATTTATCCGGTTCAGTACGACACCTCGGGCGATGTCCAGGTTTCTGGTCCAAGTTATCCTCAAGGACAGATCGATATTTTCGGAACCATCCTGGGCGGAATATTTGGTGGCGGCGGGGGTCGCAGCGGTCGACGCGGTGGCGGTGGCAGTCGAGGCGGCTATCCACAACCAGGTCGCGGCACGATTCGATCTGACTACGAATTTGCCAGTGAGTATTTACAGGAGATGGCCGATGGCAGCGGCGGTCGACGCTATCAGGCAGACAGTCTGCAAAACATGACTTATGCATTCGCTAACGTCGCTGAAGAACTTCGCCGCCAGTACACGATTGGCTATTACCCAAAGCGACCACCCCAAGCCGGACAACGAAGACAGATTAAGGTTCGCGCCAATGAACCGAACCTCGCGGTGAAGGCACGTGACAGCTATATCTTCAATCCCTCTGGTACCGCGGTCGTTGATGATTCGGCTCGTTCCAACGCGCCGGTACTGAAAAAGATTTTCTAGTGATTCGGTTGAGAGAATGCCGTAGCCAGTACGTTCTCGCTTACGGATTCAATGGCAGGCAAGCGAACAGTTAAGACAGCTCCACGTCCGCTCGGTCCGTTCGACGCATAGACAGTTCCGCCGTGCAACTCAACAAGATGTCGCACAATCGCTAATCCTAAACCTAACCCACCGTGCTTTCGTGTACTTGACCCGTCCGCCTGACTAAATCTATCAAAAATTCGAGGAATGAAATCTTCTGGTATGCCGGGACCTGAGTCTTCGATCCGGATCTCGGCATTCGCCTCACTTCGAATAAGGAGGACTTCGATTGTTCCTTGTGAGGGAGTGAACTTGACGGCATTTGAGAGCAAGTTCCAAAAGACCTGTTGAAGTCGATCCACGTCACCCTTAACTACCAGATCTGGCGAGTCGAAACGGGTACGCACCTGGATTTCTTTAGCTTCAACTGCCGGCCGAATAGCGTCTATCGCGTCGTGAATCACGAGCAGCAAGTCTACCGGTTGCGTGTCAACTCTCAATTTGCCTGTGATGATGCGCGAGACATCAAGAAGATCTTCAATAATCTGTTTTTGCGCTTCGGCGTTACGCTCTATTACCTCGACGGCGTGAACGGCACCGTCCTGGTCCAACTGGCCCGATCGTAACAGGCGCGACCAGCCTACTACGGCATTCAGTGGTGTCCTGAGCTCGTGCGAGACTGTGGCCAGAAACTCGTCCTTCAAACGACTGGCCTCTTCAGCTCGCCCACGAGCCTCACTCTCGCGCTTCAGCAATTCGGCTCGCTCAACTTCTGCACTAACAGCGGCGGTGATGTCCATCGTGACGCCGCGCATTCCAATTGGACCAGTTTGATCACTAACGACAATCGACTGCGCCTCGACCCAGATTTCTCGTCCATCCTTGTGAAGCCAACGAAAGCGACTCCTCCCTCCTTTGCCAGATGCATAGATGGCCCCAGCTTCTTTCGCGGCTCGCTCCCGGTCGTCCGGATGAACAATCGACAACCAAAAATTTGGCGTGGATAACCACTCGTCCTGACTGTAACCAAGCATCTGCTCCACATGACTACTGACAAAATCTATTCGCTGATTAGCCTGATCAGGTTGTCCCCACGCCTCCCAGACGACACCCGGTACATGATCGACAATGTCCTGGACCCGTCTGCGGTGTAGTTCAAGCTGGTTACCGAGTTGGTGTTTCTCAGATTCGATTCGACGACGCTCATTAATTACGGCCGAAAGCACCAACGTCATTAAAGTGCCGGTTCCTAGAAATGACAGGAGCAACAACAATGAAACGTTCGGGTTAGGCTGGACAAAGGAACCATAACCGTTACGCGTGCCCCAGATAGCAATCCCCGTCATCAAGACAATCGAGGTGGTGACAACTCTTTGGTCAAAGTTGAGTGCTGACCATAGGAGTAAGGGTAGACAGAGGTAAGCTAACGGGTAAGTTTTTACGGATCCCGGAAACCACCCGCCAAAAATCATCAGTGATACCGCGACCAATAAGCTAAGCAATAACAAGGCGTCAACTTGTTCGCGTCGGTCAAACTCGCCCTTATTGGCCCAGGTCAGAAGCAATGGGCCAAAGAGGAGGGCGCCAAAACCGTCACCCATCCACCACGTAAACCAGATGGCCGCAAAGTCATTCCCACTGACCGATCCACCAAGCACCAGACTCAGGGTACCAACTGTTGCGCTAACCAGCGGACCAACTACAGCTGCGCAAAAAGCGAACCAAAACACGTTGACCCCGGAATCAAGCTGACCATTCCAGCGTTTCGAACGAGTTAGCAGGAAAAGTACGGCGAGTGCTTCTAAAGTATTGCCGATACCGATGCCGATTGCAGAACTGAAAGTAATTTGAGTGAGAAGATTGGCGGCTAATGCGCCAATTAAGATTCCCGGCCAAACACCCCTACCCCAGATAAGGAGAGCAGCTATGGCAATCCCTGTCGGAGGCCAAACCGCCGTTACATTAGAGTGCACAACGGCAAGGGACAGTCCAAGCCTTGCTGCTGCAAAGTAGACAGTCGCTACGACTGCCACCTTTAGAACCTGACGGGAAGGGGATCGTTTCATTGACCGCAGTCCAATTAAACAGCAGAACGGGAGTAGAACGCGGCTTCGTAAACAGGATTGTAGACGATTTCAGAAAAAAATCGTTCGTGGATCCTATTTGCAATTTGCGAAGGGCACAAAAAAGCGCGGCGGTTTTTGCCGTCCGCCGCGCCAAACTATACCCACAGGAGGAAAGGGGTATTCAACGGGTGCATAGTAACATGGGAAAGCCCAAGTTTGATAATAGTCCAGGTGGGTTTTTGAGTGCTCAGGTAATTCTTTAAGGACTTCCAAAACTGGGTATTTGAAGGGATTTACAACGATTCCAAGCTAAAAGATTGAAAGGGGCGAGGTTAACCTAATCAATCACTTGAACGTCGGATGGCCAGGCCCGCCTGAGAACGACGGAAATTATCCACAGGACAAATCCGGTGACTACAACCAAGGTTATCCAAAACTGCCAATAGGCCGAAAATCTCCGGTCCCACCCCGGCTGCATGTGGTGCGCAAGGTTGACGTTCAGGTCAGGAGACGTAAACAGGCGAGACCCCAACTGGATTGCCAAAAACCAAACGAAGGCATACAACCAGGAGAGGCGATCCATTCCCACTCGCCGGACGGCGTACAGTCCGACAATCAAGCCACCCACATGAGCCAGCGTGGAGCTAGGATTCACGCCCCAGGACAGGACCACGTAATTAATCCAGATGAATAGCCCCGGAATCATCCAGATCGACGACACCCTGATCAGCGGTTTACTTTGGGCAAACAATCCAATCGCAAGGAGCAAATTCCCTATGTTGCACATCCAGAGCATATGGCCAAACTGGTGAATCCGCAGGTAATGAATCGCCTGGGCACTAAAAAAAACCAGTGGCAGTAAGCCAAGTAACCGCAGTTTTGTTTGGGGGGAAATTTTTTCCAACGTCGGATTTGCTTTACTTTAGTCTAACTTTGCGTCATCTAGAATAACACTCATGCGAATCTGTAAAAAAACAACCGCCTTCTTGACAAGACACACGTCACAAACGGAGACTAATCGACATCTCGTCTGATTGGACATTTCAATAAATAATTATGCCGTCGCTTGAGGCTTTATTAGCTAAGTCAATCCCGGAACTGAATGACATCTTCATCAATCGTGGTCGCCCAGTACCTAAAGGATTACTTGAGGCGCTCGAGGGTGATTCACGACAGGGCGCTCACCAGTTAGCTCGTCGCATCAGAACTCGCTATCGAAGCAATCGTGCCGAAGGTCAACGTTTGCACTTCTTGCTCAGGTTTGAGATTGACCTTTGGGCCGAAGGATATAACTTTGTTGCCGGCGTCGATGAGGCGGGTATGGCCCCGCTTGCAGGACCGGTTGTAGCGGGTGCCGTCATCCTGCCCAGGAATTACAAGCTGCGTGGACTGAACGACTCGAAAAAAATATTGGATCCAGAAAAGCGAGGCGAACTGGCCCAGCAAATTAAGCAAGATGCTCTGTGCTGGTCGATCGGGTTTGCAGAAGTTGAGGAGATCGACAAGATAAACATCTATCATGCTGGACTACTGGCGATGCAACGCGCTGTTCAAGGATTGTCTTCGCAGCCAGACTACGTGTTAGTTGATGCCAGGCGCATTCCTAACTGCACTTCTCCCCAGCGCGGAATAATTAAAGGTGATGCTCTGTCCGCGAGTATTGCAGCCGCTTCGATTCTAGCTAAGACTACGCGCGACGCTCACATGCTCGAACTCGATAAGCTCTATTCGGGATATGGGTTCTCTTCGCACAAAGGTTACCCCACACCTGAACATTGTCGCGCTTTGAAAACACTGGGAGCGTTGCCGATACATCGTCGCAGTTTTGCGCGTGTGCGCGAAGCATTGGGTCTGGATCCAATTCAAACCGAACTCTTTGGTAATGAAGAGGAGCAACGGGAACTGGCTGCAACTCAGGGCGCCTGAAGAGCACTGTTACCAATTCGCATTGGGCCTTCTTCACTTGTAATTTCCATCTCAAGATTTATAAAACCCAGCTGGCATGTCGAAGACCCCGGTACTCGTTGGTCCGTGCGGGTTAACAATCGCATTTTCGATTGATGTTTTAGATCGACTGAGGATTTCGTAAAATCTTGATGCTTTCACGACACTTAAGGAATCACTTTAGCAGTATCGTTGCATCATGGCTGCCTTAACGGAATACAAGAAGAAGCGGAAGTTTGATAAGACACCTGAACCCGGTCCAATAAAAAAGCGCACCAGGACCGGCCGGATGTTTGTGGTCCAAAAACATCGAGCAACTCAGCTTCACTACGATTTTCGTCTTGAGGTCGACGGCGTGCTGAAATCATGGGCGGTGCCAAAGGGACCATCTCTTGATCCGACCGTCAAGAGACTAGCCATGCATGTTGAAGATCACCCGGTTGACTACGCTAAATTTGAGGGTGTAATTCCTGAAGGGGAATACGGTGGGGGGACTGTAATGGTCTGGGACTACGGCACCTTCAAACCAGAAGGGACTGACGACGCTGCAACTGCTTTAGAGAAAGGCGATTTGAAGTTCACGCTCGAAGGAGAAAAACTCAAAGGCTCATGGGTGTTAGTTAGGACCAAAGAGCCGCAGTGGCTACTGATCAAGCATCGCGATTACTACAACACCGACGAAGACGTTACGGAAATTGCGCCAGTATCAATTCTCACCCGTCGAACACTTGCCGAAATCGCCGAAGATGAAGGCGGAAATATAAAGAAGGCAGCGACAGGGGATCCCAAATCAATCCCTAAACGAACCGGAGTTAAGAGACGAAAGAAAGGCGCCAAGGCCAAGGTCTGGCACAGCAACGTCCGGTAAACCTCATAACTTATCGCCTGAGTTCAAAAACTATCGTTAACAATTGGTAATTGATGATTGTTCAGATCAACCCGCGATAGGAAAGCTTTCCATCAACAATGCGCGCAACAGGCGTAAAGGGATGCGACTCCGTCTTATTAATTCCCATTATGTGAGTTACCTGCTCGCCGTTCGCCTTCAAGTAATCAGAGATCAAACTTCGATGGCAACGCCACCAGACGGCCTCGGCACACATGATTGCGGTCTTTGAATTCGAAGCCACTTCAAGTAGTTCTTTAATCCCATTTTTAAATTGAGGGGTTTCCATGTAATCGGCATAGCCTCTGAAACCTGCATTCTGCCAGGCAGTATTTATCGAGTCCGCTCGTGGACTTCTTCTTCCGCCCAGTGCTGCAAAATGCAGATAACGAATCTCTGAATGTTTAAGAAACTCTTCAAGTACTGGTTTATTAAATTGCGGGTGACGCTTTGAAGTTGGGAAGCTCCGAACATCAACCAACACCTCGATCGAGTAGGCCTTCAACAACGACAAGAACTCCTCGGCTGATCTAGTCGAGTGACCAATAGTCCAGAGCTCAATTTTCTCTTTAACCACTACCTAGTTCTCCCCTTGCTCATTCGATGCGGTTAATAAATAACTTAAGGTGTAGGCATGCCGACGGTTGAAGTATTACGTTCGCGAATCAACCTCGCCGAGCGGCCCGCAAGACTTGGTGTTAAAGATAAGCTTCAAGTTTAAATCGACCTCGCTTGGCGACAACGGGCTCCCAAAGATCGCCCAGTCGCTTAACTCGAGCCGGTACATTATCGATCGTGAAATCGTCAATGGAGATTCCGCGTTTTAGCTCCTGCCACTTTAGCGGCGTCGAGACCGTGGGAAGATCCTTTGGCCTGACTGAGTAAACGGACGCGAGTGTGCGTCCCCAGGCATTCTGATTGTAATCGACCAGGACTCTTCCCTTCGGTCTCTTCGACACCTGGTAAATCGCAGTTAGGAGCGCTGGTGCCTGTGAGGTAACGGCATAGGCAAACTCCTTCGCAAAACTCCAAACCTGTTTCTGGGTAGGCCCACGTTGAATCGGCACATAGATGTGGATTCCCTTTGAGCCTGTGGTTTTGGGATAGCTTGGTATCTTTAATGAGTCGAGAGCCTCCTTCAAGAAGAGCGCTGCTTCGACTACCTGCGTGAAACCGGCACCCGGCACGGGATCCAAATCAAAATGTAGATAGTCTGGCCGGTCAACATCATCACAGCGCGCATACCATTGATTCAGGTCAATACATCCCAGATTAATTACCCACATCAATGAAGGAAGATCCTGGATCATTGGAAAATCAATAACGTTACCGGACGAGTGCTCAATGCTGCAGATCTCAATCCAGGAGGGTCTTGGCGTGGGAGCGCGTTTCATAAAAAAGAAGTCGGAGTGAGCTCCATTTGGGTACCGCTTCATTACCATTGCACGGTCAAACAGGTGCGGCAATAAAACAGGAGCAACATTCAGGTAGTACTGGATTAGATCTCGTTTTGTTACTCCCAGTTTCGGCCAGAACAGCTTGTCGAGATTGGTGAGTTTAACCGCTCGACCATCAAGTTCAACCTCAAGTCCTTTCTTATCTGCTGGGAGCCTTAACAGCGGGATCGTTTTAGGCCGTCTCTTTGGACCTTCACTTCTCTGCACTTTCGCTGGATGGTATTCGCGGGTTGGTACTGGTGACTTCGGCATTAGTTGAAGTATGACTTTAGGCGGGAAGCAGTCAAGGAGTTAAAGTGATATCTTCAGGAATTAGGGGCAGTGATAGTTTTGAATTTTTGATTCTCAATTATCAATTGCGACTTAATGTTCAACTTGAGCATCGGGCCGGAAGGGAAAATGGAAATGACCAATCTTTCAGAGCTGCTCGATCTCATTCTCAATAGCATTCAGCCCTTTAAGGAGAGTTTCACGATAAGCCGGGTTCCTGGCACGCTCGAGTTGATCCAGGATACGAGATTTGGAGAGCAACAGAGACTTTAACTTTTCAGCTTTCAACCGTTCCGCCGGAGGGAGTGCAGGTACGTTTGTTGGTGCTCGAGAATTTCCTTCTTCGATTTGATCCGCTACCGATTTACTTTCCCACCCTCGAGCCATAAAAACCTACCCTGGAGCTATATAACAGTTCCATCTTGTATCACTGCGTTTTTCGGAACGATGATGATCCCGTCGCGAATGTAATACGAACCACCTTCGCCGTCGGCGAAAACCGTTCCCGCTTCATTCAGCATGCGAGTGTTGCTTCCAATGCGCGCATTCTTGTCGATGATGGCCCCCTTGATCAGACTTCCCTCCCCTATTCCCAGGCGCGGTAACGAGTTGGACATGTCAAGCCTCATGTCTTCAAAGGTTTGATAGTAGTCCGCACCCATCACATAAGAGGAATCGATATTCACACCCTTCGATATTCTGCTTCTCAATCCCACCACACAACTGTTTATCTTCGCGCCGTTAATAATGCAGCCATCGCTAATGATCGAGTCGTTGATTTCACTTGCTTCAACCTTTGACGGCGGAAGGTAGCGAGCTCTGGTATAAACCGGGGCTTCACCGTCGAATAGATTGAACTGAGGAACCTTGGTCGTGAGATCGAGGTTGGCGCGATAGAAAGCTCGGATGGTTCCTATGTCCTCCCAGTAACCATCAAACAGGTGTGCCTGAACATGGCCTGTCTTGATTGCCGCCGGAATGATTTCCTTACCAAAGTCTACCCAGCGAGTATCTTCCGACAGCAGGCGCTCGAGTCGATCGTATTTAAAAACATAAATTCCCATCGAAGCCAGGTAAGGACGACGACTAGCCTCATTTGCATCGAGCCCGAGTTTGGTTGTGTCTACTTGCATTGAGAGGAGTTCGTCGCCCTTGGGCTTTTCTTTGAACTCAACAATGCGTCCCGTTTCGTCGGTCTTTAGCAGTCCGAACTCGCTTGCGGAATGAGCCTCACAAGGAATAACGGAAACAGTTACGTCTGCATTCGCCTCGTAGTGTTGCGCAAGGAAGTCACGGTAATCCATTCGATAGAGATGGTCACCCGAGAGTATCAGGAGCGTATCGATGCCCCAATCGCGAATATGTGGGAGCACTTGTCTAACAGCATCGGCAGTGCCTTGAAACCACTGCGGGCTCTCGGGCGTTTGTTCGGCGGCAATGATCTCTACAAAGCCGTTTGAGAAATGCGAGAACCGGTATGTTTGAGCGATGTGTCGATTAAGGGAGGCCGAGTTGTATTGGGTCAGAACGAAAGTGCGAAGGATGTCAGAGTTGATGCAGTTCGAGAGGGCGATGTCCACCAGCCGGTATTTCCCACCGAGTGGAACTGCGGGTTTCGAGCGTTGTTGAGTGAGAGGAAACAGGCGATTGCCCGCACCACCGCCCAGGATCACTGCCAACAGTTTTCGACTTGCAGGCATTCAGCTTCACCGGTTCGAGTTAGTTAGGAGAACAGTTGAAAGCATAACACTGATGAGTTGAAGTTTTGAACTTTGTTGGGGTTTGAGACTTGGGCCTTTGGTCTTTGGCCTTGGGTCTTTAGATCTTTCGCGTTCGGGCCGGATCTTTGAAAGTTGAACAAAACACAAGACCAAAGATCAAAGACCAAAGGCCCAGGCCCGATTGCACTCCCAAACCACTACCTCCCCATTCGGGCTTTTTCGGGCACGTCGATGCTAGAATGCCAGCTGGAGTCTTCCGACAAATGTCATACCCGAAAAACGGCGAGTACGAACTATTAATCGACCAAATAACCGACGCCATTGTCGCTCGTTTGAATGGTGACGGCTTTGAACAGGCCGCAATGTGCGGCTGTACCTCAGAGTGCTTTCACCGCTGTCCCGAACGGATGCATCGAATTGTTGATGCAGGAGCTTCGCGGATCGGTCTTGTGCTTGGGCAAACGGGGTCTGCCAGGGAATGGGCCAGCCTTATCGATCACACCTTGCTCAAACCCGAGGCGACTGACGAGGATATTAAGAAGTTATGCCAGGAAGCTGCCAGCTACGGATTTGCCTCAGTTTGCGTTAACCCAACCTGGGTCCGGAGTTCTGTTTGCAACCTGCGCGGATCCGGAGTTCCTGTGTGTACGGTCATCGGCTTTCCTCTTGGGGCAACACTTCCAGATGTCAAAGCCTATGAAGCAAGACGTGCGATCTTCGACGGCGCCAGGGAAGTCGATATGGTAATCAATGTCGGCGCGTTAAAGAGTGGGGACGATTGCCTGGTAGAACACGACATACGCTCCGTGGTCCAAGTTGCTCATGAGTACGACGCCATTTGCAAAGTAATAATCGAAACCGCGTTGCTCAATGACGATGAGAAGGTTCGCGCATGCGAGGCAGCAAAAAAAGCAGGTGCCGATTTCGTCAAAACCTCGACAGGTTTTTCGAAAGGTGGTGCAACAGTTGCGGATGTGGCGTTGATGCGTCGAACGGTTGGCTCTGAGTTGGGGGTCAAGGCATCCGGAGGGGTTAAAGGGCTTGATGACGCGAGAAAAATGGTCGAGGCTGGTGCTACTAGAATTGGCGCAAGTGTTGGAGTGAAGATTGCGCAGGAAGCGGCCGGTAAAACGAGTTCGTCAGTCGTGAGTGGTTCGTACTGACCCGCCCCTTATTTTTCATTGGTCATCTCGCATTTCTCATTTTCCATTTTCGCGTCGTGCTGTAACTAAATGATCAATGGGAACTGATCAATGACCAATAGATTTTTTCTTACCTCTGGTACTGCCTCTCCACCGCTTCAATCTTAGCCACCCTCTTTCGATGCCGCTCCTCGCTCATCGAAGTTTGCAGCCATGCCATCACTATCTCGCGCATTTCATTGCTGCTGATAGTCTTACTCCCTAACGTGAGCACATTCGCATCATTGTGTTCCCGCGAGTTCTTTGCGACCGCAACGGAGTAACACGCCGCTGCACGAACGCCAGGAACCTTGTTAGCGGTCATAGCACTGCCCACTCCGGCACCATCAATGATGATTCCCAAATCTGAAGTCTTATCGGCAACAGAGCGGGCCACCGCGTGAGCAAAATCCGGGTAGTCGACCGGGTCTTCTGAACTCGTACCAAAGTCGTGAACAGTGTGGCCCAGGTCTCTGAGTAGCGCAGCCAACTCTTCTTTCATTTTAAAGCCGCCGTGATCTGCACCAATGGCGACCAGTTTTGCTGCTCTTGAGCCTCGACGCGGCGTTCGCCGCACGAGTTCAATTCTATTTTGCTTAACCAGATCAGCAGCAAGCGAAGTTAGACGGGCATTCTCGGCAATGCGCAACGACGAGCCAGGCGCCAAGTCTCGCACGTCGTCTTCCGTGATTACGTTTTTAGCGGACTCATCTTTTGTAACCTCGGGTGCTGGAGATGGTTCGGGCAGCGTGTCGATAAATCGACTCTTGGTATGTTCCGGTTCAGTCTCAACAGGAGTTTGAGAAAGAACCTCTTTGACCAGGGCGCGGACGCGATCGCGGGTTTTATCATCAGCCATAAATTGAGCTCACATCTTAAGCGTCGCGCAAATCCAACAAACGACCATTCGACGCAACCAGCTTTCCCGTGCGGAAAGTAAAGTCGACACGCCCAACATTAATCCCACTTTTCCCGACTTGAAATATCAACGTCTTTTCCCCACAAGGTTGAGCCTGGACCACTGGCTCCTTCATGAACGTGTGAGTGTGACCGCTCGCAATGAAATCGATCCCATCAACTTGAGCGGCCAGCTGTACGTCACCGATTTGTCCCTCTTTCGGATTCGGATAGTAACCAAGATGGGAAAGCGCAATCACGAGCGAGCAGCGTTCAGTCTCGCGCAAAATTTTTACCGTCTCTTTTGCACTGAGGACCGGATCTTCATAAGTAATACCCGTGAAATTTGCGGGTGTTATCAGTGCCACCGGACTGATACCCAAACCAAAAATGCCGACTCTTATTCCAGCTACAGTCTTCACTACGTAACGCTTAACTCGATTCTCGAGTGGTGTTCCCTTGAGATTGTAATTAGCAGAGACAAGATCAAAGTTCGCGAACTTCAGCGCCGCTGCAAGCGCTGCAACTCCATTGTCGAATTCATGGTTTCCGAGCGTACCAACATCATATCCAATTGCCGACATCGCCTTGTACTCTACTTCGCCCTTGTAAAAGTTGAAATACGGAGTGCCTTGCAAAACGTCTCCGGCGTCGACCAGCAGAGTATTCGGATTTTGCTGCCGCACTCGCTTGACGAGGGTCGCGCGTCGAGCCACTCCCCCCATACCGGCATTGCGATCGTTTGGCGGCAACGGATCGATCTGCGAATGAGTATCGTTCGTGTGCAGAATGGTGATTACGGTATCAGCCTCCCACGCCCCGGAGGCAAACATGCGAGGCGAGGCTAGCAAACCCGCACCAAGGGCAGCTGAGCCAATAAGAAATTTTCGACGATTAATCATTTGAAACCACAGGACCAGTTGGATCAGGACCAATTTGAACGAATCGATCTTTGCCGCGAGCCTGGATTGTTTTACCGGCTGCAGTCTGAGCTTTCACGTAGTCCATCATCGCATCGCGTACAGTTACCTCTAGCGGCGTTACTTTCTTAGCTTCACGAAGAATCGCGTACGAACCGCTGTTGAGATTGTAGAGGTAGTCAATCGTTACCATCGAATAGATCTTTCCTGGATCGATATCCTGTTCCCTTCCCTCGGAATCAACCAGCTTGCCGCTGATAAACTCGGCCCGGTTCTGCTCGTTCCATTTATATTGGATACGCGCTCCGGATTGCGCATCACGAACTCCGAGGGGAATAAGCTTCGCAAGTTGAGCGCCGGTCAGATCAACCACAATCAAGGTGTTTTCAAATGGCAGTAGCTCAAAGATGTCGCTCGCTCGGATCTCACCTGCTTTAATGTCATTCTTCCGCAGACCACCGGCGTTCATCATGGCGAGTGTTATCGGTTTCCCCATTCGTCGCTCGGCCTCAAATCGAATCCCATCGGCAACAAAGCTCCCAATTGCTCCGGCGCCAGGAGAAACTTTCTTCAGGTCACTATCGAAGCGCCCGATTACTAGATTTAAGTTTCTGGCTTTCTCTGCATAAGGTTTGATGATCGCCTCAACGGCGGGATCATTCGATAGGCTAGAATCGACTGGTGTCTCACTAACTTTTACATCAGTTTTTACTGGCCCACGCTTGGTACTCGAAACTGTCGGCCTGGCTGTGGCTGGAGTTCCAGGACAGGGCTCGATCGCCGCAGCTTGTCCTCGCGTGATCGAAACCGGAAAAAGAGCGAGGCAAAAAAGAAACAGACGAGGCGCTACAAAACGCACGACTCCAGGGCGCATGTGGTTTGATCTCTGACGATTCAGCTGCAAAGCATTGACCTTAAGGGAAGAGCTTGCATAGTATGTCGCACCACAAGGCACAGAAGCAAACGGCATTGCTAACATCCCACTGCACTCGTTGGAGGAGAAACAAGTGGCTACGTCTTCCGCTCAAATCAAATCAGAGTTTAATAACCCAAACATCGCCACCTTAATTTCAGAGGACCAGATCAATGCTCGGATCAGGGAGATGGGCGCCGAGATTACACGCGATTATGCAGGGTTGAATCCGTTATTAATCGGCGTTCTTAAGGGCGCGTGCTTTTTCCTGAGCGACCTGTTGCGCGCAATCGATACCAAGCTCGGCATCGAATTTATGGCAATCTCGAGCTATGGGTCGTCCACGCGCACGTCTGGTGAAGTGCGCATCATGAAAGACCTGGATGTTCCGATCGAGGGACGTCACATCCTTGTCGTCGAAGATATTGTTGATACTGGTCTGACTCTCTCATACCTGCTCGCGAACCTTGAGTCACGCGGCCCAGCTTCGGTTAAGCTGGCTGCCCTACTGGATAAATTTGAACGCAGGGAGAAGGATGTCAAGATCGATTATCTCGGCTTTAAGATCCCTGATGAGTTTGTCGTCGGATATGGATTGGATTTTGCCGAACGTTATCGCAATCTCCCTTTTATCGGCGTCCTGAAAAACCCTGAAGCGTAAAGTGAACTGGAGCCCCATGAAAAAATACTTACTTGTAATCAGCGTCGTCCTGACTGTCTTAGTGTCAGTGCAGGCCCAGGATGATCTCTCAAAGGTAGAAATCAAAGCGACGAAGGTTGCCGGTAACGTTTATGTACTGGAAGGCGCCGGCGGAAACATCGGAGTCTCTGTTGGTCCGGATGGAATCTTAATCGTCGACGATCAGTTCGCCCCACTCGCAGACAAGATCAGGGCCTCTCTGAAAACTCTGGACCAGGGTAAATTGAAGTTTATCCTTAATACTCACTGGCATGGTGATCACACTGGCGGCAATGCCGTGTTTGGACCAGAGGCTCCCATCATTGCGCATGACAATGTGCGAAAACGATTATCAACTGAGCAGCGAATTGAGTTGTTCAAACAAACTGTACCCGCCTCGCCGAAACAAGCTTTGCCCGTCATAACGTTTGATCAGTCGCTGACTGTGCACTTCAACGGTGAAGAAATTAAGGCCATCCATTTTCCGCACGGACACACTGACGGTGACAGCGTGATTTTCTTTAGTGCCTCGAACGTGGTTCACTTGGGTGATGACTTTTTTTCGGGACGGTTTCCGTTTGTCGATCTGGATAGCGGTGGCAGCGTCGAAGGGCTGACGCAAAATATTGGCGAGTTAATTACCAAGATTCCGGCTGGAGCCAAACTGATACCGGGTCATGGGCCAGTTTCGACTCTTGATGACTTAAAGTCATACCATCAAATGCTGCTGGCAACGACCGACATCGTGCGGAAGAGGGTCGCGGCTGGTAAGACCCTCGACGAGGCTAAGAAGGAAGGTTTACCGGCCGAATGGAACTCGTGGGGCCAGGGTTTTATCAAGACTGATGTGTGGATCGAACTGGTTTATCGGAGTCTGACGGCAAAGAAATAGGACCTATTCGACTTATAGGGCCTATTAGACTTATAGGGCCTATTAGACTTATAGGACCTATTAGACTTATAGGACCTATTGGGCTTATAGGACCTATTCGACTTATAGCACCTATTCGACTTATAGGACCTATGGTTCTTCGATGTCGCCCAAAAAACTGGCGCCGGCGGTCAGTTTTAAACCAAAATTATTGGCTATCGTCTGACCAATATCTGCCAACGACTGGCGCGTACCAAGGTTCATTCCTGCCCGAGCGCTCTTCCCAAATACCAGCAATGGAGCGTACTCACGAGTATGATCCGAACCTCGAAAGGTTGGATCATTTCCATGATCCGCTGTAATCATCATCACATCATCATCATTCATCGTCGCCTCGATCTCAGGAAGTCGTGAATCGAAGTGTTCGAGTGCTTTGGCGTAGCCTTCGGTATCACGCCGATGGCCATACAACATGTCAAAGTCGACGAGGTTGGAAAAGATCAATCCACGAGTTTTATCCCGCAAGGCGATAATTGTCTGATCGATTGATTGCTCATTATTCTTGGCGGTTAGATCTTTCGTCACACCCAGCGAATCGTAGATGGAAGCAATCTTACCAATGCAAACTACGTCCAATCCCTCATCCGCGAGAGCAGGCAGTAGATTTTCGCGTGGCGGCGGGACCGCGTAATCATGTCGATTCTCCGTGCGATAAAAAGCACCCGCCTCTCCGAGAAACGGTCGAGCAATGACTCGCCCCACCTTGTGTTCGCCAACTAATATCTCTCTTGCGGTTTCACAAATCTCGTATAAACGTTCGAGCGGTATGACCTCTTCGTGCGCCGCAATTTGAAAAACCGAATCCGCCGAAGTGTAGACTATCGGCTTGCGACTCTCGACGTGTTCCTTGCCAAGCTCTTTGATTATCTCGGTTCCAGATGCTGGAATGTTGCCGAGGATTCCGGGGACATTCGCCTCTTTAACAAATCGGTCAATGATCGTCTTGGGAAAGCCGTTGGGATACGTTGGAAACGCGCGTTCTAGAATGATTCCCGCCATTTCCCAGTGACCCGTAGTCGTATCTTTGCCATTGGAACGCAGCGCACAACGACCATAAGAACCAAGCGGATTTTCAAGCGGAGGCAAATCTTTCAAAGGCCGGATATTGCCTAATCCGTAACGCTGCAGATTGGGCAAACGCACTGAGCGCGACTCCATGATGTGACCAAAAGTATCGGAGCCTGCATCACCCCATTCGGGAGCGTCGGGCATTGCGCCAATTCCGGCGCCATCAAGAACGACGAGTACAATTCGATTGAAAGCGGACATTACAGATCGCGAAAAACTCCTCCTTAAGCAGAGACTATTTTGTAGCGTAATAACCGTCGCGAGCTCGAATTTGAGCTTTATCCTTCAAGCCTTTGACTTCGAGATGGATCGCGCGAAATTTTCCGTCTCGCGCCTTATTGGTTGGATAATAGCCGAGACTGTAGAGCGTACCTAAATCGGCGGCCACTCTCGAGAAAGCCACTCGGGCATCCGTCAAATTTGAGGCAACAAAACTTCGACCGCCGGAAGCGTGAGACAGGTCGTTCATTTCACGTCTTGCCAGGTTGTAAAGCTCGCGACTTATCGACATTTTCTGGAATGGCCCCATCTGACAGAAGTTTGTAAAGTCCTCGGCCTTAGCGGTTGGTACAAACACTTCGCGGTAACGTTGCAATTGACGCTGCGAAAGTGCCAGCCGGCCATCGTCCTGACAGTCCTTCATCAAGCGGTCTTCGACAAAGTCTTCGGTGTTCACCTGGATGAAATAGCAAGCGATTCCAGCTCGCGATAGTTTCAGTTTCGCCGAATTGAAATCTGAAGTGCTCGCAGAGTCGACGCCGTCGGTCAGCGCGACTACAGCTCGCCGTCCTTTAACTTCATCGCGAGGTGGTTCGCGGAAAATTTCGTCGGCCACCCGCTCGAGCGCATCGTAATAAGGAGTACCGTTGCTGGCGCCAAGATTCCCGATGGCTGTTCGCAGCGATTGTCGATCGGCTGTTAACGGACTTAGTGTTTCAACAGTCGCGATGGAATCGGCGGTTGTCCGGTCGGTATTGAAGGCTACGATTCCTACTCGGTCGCCAGTTCTTAAGGCCTCGATAAAACTGTTCGCAGCCTGGCGAATGAGGGCAACATCTTCGCGTGTCGATCCGGAGGTGTCCAGAAGCAGCGCGATTTCGAAAGGCGTGTCAACGGTTCCGAAGTTGGTAATGTTTTGAACCGCGCCATCCTCTACCAGTTTGAAATTTTCAGGCCGCAATCCGGTTAAAGGATGGCCATTCGCATCAGTAACTACGGCAGGTACGGATACAAGCTGTGTATCGACTCGTACCACGTCGCCCTCATCCACTTCGTCTTTGGAGTTTGGAGCAGGCGCCTGATCCGTGGTCCCTCCCGATACTCGCCTCGGCCGTTGGGTCTGTTGCTGTGTTATTTGTTGGGCACCAGCACGGTCAAAGACTGGGACGTTGAGTACGGCTATGGCGAGCAGTGTCAAAAGGATGACTCGGCCCTTAGAACTTCGGCGTTTAGTCAGTATCGACATATTGATAATTCCGGATGGGCTCGTGTGAGGAGAATATAACTGCAAACGCGGTAGCGAGCAAAATTGTAGGGGCTTTCCTTAATATATGTACCGTAATGGAAGGCACCTTATTTTTTGTGCAAAGCAACCCGCTGTAATCGGCGACCCATCTCTTACTCGGTTTGATGGATTTCTTCGGACTTTGCTCACCACAGAGTTCAGAGAATACTAAGGTTGCACTGAGTAGGCCAGGTTAGGATACTAGCTCCCCGAACCAAACTTGACACAATTGCGACGGTCTCATAGCATGACGACTCGCTTATCGCGACCGGTTCGGCGATGAACGAGTTTGATAACAGACGTGCCGAACGAAGTTTGACGGTCTGATGCCCGTCTTTTGAAAATTGGATAGCGACAGGGCTGTCCAAGTGTAGGCACGTACGTCAATGGTAGACGGCTTCCCTTACAAGGAAGAGGTTGGGGGTTCGAATCCCTCCGTGCCTACCAAAAAAGATCTCGGATCGCTGAATCTCAGATCTTAAAAGTTTTTAAATGCGGAGTCGTAGTTCAGTTGGTTAGAACGCCGGCCTGTCACGTCGGAGGTCGCGGGTTCGAGTCCCGTCGGCTCCGCCACTTATTTTCAGCAACTTACGGTTCCGAGCAATTATCCGGAGCCGTATTTTTGCGTCTATTTTCAGTACGTTGTCCCAGTAGTTTCATGAGTACCCATCGCCGGGCTCCATTCCGAACTGAAATGCGATACGAGAGAAGTCTATTAGACTAAGTCCACACTGCCGCCTTGCCAGTCGAGCGTCAAATTGAGCTGGCGAGTGACCTTGGCGGCAACTCGACCAAGCGCTCCAGCATAAGTGGGAAATGAAAGCGGGACCCGGGCCAGGTCATCGACGCGCATTCCCGCCGCAATCGCTACGGCAGCAACCTGAGTGATATCGACTGCACGTTCTCCAACTACATGACATCCCAGGATGAGGCGTGTTTGTCGGTCCACAATCAGCTTACAGAAGCCGTAGGTCTGGCCATCGATGATCGTCCGTGTAGTCGAGTCAAACCCAACCATCGCTGTAGCAATATTGTAGCTTTCGCGGGCCTTCGCTTCGGTCAAGCCCACTTGAGCATATTCCGGATTGGTGAAACTACCAATCGGAGCAACTTGATCGGCAGACGTCATGGTTTGACCGCGAACCGCATTGGTTGCTGCGACAAATCCTTGCTGAATGGCCTGTGGCACCAGCATCAGCCTACCGGTAACGTCGCCAGCCGCAAAGATATCTTGTGACGAGGTTCTGAGAAACTCGTCCACCTGAATAAAGCCCCTTTCGTCAGTCTCTACTCCGGCTTTCACGAGGTCCAGGTCTGCTGTATTTGCTTTCCAGCCTATCGCGCTTACCACCAAGCTTGCTTCCACGCTATCTCGCTGGCCGTCTTTGGCAAACCACATCCGCACTCCCGCTGGTATCGTTTCGAATGACTCGACGATTCCAAAGTTCTCTCTCACCACCACCCCTGAACTGCGAAAGGCGCTGGCGACGGCCGACGATACATCCTCGTCCTCCGTCGGCAGCATACGCGGGCCAGCGTGAAAGAGTTGAATTTTTGAACCGAAGGCATTGAACACCGAAGCTACCTGCACGCCGGTCGCACCTCCGCCGAGGACCAGAATCGATTCAGGTATGGAGGTTAAGTTCCACGCATCACTGTGGGTGGCAGTGAACTGGGATCCAGGAACTGTGAGTTGACGGCCGATGCCACCGGTGCAAATTATGATCTTCGCGGCGCTCAGTCGCAGCCGGCTCGCGGTTTCAATAGTGTGTGGATCAATGAATCGAGCGCTGCCGGCGTTTTCATGAACATTCACAGCAAGCGCGTTAATCTGGGCGCGAAAAGTCGAGTTCGTTTGGACCTCCCCGACTACTTCTCGCACACGGGCCAGTAGGCGGGGATAGTCAACTGATGGTTCGCCCACAACGATTCCGTATCGGCCAAGCTGGTGGGCGTCTCGGATCAACCGGGCAGCATGAGCAAGTGTACGCACCGGAACTGGTCCATCATTGGCGGCCATGCCTCCGAACTCGTCACGAGTAACCAGCGTGGTCTTAGCGCCTGAATCGGCAGCGCGAAGCGCGGCAACTACGCCAGCCGGACCACCTCCAATTACTAAAACGTCGACCATTTTCAAAGTCTGGATTCAATAGTGAAGGGTTGGGTTGCTGTTCCAATTTACTATGGCAACACCCAAGAAATGTGGACCACGGAGCGCAGTGCTAAAAATTTGCAGTCCCAACAGTTCCCCGGGAATTTGGGACGACTGCTCACTCATGGTCCACTTCATTCTGCGAAGCTTTAGCAATCATTGCGTAGCTTCACGCTTCCTTAGTAAGCGATTCGCAAGTCGGTTAACCGGGCCTCGAATCAAAAGATACGGAACTACAGCCAAAAGAATCGCAACCAAAATCACCTCGAACGGATAAACCCACCGCAGGACGATCACCTGATAAATAACGTCCATGATGATGGCGAGAAAAAACACGCGCGCGATAGACTTCCATCCCTCGCGCACCAGATCGGCACGCTGGCCTGGATCGGTAAGAATTGTCCAGAAATAAGGAGGCCGACCAGTCCGCGCATCTTTCACTCCTGCAATGATGGCGAGTAGCGCGGCCATCATTGGTTGCAGAACAATCCGAAAGGTCATAGGCCCGCCTACCCGGTCCGTAACATTCATCAAAATGCGCATCAGCATGTCTCGCATTCGTAGATCCTCCAGCGGAAGTTAATTTCTCCACGTTTGTCCTAGAAGCTGATCGCACCAGCAAGTTGAAACGAGTAGCCCTGGAAAGTTGAGCGGTTTCCGAACTCCTTGAAGTACTTGATACCAACACTTACGCGCGCTGGCATGTTCAAATTGGCTGCGAAACCAAGTGCATTTACACGATAGTGCGCAGCGGCCTGTTCGGGAGTGATCGTCGGTCCTGTCTTGTCGGTAGTCTGCCACTGGTTGTACCCAGCCACCCCGATTTGCAAGCCGAGTTCAGTCCGCAACGGAATTACCCGGGTCACAGAATAGTCAAGATTCATGGTCTGGCCAGGATGGATCCGCGTTCCTTCCTGTTTGGTGTGAATCTCGTACATCTGAAAAGCAGAGAGTGTCGTTCTCTTGTTCTGCGTTAAGTAGATCGTTTGGCCTGAGGACAAAGCATGCGTCCAGTAACCGGAACCAACATTGTCACTCCCGTTGACATTAAATCTGCCGGTCGGCGCCAAGAATCCATAGACGGCGCGAAACGCGACGCGGTCTTTCTCCCAACCCAAAATGAACGGCTGATAATACGAGTCGGCGAAACCTTGCCCGCCACTGATTGGACCTTGGATCTCAGACGTCAGGGAGTTGTTTGCAACTGGCAACGTTGCTGACATTGAAAACCTCGCGCCACCCAAAATCTCATCCACGCTGACCCAGACAATCGAGTTCAAATCCATAGTGACAGTCTGTCCACCCTTCGCCAGGATTTCTCCGCGCGTACCTCTAAACTCTTTGCGCGAGTAGATCGCTAAAAGGTTGGAGTAACTGAATCCTGAACGTGGTGTAACTCCGGAGTTAGTTGCACTCATGCCGACCGGATAAACACCGCGCACCTGACCGTTAATCTGGCTGATGACGATCAACATTAGAATAAGAATGCCAATTCGCCCGACGAAGATCCGATAGCTCAGTTTTCTGGTCACTGCTCTACCTATGTTTCAAGTTCGCTTAACCATTTCAATGCTCGCAGTCCCGGCATGAAGCAATACTCACCACCCCGCGTAATGACAAATTGGGGAATCCCTTGAAGGCGCTTCCGAACGGGCTTCCGAGGCAACGTAAAGTTTCCGCCATTTTCATTTGAACCAATGACCGGATCCTTGTCGTCTCCG
>DASROI010000129.1:0-3962 GCA_035646955.1 Pyrinomonadaceae bacterium
GCTGTGATGAATTGGTGCGGCGTGACATCGAACGCCGGGTTGTGAACCTTCACGCCATCGGGTGCGAGCTGGTGTTCACGAATGTGAGTCACTTCCATCGAATCCCGCTCTTCAATCGGAATCTCATCTCCCGAAACAAGTGACATATCGAGCGTACTCAGTGGCGCCGCAACGTAGAACGGCACACCGTGTTCGCGCGCTAGAACTGCGACCATGTAAGTCCCAATCTTGTTTGCCGTGTCCCCATTTGCTGCTATTCGGTCGGCGCCAACCACGACGGCATCCACTTTTCCGCTCTTCATCACATGACCCGCCATGCTGTCAGTGATAACGGTTACCGGAATGTCGTCTTTTGCAAGTTCCCAGGCCGTTAACCGCAAGCCCTGAAGAAATGGCCTTGTTTCGTCCGCAATTACTGCAACACGTTTGCCGGCATCCCGAGCACCACGAATGACTCCGAGTGCTGTCCCATAATCCCCTGCCGTTGCGAGTGCACCTGCATTGCAGTGGGTGAGAACGGTTGCGCCATCCGCGATAAGGTCCGCGCCATTGCGACCAATAGCCCGGTTAGCAGCGATGTCCTCTTCAAAGATCGCTAGCGCTTCGTCGACCATTGCTTTCTTGGCTGCGTCGATGTCGTTCGATGCTTTTGCCTTTTTGAATGCTGTTCGCATCCGCTCGATGGCCCAAAACAGGTTGACGGCTGTTGGACGAGTCTTGCCCATGACATCGAAGATGTAATCGAGGTCGTCTTCAAGATCAGCAACGGAGGTCCCAACTGACTGACTTGCGCCGAGGGCGATACCCATAGCAGCGGACACGCCGATGGCGGGAGCACCGCGGATCACCATCTTCTTGATGGCCTCTGCTACCTCGTCATAAGAGCGCAGCATCAGGTATTTCTCTTCGCCCGGGAGCAGGCGCTGGTCCAACATGCGCACTCCATCTTTGGTCCACTCGACAGTTTTGATCATCTTTTTTGATTCCTACTGAGTTAATTAGAAGCCAGAATCTTACTGAAGCCTCCCACCCGAGGCAACTTTGGAGTGCGCCGGCCCGACGGCGCTTTGTTATATAATCAACCCGTCTTTATCGGAAACGGCAATGTTAGGCATCTCGATCCTCATACTAATCTGCTTATCTCTAATCGCCGCTTTTGTTGCGTTCGACTGTCTTGTCCGCACGGAGTATGAATGGCACAAGATGACCTGGAAGGATGACGGGCAGCCTCACGGATTTTTTTGGATACCGAGTGAGGTGAAACTAGGAATATTTATCAGACCTGAAAGCTCGCGCGCCATGCGACGATGCTCGGCACACTGGCTATTCTTGACTCCGCTGTGGATCAGAGGCAATGCGCGAGCCACACGGATCTTGTATATGTATCGGCTATTCGTTCTACTCGGGAATTTACCTTTTCTCTTGCTTGTAATCATGGCTTTTCTTCAAAAGTAAATTTACCGAAGAGCATTTTGACGCGTGGGTGACGTGTTTATACCCGACGACTCTGTTACGTTCGACTGGCTACTCTTCAATTAGACCGACGAGCACTCGTTCTCGAATTTAGGAGGTTTGACACTCGTCTAGTCACGTGTTAGTGTCCGCTCCATTCGATAGTTCTTTTTCAAAATATGTTTCGGGTGCCTCTCAGAATCGCTTACGCCAAGCCTTTGTGATTCAAGGAGGAGAATAGGGAAGCGGGTGAGAATCCCGCGCGGTCGCGCCACTGTATTGAGAAACTTTCGAGTTTCCAGAGTCAGGAGACCTGCCCGAGACGTTTTGCCTTCTCAACACTCGCGGAAAGGTGTTTGAGGCAGCCGGGCCTTCCAATCCTAAAGTCCCGCCAATGCCTTCAACCTGACGAGTTCAGAGAAGCCTGGTGAGGCTTTTTTGCTTTTACAGTCAATCAAACTCAAACTCGTCATTTCGCTTGTAGCCCTTGCGATCTGCGTCAGCTGCAACGACGTTCTGGTTGGCTCACACTCAACCTCTACAAGATCTATTAAGGACGACACGGGAGTTGCCGTTGTCATCCCACAATCAGTTGAACGGGTAGTTTCACTTGCTCCAAACCTCACTGAGATAGCTTTCGCAGTCGGAGGTGGTAGTCGCCTTGTTGGAGATACGAGCTATTGCGACTATCCCGAAGCTGCGAAAAGTATTAGTAAAGTTGGCGACACACTTCACCCGAGTATCGAACGAATCATTGCTCTGAAGCCGCAGGTTGTCCTCGTCTCAACTGCCTCACAACTGGAAGGCTTCACCAGGCAACTTCAAGATCAAAACATTTCAGTCTTTGTAACTGACCCTCATGATCTTGAAGGCGTCTTTCGCTCAATCGAGCAGGTTGGCGAGATACTCGGAACCACCGGGGAGACCAAACAATTAATTCAAACGCTACGCAGCAGGACGACGGCTGTTGAAGAGGCAGTGAAGTCGCGACCACCAGTGCGACTCTTCTATCAGCTCTCGGCTGAGCCTCTGTACACTGCCGGACACGACGCGTTTGTAACGGATCTCATTCGCCGCGCGGGTGGACTATCTGTGACCGCAGACGTAGCTGGAGCCTGGCCCAAGTACAGCGCTGAATCCGCGCTCGCAGCCAAACCTGACGCCATTATCCTGCCAACCGGCGGCTCGATGGGCGCTGCGAACACAGTCGTCGCCGAACCACTGAGGAAATCACCCGCCGTGATTAATGATCGTGTTTATAAAATCAATGACGATCATTTGGTGCGTCCTGGTCCAAGAGCGGTGGACGGGTTGGAAGAAATGGCCCGAGCACTTCATCCGGAAGCGTTTAAGTGATTGATGTGTTCACTTTATGAGTTGATAATTCTCAGTCGATTATTCCAGGTGTAAACCAGTTAATGATTGAGAAATGTCAATTTTGAATCATCAAATGTTTGAACCCGATGCGACCACGTGACGACAGTGACTTCTTCAAATAGTGGCCGCGTCACAGCTCGGAAGACACTCATTGCGTGTAGTGTCCTGATCTTTGCTTTGTTTGGTTGCATTGGCATCACGGCGCTGGTTGGGAGCGAAACGCTGCCTGCCCGCGCGGCACTTTGTTCGTTGCTGTCGTTCGGAAATGCGACCTGTGGTCTATCGTCAGAGCAGTTCGACATTCTGTTTCAGATTCGTCTACCGCGAATCCTTTTAGCTGCAGCCGTAGGGGGTTCACTGGCAACGGCGGGCGCAAGTTACCAGGCTCTTTTGAGAAATCCACTGGCCGAGCCATACCTGCTCGGCATATCAAACGGGGCTGCGGTCGGGACCATGATCGCGCTCGTTTTCTTTGGAGCAAATGAATGGAGTCGACCAACGCTAGCGTTCTCTGGGGCATTGCTCGCAACGTTTGCGGTATATCGCCTGGCACGTGGCAGGGTTGGCGCTACTCCTGAAAGATTGATCTTATCCGGGGTGATAGTAACGACTTTTCTCTCGTCAGTGATCGTGTTCGTCACCACGTTGATGGATGCAACTCGAATCAGATCCTTCACCTTTTGGTTGTTAGGTGATCTGTCGGGCTCAAGTAAGACTCTGCTGCCGTTGACGATAGGCATCGCAGTCTTAGGTGCGGTCATCCTGTCACTGAACGCACGTTCGCTAAATCTGTTGATGCTGGGCGAGCGTGACGCTTTCGACCTGGGTGTCGAGGTTGGGCGCGTGCGTCTTCTGGTTTTTATTGTTGCCAGTTTACTCGTTGGTAGTTCAGTAGCTGCGAGTGGTTCAGTTGGTTACGTTGGCCTGGTTGTACCGCATCTTGCACGACTGTCGCTCGGCAGCGATAACCGCATCAGTATTCCGGCGGCGGCACTTGGCGGGGCAATTTTTGTGATGATAGCTGACACTCTGGCACGAACGGTGATTGCGCCGCGTGAACTACCGGTGGGAGCACTCACGGCTTTAATCGGGGCTCCCCTCTTTATTTATCTGTTGCGAAGGTCTTAAGGAAA
>DASROI010000130.1:0-7014 GCA_035646955.1 Pyrinomonadaceae bacterium
AGTTTATTTGTGAGATCCAGAAAGTCATGAGTCACCTCTACCACAACTGCTCGATGGTTTGAATAACCTTCGGATTCTGGATACTCGCGTTGCGCTTTCCGAAACGCTTTACTGACGGCTTCACGTTTGGACCTCGCGAAGGTAATGCCAGGTATTTGATGCCAAACGGTATCTTCGTCCTGATCATCACCACCCGGTCCAAGCACCATAATTCCAAACGCGTAGACCCTCCATTGTTCAGGCATTTAGCTATCGCCCCCCCTTCTAATTCACGATGCGAGCTCAGTTGTGCGATTTAAGCTTTACTCTTTTTCGAAGAATTCACCGAGCGCTTTTGAAGTAGTTTCCGCGTTGTAAGTGGTCCCATCTCCGAACACCACTTTATCAATCATGAGAACTACTATCATTTGCATTTTGCCATTTAGTTTTAGCTCGGCCCGCGTTTCCTCCGTCAAAGGAATTATTTCACCGTCTTTCGTGAATGCGGACAAGACCTCTCCAGGTAAAAGCGCTCGCTCGAGTGATCGGCCAGCAGCAAGGGTACCGCCCGTCATATTGGATGACCAAAAGGAAACGGTGTACCGGACGATTGACTTCGCACCGATATTCCGCGCTTTGAATTCAAATTCCGGCTGCGTGCGAGGAGTTACTCCCAGAAGTAGTCTCGGCTGCTCAAGCTGTAATGGACAGTCTGGTTGGGCGGCCACGGCGAGCAGAACAGTTTCTGGTAGGGGAACAACATATTTCTCCGTATTGGTCTGTGCAGTGCCTGGAATCATAGAGGAGCAAACTAAAAATAGAGTTGTGACACAAATCAAAGCTCTTTCCATATTTATCTTCTTTCGCTGATGGAGCCGTAATGTCCTGGACCTTTTCTCATTCTCACTGGAGGCGCCACATTCATGCGTCTATCTCGGCTGGCCTCAAGCATTTTGCGGTCTGACCATTTTCATTTCTTAAATCTTTTTCTGTTTGTGATGCTCTACACGCGATTAAATGGCTATTCTCACACGTTCGGAACTGGATGAGTTAGCCAATCAATATGGTTTGCCCGTTCGTCAACTCGTTGAAGCTCAGGAAGTCATGCTTTTCACTGGAGTCTCGCACGATGAGATACGTTCTAAGCTTCCCCAAATATGCGACGACGCAAATGTTTTTGCTGACGGCAATGCGATTGGCATGTTTGATCGACTTCTCAAGGGCTTTATGGCCCACGTCGAAGCTAGAAACTCACCTGATGGCTAAGCTGAACAGTTCTTCAAGTGGTCGAGTGCTTTGGCGCCACTCGGCTCTTGGACGTGTGAGCTATCTACGAACGTCGTTGCCTGTGGTCTTGTAAACCATTATCCAGCATAGAGTTATCGCACATAAATGGGGAGGAGCGGTCTGCGGTACGACTCAATTTTGAGAGATTTTTGTTAGTTTTTCGTCATTTTAGGTTACACTCCAAAAAGTCCTCGAGGACTAACGTGACCTCAACGCGCTGGCCTGTTCTTTTGAACTCCCTAACCCAGAATCCCTTTCAGTGAATGATTGGTTCCCCCCCTATGTCTAACAATAAGGCTATCGACTATTACGAATTGCTTCAGGTGAGCCCAAACGCTGAGCCGGAAACGATCAATCGCGTGTTCCGGATGCTGGCCCAGCGTCTGCATCCCGATAATCAACACACTGGCAACGAGAACCGTTTTCGTCAAATTCTTGAAGCCTACACCGTGTTGAGCGATCCCGAAAAACGGGCACAGTACGACGTGTCGCACCTTCAAAACCAGAAGGATCGTTGGCGCCTTGTCGACAACGGCGCGGCGTCAGAGAACGACTTTGAGCTGGAGCAGGTCATTCGAAACACCATCCTCGAGGCGCTCTACACGAAACGCCGACTGGATGCGGCCAATCCGGGGATCTTTTACGGCGAAATGGAAGGATTGATAGGCAGGCCAAGAGAACATATTGAATTCACGCTTTGGTTTCTAATGCAAAAGAAGTTGGTTGTGCTCGACGACAAATCGCGGCTGGTCCTAACAGTTGATGGTGCCGAATATCTGGAACAAGCCTATCGCAGCAATCTGCAGCAAAAACGTCTTCGTGCACATAGTCCTGTCCAAAGTGACAATGACGGCTCGGAAGTTAGAATCAACTAGTCCTACGGACATGCCAACAGTACAGTACCGCGAGCGCAGCGACCGGATGACACACTCAACATTACGCCTAAAATCTGATGGTTGGTCCGTTGAGTGTGCCATCCGGTCGCTTCGGTCGCGGTACTGTACTGATCGCTCGCCACTCACCAAGATTAGAGTTTTTGTGCAAAGCATTCCTACGATATCGGTGCCTTCAATTAAGTGATAAGAACACCTAAGTGGCCGCCGAGTTAAGAGCCGGATTACCTGTCTAGAAATAGAACTGAAATCGACTCTGCAAAAACTGCGTATTGCCTTTGAGGTCGAATCGATTCAAACGACCGTATCCGTAATTGAACTCTAAGCGAAGATTCTGTGAGAGGTACCAGTTTACCTGCGACGTGAATCTACCGAACGTTCCTCCCTGGACAGTCTTATCGTTGAAAACGCTCCGTGTGTATCGAAGCACAAGTTCCCATGCACCGGGTCCACCTTCAAAAACACTGCGCTTGGGATCGACAGCTCGAAAATAACCTCCTGCGGTGTTGTAAGGACGCGTGGCGTCATTGAAGAGGTAACTCATGATGACGTCGCCTCCGTGGAACGTAGGATTGCTTTTCGTGTTAGACGATACAAACACCCACCAGTATTCATTTCCGAAAAACCACCGCTTTCCACGATAGTAAGCTTCAAATCCTGCCATGCGCGTCGAGTCGGATTCGAATGTTCCGGTGTCGATGAAGTAAGGAGCAACATTCGACTCGGGACGAGATCGGAATCGAATCTTGTTGTCGAGCGGTTTACCTACACGCACCATGACGCCGAGATGAAGTACTTTATTTTCTTTCTCTGAGAGTATAGGAAGCACGACGAATCTTCCTGATACCTGACTTGAATACGTTGAAAACGACTGACCTTTCGACAACACGTCGTTGTAGTAGCCAAGATTCCAGAGGATTTTCCGTTTCGGAATGTAGCCCAACCACTTAATTCCGTCGGCGAGAATCGGGATCGTTGCATCGTTGAGTGTTGAACGCTCCATGGTCAGGCCGTCGTAACCGACCATAATCTTGTTTAGAGAGAAGCCTTCTTTAGAGCGACCAACGAAGACCGATCCCCAGAGCTCAGGCGTGGCGATCATGATTCCCGTTTGTCTCATCCGCCACGCACTGTTTGGTGCGTCATACATAACACCGGCACTCCAGGTGATTGATCGCTTAATTCTGGGAAACAGCTTTCCTCGGAAGAGCAAACGAAAATCGCGAACCTTGTGACCGGGGTACATCGCGATCTGTCTCTTACTGTCCTGATCCTGGGCAAATGCGCCATAGTCATAGAGAATCCCGGCTCCAAACTGAAGTGTGAAATTCGGACCTTGATACTCATTCCAGCGAATTAACTTGCGACTCGGCGGTTCGTCGTCTTCACTGGCGTCGATCGTGTCTTCGAGTGTCTTAGGAGAGTCTGGTGGAGAGTCGTGACCGGCAGGTGTTGGGGATCGTTGAGGTGCGGATGCGGAAGGGTTGGAACTCCGAGTGTCACTTTGCTGAGCCCCCACCTCGCCTTCCGCGAAGATAAAGGAGACAACGGCCAACCATAGCAATAGAGACTTCATTATGATTCTCATTGCTCATGCGGGCCTAGTTCAGTAAGTTCTGAAAAGTTCTTGTAGCGTTGCAGGTTGAGGATTGGTCAGCAGAGCCAACGAGAGGAGAATCCGTGACTTCTGCGGATTCAACTCATCTGAAGCGATGAATCCGAGTTGATCGTCGTTCACCTCAACGTTGCGATCAACGGTGCCCGTAGCTACGCGGCTGCTGCGAACTACTACTACACCCTTCTTGACAGCTCTCGCTGCTGCGTCGACTGATGCTTTGTTCATATTGCCGTTGCCAACACCCGCAATGACGATCCCTTTCGCTCCTGCGTTGACGCTCGCGTCGATCAAATCCGGGGACATGTCTGCACAAGCGAAAACAATATCGACACGTGGTAGTTTGGTGACCTTCGCTACGTCAAAATCGGACTGCGTCGTGTGCTTCCATGGAGGAGCGTTGTACCAATCATTCTTGCCATAAGCAGTGATCCCAACCAGCCCGCGAAGCGGTGACATGAAAGTTTGAATTGCCGTGGTGCTCGTTTTGGTTAGCGAGTGCGCAGCATGAATGTGATCGTTCATCACAACCAACACTCCTTGTCCTTTCGCTTTTGGATCGGCAGCTACCGCAACTGCGTTGTACAGGTTCAAGGGACCATCTGCACTCACCGCCGTAGACGGCCTCATCGAACCAACCATCACGACCGGTTTATCGCTCTTTACAGTCAAATTTAGGAAGTACGCCGTTTCCTCCATCGTATCGGTCCCATGAGTGATCACGATGCCATCTACACCGGTTGTCGGAAGTAGTTCATTAATGCGCTTGGCAAGCTTCAACATGATTTCAAACGACATGTCTTGCGAACCCACATTCGAGATCTGCTCGCCCTTGATATTTGCAAGCTTCTCGATGCCAGGGACAGCGTTCACCATGGTGTCGATTCCAACTGCGCCAGACTGATACGCTGATTGCGTTCCAGTTGTCCCTGCCCCGGCGATCGTTCCGCCAGTTGCGAGGATCACAATGTTGGGTTTCTGTTGCGCATTCGCGAACGGGCAAGCGACCACGAAAGTCAGGACAATTATCAAGTACTGGAACTTTTGTAAGTGTTTCATGATCTCTCCTTATGCCAGGCCGGCGTCATCCCCCCACACCAATAGTTGTTTCAACTATTGGTTATTCCTCTTGGGGCTTGTTTGATACTTCCGCTTGTCTAGATTAGTGAGCTTCACAGGATCGAGAAGATCTTTGATTTGAGCTTCGGTCAGAACTTTCTTGTCTCTGATCACTTCAAGGATCCCCTTTCCGCTCTTGTACGCTTCCTGCGCCAACTCCGTAGCTTTTTCATAACCCACTACAGGATTCAACGCTGTCACAATTCCCACTGTTGTCTCCATGTATCGAGAGAGCACCTTTTCATTAACTGTTATTCCATCTACACATTTTGTTCGAAATAGTTTCGACGTGTTAAAGAGCAGATGTTGCGACTCCATGATGCATAGACCTTCAATCGGCTCGTAAGCGTTGAGCTGAAGTTGTCCCGAATGGGCGGCAAGGGTGGTTACGTAGTCGTTTCCCATCACCCGAAACGCGACGAGATTCATAACCTCCGGAACTACCGGGTTAACTTTGCCGGGCATGATCGACGAACCGGGTTGTAGTGCGGGTAAGTCGATCTCTGAAAGCCCAGCTCGAGGTCCCGACGCAAGTAGGATCAGATCGCCTGAAATTTTTGAGAGTTTGATTGCAAGGCTTTTTAGCGCACCGGAGTAAGCTACGAATCCTCTCTGGTCCCATGTTGCAGCAAGCATGTCGGAGGCAGGGACGATAGGTTTGCCAGTGAGACGTGCTAGATGGAACGCACACTTTTCCGCATATCCAGCCGGCACGTTGATACCCGTACCGATGGCGGTGGCACCCATGTTCACACTGTAAAGAGACTTCTCCGCCTCTTGGAGTCCAGTGATCTCATCTTCCAGGGATGCAGCGAAGGCATGCAGTTCTTGTCCGACCGTCATGGGAACAGCATCCTGCATTTCAGTCCGCCCCATTTTGACGATCTCAAGGTACGAATCACCTTTTGCACGAAAAGACACGACGAGCTTTTGCAGCTCTGACACAAGCATGTCGTTCCGCAATATCATCGCCACCTTGAGAGCAGTCGGATAGGAATCGTTAGTGGACTGCGACATGTTCAAATCGTCGTGCGGCTCCAGGTACTGATACTCACCCTTCTTGTGCCCGGTTAACTCGAGTCCGATGTTAGCGAGTACCTCGTTAGCGTTCATGTTGGTCGAAGTTCCCGCGCCACCCTGGTACCAATCCACTTGAAATTGATCGAGGTACTTACCATCGCGCAAGGCCTGAGTAGCCTTTTCGATCGCCTCGAGGCGATCTCTTTTCATCGCCCCAACATCGTTATTCGCTCGTGCTGCCGCAAGTTTGACTATGGCCCACGCTTCAATAAATCCGGGATAGTGATTGATCGGGATTCCCGAGATCTGGAAGTTCTCTTTCGCGCGCGCAGTCTGCACGCCGTAGTAAGCATCGCCTGGAATTTCCTTTTCTCCCAGGAGGTCTCTTTCAATTCGAGGTTTTGGCTGTTGCGCGGTCAAAGGAACAGACGCAAGGGCGGTCACTAACGTCAGGACGAGCGCGACTTTAATGTGATGACGTCCAGTCTTCACTCGTTCGTAAGTAGGCACTCTAGAAAGTTGCTCTTTCGAGTATCTGACGCTAAGCATGTTGCTGCTCCTCCGTCGGTTAGGATTCGGTCTTGTCCGGCGAGAGTATGGACGCGGCTGGGAGCTCTAATACCTGTCAAAAATACGGGGAAGTTGTGGTTATGCGTATGAGTTTCGAGTCGGAGAAATCGCGGTTCACCAGCCTCATGTGGCTGGTTTTCGTGAAGGTTGGATCGCCCGCATCGAGCGTCATCGGAACGCTTAGGCGCCGGTGCTGAAGTTTTTGGACGGTAGACGCTCAACAGACCATCACGCCTGCACCAGTAAGTTGTTTTAA
The DNA here is from genome assembly GCA_035646955.1 of Pyrinomonadaceae bacterium. Classification (GTDB taxonomy): domain Bacteria; phylum Acidobacteriota; class Blastocatellia; order Pyrinomonadales; family Pyrinomonadaceae; genus PSRF01. The sequence continues at coordinate 6,740 of DASROI010000130.1, forward strand.
TTATTAGAGTTGAGTATGGAGGCGGCGATCGGAATCGAACCGATGAATAAACGTTTTGCAGTCTCTTGGTAGCTTTCTTGGAGTGCGAAGAACGGTTCTAATTTCCAACTCTGTGCTTATAGTTACTGGTCCTGCATCACCCTTTCACCTGATCAAGTAGCGTTGTTGATAACGTAGCGTGGGGCGCTCGGCGTGCGCGATACTCACTTCGACTTTGCGCCAGCCGGCATTCTTATCTGGCGGGTAGTAACTTAGACTGTACTGGCTGTTAACCT
>DASROI010000131.1:0-13272 GCA_035646955.1 Pyrinomonadaceae bacterium
GATGAGGGTCTTCTATTCACCGCGCTATTACGCCGACATCGGCCAAACTCACATCTTCCCCATTCGAAAGTTTGAGATGGTTCGCGATCAACTTCTTCGCGAAGGTACTCTGCGTCCAGACGACCTGCTGGAACCTGAGCCCGCTTCAGTCGAGCAAGTAAAACTCGTCCATACAGACGATTATGTGACAAGACTCCGTGACGGAACGCTTACTACGAAGGAAATTAGAAGACTCGGTCTGCCGTGGTCACAATCGCTCGTCACCCGTTCCTTTTTTGCCGTGGGAGGAACAATCGCTGCTGCGCGAACGGCTATCGAACTTGGCTACGGATCAAACTTAGCAGGTGGAACTCATCACTCCTTTGCCGATCGCGGCGAGGGATACTGTGTTTTAAATGATGTTGCGGTTGCTATCCGCACACTGCGACAGGAGTTATTCATCAATCGCGTTGCAATTATCGACTGCGACGTACACCAGGGTAATGGCACGGCAACAATTTTTTCCGGAGACCCTCTAACGTTTACATTCTCCATGCATGGCGCGAATAACTATCCGCTCTTCAAAGTACGCTCAAACCTCGATGTCGAGCTGGCCGACGGTACTTCTGATGAAGAATACTTGAGCACATTGGCCCAAAGCCTGCCGATCGTTTTAAAGTCAAAACCTGATATCGTGTTTTACTTAGCTGGAGCCGATCCTTATGTAAACGACAAACTAGGTCGACTTGCATTGTCGATAGAGGGATTGCGGGAACGCGATGCGATGGTCTTGCACCGATGTTACGAGCATGAGATACCTGTAGTAACGGTTATGTCTGGCGGGTACGGAAAAGATATTAATGACACGATCGAAATCCACTGCAACACGATACGAATGGTTAAAGAGCTCTTTGAAGTTCAAGCGTCGAGTCGAAGATTCGCGTAATTGAAATTGAGTGCGGAATGCGCAAACTTTTTAAATGGTTTTTCCTTCTCGTTGCCGGCATCGTTATCGGCACCATCATCTACGAGGCAATCTTATTCGTCCGCGTGTTTCGACTTCGTTCCACCAACCCGTCATCAACTTCTTTGATAGACACGCGGGCACAACAAGCTGAAGCTAAAGGGCAACAACTCCGGCGAGAACAACAGTGGCTTCCATTGGATCGAATCTCAATCAATCTTCAACGTGCGGTGCTGGCGGGTGAGGACACGAACTTCGTTTATCATCACGGTTTTGACTATCAGGCCATTCAGAAAGCCTGGGACCAGGCACAAAGAGAGGCCGCAAAGGAGGCGAAAAAAGAGGGCGAAGACGACGACTGGCTCCCGAATTTTCCCGAGTTTAAGCGCGGCGCCTCAACTATTTCTCAGCAACTCGCTAAGAACCTCTACCTTTCGTCCGAGCGTTCATTCATCCGCAAAGGCCAGGAGGCAATTGTGACGGTGATGCTGGAACGATGCCTCACGAAACAGCGCATACTCGAAATCTACTTAAACGTAATCGAATGGGGCGACGGCATCTACGGTGCTGAGGCTGCCGCAGAGCGCTACTTCAATAAATCAGCTTCTGCATTGACGCCAAGCGAGGCCGCTTTTCTTTCAGCGATGATTCCCAATCCCAGGACTGTCTTCAATCCTCAAATTAATCCGCGCAGAGTTGCACGCCGGCAGCGAATCATTTTGCGTGGGATGCCTTACGTCAAGACTCCGTAAAAAAGGCCACCCTCATTAGGTGGCCTCTTCAAATTCTATAATAGCTTTCAATCAGTTCTGGTTCCGAGCGCTTGAAGTCTCGTTAGCTATGATTTCGAAGGACTTCAGGAATTTCCCGATGTTCGCATCCTTCTCTCTATAAAATACTCCAAAGACATACATCCGACGCTCGTCGCCCACCACTTTCGTAAACACTCGCGCAATACCCGGAAGAGAACAAGACTGAAAATCAAATTCCTGTCCCGAGTAACCTTTCATCGAAACGGTTCGCGGTTCAGGAGTCTCGCATTGAAAAGAACCTGCACCATTGCGTACCTCATAACTGGCAGTCAGGCCTCTCAGAAATCCTTGCATCGTTCCGTTAATAGCGTCGGCATCAGACTCGCCCATACTTGGACCAGTGAACCACATAACTTGATAAACCGAGAGATTTTGCTGGCCCAGGTACATGTTAAAGTTAATCATTCGATCGCCGGCCGGGATTGGACGACTAGTGGATTTTCCATCCGCTGGAACCATCACTGAAAATTTCTCACCAGCTGGTCGCAGCGTGCGCCATTGACCTTTCGAATCAGGAGCAGGCTTTTCAGCGGCGTCGGCTGGACTAGTGGTTGACGGTCGGCTCGCCGCGATATTTGACCAACGCAAACCTTCCGTCGTCAAACTCGAATTCGCACGATTTCTAGGCTTAGGTGCTGCTGCAGGTGTTGCCGTTGCGCTCGGAGCAATCGCCTGAGCGTTGCTGCTTTTCACAAAATCCCACGGTGCCACCGGACTATCAACTTGCCACAACCCTCTTCTTTCAGCGCGTGCCGCACTTTGAGACTGACTGTAGATTTCAGCATCGGCAGGCGTTAACACACTACTCTTCGGGTCAAACCAGGCTGCTCCATCCCGAATCATTTGCGCGCAGATGTCGCGATCTCCAACTAGTACTCGGGATATCAGTTCAAAGTTTGAGGTATAGCCGGCATATTGGACCGTTACTATTTTGTCCAACACGAGATCCGTCAAATGTTGCTTAGCGATGTCTCCAAAGGCTTGCGTCAACTCAGGAGCATCTACGCCCAACAGGCGAACCCGAACCGGCCGATTGAGATTTGACACGGTGATGACATCACCCTCATTGACCTGAGTAACCTTGCCGACGAATGAATTGCCGTTGACACAAGGTGCAACTACGAGAATTGCTGCGAATGCGAATGCGGCCCAAAGAGTTCGTGATGTTCTCATGGTGTATTGCTTCCTAAATTGGAATTTTCGGTCTGGTTAGACTGCAAATTCCTTCGCCAGTTTCAACTCCGCCTTGCGCAGTTCGTACCTGGCCCGACCAAGATTACCTTTAGCTTCTAGTGCCAGGACGACGAAGTAGTCGCGGCTCAACATCCTCATGATCAGCGTCGCTCCTTCAAGTGAAGCTACGAGCTCTTTTAAGCCGCCCAGGCCCGTATCATGGCCCGCACGTTGAGCGTTTCTGATAAGCGAGGTAAATTCCGCTGCTGCGACGTCGAGGTTGGCATCGAGTCCCGCTTCCGCCAACACTTTTTCAACTGCAATTCCGTCTGTACCCATGATGAGCGCACCGAGACCTCCTTCGGTGCGCCCAACAACCGTTTCCAACATTTCCTTAAACATCGACTTAACCTCCTGTTACGGACGCTGACCGCCAAGCGCTCCCGGGCGAGCTGAGTTTGTTGTGCCCGAGGGGTTGTTTGGTGTCGGCGCGCTAAGCAGTTGCGGAGTGGTTTGCGCCGGATTCGTTTGCGGTGACGACTGTGGTTGTTGCTGCTGGTTCAACTGTGTCGGGGTCGGCGTGTTGCTTGGAGGATTGCCGAGCGGGACAGGTTGAGGAATCGTCATCGTGCGTGGTCCGGTGCTAATCGTTCCCGCAGTGGGTCGTCCCTGATAGTCAGGACGATAGATGTGCGGTGTAATAAAGAACAGAATTTCGCTGTTCAGTCGAGTTGAAAGTTTGCGTTTGAATAGATTGCCCACTATTGGTATCGAGGCGAGACCAGGAGTGCGCTGTTGCGTTTCACCTTCAGTGTCAGCAAGCACACCACCCATAACTGTGGTGCCACCATCTGGTACCAGCACTTCGGATTGCATGCGCTGAGTATCGATACCGGGGACGCCACCTACGGCAATACCGGTGTTGATGGTGTTGTTCTCAATTGTGACTCTTAGTACGACTGTTCCCACATCCGTAATTTGAGGCGTAATGGAAAGTCGAAGCGGAACGGAGACGAAGGTCGTTGTCACTACCGCTGTGCCACTTGCCGCTTGCGTAGTTTGCACGGGAATCTGTGAGCCACTCTCAATCTGTGCTGGACGATTGTTAAGAGCAGTAACACGAGGGGTCGCAACCGTTTTCGCTTGTCCACGCGACTCAGCGAGAGTTATCAGGGCACTGATCTGTGCGGTGCCAAAAAGGCCGGTCGTCAATCCGATGACGGTGCTGGCAGCCGCGGCCGCGAGTGAAGGATTAGGTTGCGGAGTGCCGGCCAAACCTCCGAAGACACCGAACTGATTTGGACCGGATTGCACGCCGCCTGACGAGCTACCGCTCCCGGAACCCGAACCTGAACCTGAACCACTGCCGCTTCCACTTCCACCTGTGCTAGAGGCAGGCAAGGTCGAAATACTGCCCAGCCCTCCGCGGCCAAGATTGACAACACCCATCGAAAGCTGGGCACCCAGGTCACGGCTGAAGTTGCGTTGCGCAATGACGATTCGCGTCTCAATTTCAACTTGAGGCTCTGGTTGGTCCAGAATCGCCACCAGCTGTCTCACGGCATCGATATTTTCTTTGACGTCTGTGATGATGAGCGTATTGCTGCGACCATCGACTTCTATCGAGCCTCGGCGCGAAAGTCTTCTCGAAATGATAGGCAACAGCCCCTGGTCTCCGCTTCCACCAGTAGCATCTCCGCCAGCGCCACCACTAAAACTCAAATTGGTAGCGCCACCCGAGAAAGCTCCGGTGGAGCCGGCAGCCTGGGCCAACGTTCCGGATGCTCGAGCGTAGTTCAGTCTGATGAATTCTGTAACGAGAGGCGATGCATCCAGACGTGAATCGTTCAAAACCTTCTGAATATCAGATTCCTTCGCCAGCACATCAACTGTCGCCACGCGCAGGATGCTGCCATCCGATTGAATTCCCAGTCGATTCGCTTTCAAAACCGCATCCAGGGCAACGTTCCAAGGTACATCCTGAACGTTAACAGTAACCGGCACTGCAGCAACCGACGAATCGATTACAAAATTTACGCCATACTGTTCAGTGATGTAGTTGAGGATGTCTCGAATGTCAGCATTAACGACGTTGAGATTGATCGGCTCGCCTACAAAGCCGGGCTGGCCATACTGGCGACCCTGGTCTGATTGCTTATCGTTTGCACGCGACATTCCAACTGGTGGAGTTGGGCTTGGCATCGCTTTAGCAACCTGGGACGTTGGATTTTGAACATCAACTGTTTTAGTTCTGGCAGCCACCGCACTTGTGCCTAACGTGCTCACAAGCGCAAGGACGAGCGTGGTCCATTTGGCTGTTCTTACTCGAGGCTGATACGACATCATTCCCTCCTTAGGGGGATTTCCAAACAATAACCGTCACGCACTACGCTCGATGCTGTTAGCAACATAAGCGCGCGCCGCACAGCACGGCCATTGTTCTGGTTTGTCAAAGGAGCGTTGACGTCCTGAATTTCGGTCGCCCACGCTAATTAAAGAAGGGCTTAGCTTGAAACTAAACCAAGATAACACTTACGGCTTTGAGGTAGAGGCCGAGGATTCGGCAGGGCCCGCAGCCATTGAGTCGGCAGCACCTGCGGCTCTCAGTGACTTAATTTCAACGGAGCGTTCGCGGCGTCCATTGAGCATAACTGTCTCGCGGCGAAAGATCAGACGGCTGTCATCGATTGCTACTAGCTGACCGTCAAAAAATGGCTCGCCAGGGTAGATCACGTAAGACAAGTGGATGGGTGTAGCTTGAACGATCGCAGCATACCCTCTCGGCGTTCGGGAAATCCCAATTACCTGGATCTCACTGAGTAGCAACGCCGTGGTAGGTTTTGGAGCCGGCATACGGGCATTCATGGCGGCAGTCTTCTGAGCTTTGTACATGCTGATGCGTTCCTGTATCGAAGGAACGGATATGGCTCCAACTTTCTTATCGGAAACCTTCGGCGGCTCATATTTCTTGAATGGATCCCTGCCCGTCGAGTATGACCGTGTTTTGACGGGCGGAGGGTTGGAGTTCTTCTCCTGCGCAGTGGCGCCTACCGAAACGCCGGCGATCATCATTGCGCTACCCAGCAAAAGCACCGGAAGTCCAAGTCGATTCTTTCTTTTATCGTGCATCATATTCACGTCCTTATCATGAGTGCTTACGCTATTTCGCCTGCGCGGCTGCTTGCGCAGCTTGAACGGCCGGCGGAGTAACCGGTTTGGCTGGGGCTGGACCACCTGCTACGGGCTTCGCAGCAGCCTGTGCTTGAAGGCGCTCAGACGAAACATAGAAGGCAGTTAAGGCAAACTTGGCGTCTACGGTTTTTGTGTTCGTTTGTTTGTCAAACTGCTTCAGTTCAAAATTGGTAACTGAAACTATTCTCTGGTAGTGAGCCAGTTGTTCGAAGAAAGCGCGTAACCCGGCGAACGAACTGATTACGCTTACTTCAATTGTCTTCCCGCTGTAGTTATCCTGCTGCACATCTTCCTTTGGAAAGAATCTCGTCAGGATCAGATTGTTATTACGAACCCTGTCCTGGATGCCCTGGAGGACCATGGTGAGTTCTCTCTGTTCTGGCAGAAGGGCTTTGAGCTCGGAATACTCTTCTTCCATTCCTTTGTACTTGGCTTTGAACTCGCTGAGTCGCTGCGAAACTATCTGAGCTTGAGCATTTTTTGTTTTAAGGCTCGCGATCTCTTCTTGCATCTTCGCGGTCTCGGCGCGAGTGCCCTTGGTCACGAAATTCCAGAAACCCGCGTAAACAATCGCTGCCACCGCACCAAAAGCAACTAGTCGCAGGTACCAGGGAAGAGCTTGTATCTTGCCGACTTTCATTTTCTTGATCCTTTAGTTTGAGGGTCTATTTTCCGCGCTAACTTACTTCTTCATCGCGAGTTGGTTTGCCGCGGGGGCGGGTGTTTGTTCTTGCGGCTTGGGCTGGCTAAATTTCGCTCGGACGGTAAACTTGACGATTTCCGGTTTCAAGGTGTCATCGGAATTCGAAGCAGGCGCCCCGGGCGGGCCAGACTCCTTAGAAACCTCGCGTTGGGTCTCGATGTTCAAGTTGCTAAAGAGGCCATTCGAGAATTCCAAACTTTGACCAAACTTTGTTACTGAGTATTCGTTCGGCGATTCACCAGTGATGGTGACCTCACCATCCTTTTGGTCGATGCTCCTTAAATAAAGACCGGCGACTGCATCAAAGCGGACCTTGATCTCCTGCAAAATCGCACTCGGTCCTTGCTGCGACTCTCTCAGTTTCTTAATCGCATCGATACGAGCCTGGATTTCCTTGGCTTTATTCTCGAGCTCCGTCTGTTCCTTTTGCACAGCTTGCATCTGCTGATTTCGCTGTTGCTCAAGCTTGAGTTCCGTCTGAGCACTCTCCATGGCCCGCTTGGAGCTCACGTATTCATAACCCATTGCCAGCGCCATCAGACCAAAAACCGTCAGCGCCAGGAAAAGTGTTTGCATCCGGGGGCTCGCGACTTTTTCCTCAACGAGCGCGACTCCGTTGGGTCGATCGGTAACTGATTCGAGCAGGTTTATCTTGATCATGCTTCCACTCCTCTGAGAGCCAGTCCGACCGCAACTGCCATTTCGGGAACAATCTCTCGCATGTATTCGGGGTCAAACTTCTTGTTATCAACTTCTATCTGCCGGAATGGATCAAATACCTCGACAGGAATCTCGAAGCGTTTGCCTAAGTACTCAGCCAAACCGGGGAGCTTTGACCCACCGCCCGCCAGGAGAATCTTTTGAATTCCGGTATCCTTCTCTTCAGCAGTTGCGCGGTAAAAGTCCATCGTCTTCCGGACTTCAAGGGCCAGCACATCGGACACGGTTTCTATGAGCGGCTGAATTGGCCTCGGCTCAATTCCTTCAGGCAACGCCATGCCGCGCTTAACACCTTCTGCCTGCTCGAAACTCAATCCCAACTCTTTTTGCAACAGGCTGGTGTACTGACTACCTCCGACTGACGCGTCTCTCGCGAATACTGAACGCGTTCCATTTAGAATGTTGATGTTCATCGTGGCCGCGCCAATATTCAACAACGCTACGATTTCACCCGCCCTCGGCTGGTAATTGACTTCGTAGCAGTTCTGAAGCGCAAAGGCATCGACGTCGATGATGATTGGCTGTTTGCCCGCAAGCTGAATCGCCTGCTTCACGTTGGCGATCTTGTCGCTCTTGCAGGCGGCCATTAAAACATGCAAAGACTCTGAAGATTTGCTGGTGAGTTCGTAGTCAAGATTGACATCAGCAATATCGAACGGTATGTGCTCTTCGGCGTGCCAGCTGAAGGACTCCTGTAATTCTTCCTGGCTCATACTAGGTAGCACAATATTCTTCACAATCACCGAATGGCCACTAACACCAGCCGCAACGCGGTTGGTTTTGATCTGGTGTTCGCTGAAGATATTCGAAATGACATTGGACACGTTGTTGAGCTCCATAATCTGGCCATCAACAATCGTGTCGGTCTGAAGGTTCTCAAAACCGAGGTTGAGGAGCTGCAGGGTTGAACCCTTCTTAGCGAGTTCGACACACTTAACAGAACTTGAGCCGATGTCTAAACCGACTAGATTCTTCTTACCCATACTTTTCTTAAACATAGTTAGTTGGTCCTCGCTACAAGGGAGCGCATTCGGTTGAGGCGACGAAGTCTGGCTCGCGCTTTCCTGGCTCTCGGCATTCGACGCTTATTAGAAGATTGGTTTGGGGAGCTGTTCATGGTGATTATCAAGGGTGCGGTCAGTGGTAGGGTGGTAAGGTTCGCGACACCATCGGTAATGTGTGCCTGGGCTGGTGTCAACAGCGAACTACTGGAGAAGTCTGCTACGGCAGGAAAGAAGCTCATTCGGAAACCCAGCCAAGTTGGAATTCACCAACTTCTGTAGGCTTTGCGACCTCCGCTCACGCGAAGTGTGCCTTTATCGTTTTGCGCCAAAATCTTAGCGGGATTGACCGCTATTCGAATTTCAGGTGGGCCACCCAGTGAACAACACATAGTGCCATCCACCTGTGTGAGAGTACATTACCGGGACTAACAATGTCAACCGCTATTTTAACGCGTGTAACTCGAATGCTTGCAGCAGTAACAAGCGATTAGAGACGGTTTAAGGGTAGCTTTTCTGGAAGTCAGGCAAGACAATTCCATTTTTCCCGACGCGATTTCATTGAGCAAAAGCTCATTTAACTTTCACAGATTTCGCCGGGATACCAACTACGATGTGTCGGGATTCGACGTCGCGAGTTACGACTGCGCTCGTTCCAACCATCGCGTTGTCACCGATCTGACTTCCGGCGAGGACGGTGGCGTGATAAGTAATTCGCACTCCATTTCCAATTCGAGTTTGCGGCGTCAAAACCTTATGAATGTCATAAATGTCGTGGGTGTGAGAGTAGATGTTTGCATAGTCCGAGATTGATACGTTGTTGCCGATCTCGATCCCGCCCCGATCATCAAGCAACACATAACGATGCACCACAACGTTGTCGCCAAATGACAGGTTGTAACCGAATGACCACTCGACAAAGTGCCAACATTTGAAGTTGGCTCCTACGCTTCGAAAGATCAGTGGAGCAAGCATGCGACGAAACCGATGCCCCAGTAGCGCATTCTGGCCCAGTGCCGAGCGATCGAACATTTGCCATAGCCAAATGAAAGGCTTCCTTTCGGTGTAACGTTTAATATCGATGTCTGAATAATACTCAGGCTCAGTGGTCACATTTCTAGGATCGAAATTATGCATGACCGCGCGGGCCGGAACGTTCAGGTCACTCAAGTCAGCATAGGGCCGGCCGAAATAGATCTCGCCGAGAGTATCTCGAACGACCTCATTGGGATCGCGGCGCCCGTTGGTGAGCGACTGTTCCAGTTCGCTCAAAAATGAGTCGTAATCACGCTCTGCCAAAGCTTGCGCGGACAATTCACGATAGGTCATAGGTTGTCTTCAAAGCACTTTCCTAGTCTCGGCGAGATGTGTTTGGGAATGGACCCAAAAGTAACACAGGCCAACAATGGCTTCAATTCTAATACCGCGAACTGAAGCTTTCTATTAATTGTTTACACAGTAACTTGCTTCAACTCTTCTGATAAAGCTAGCATGCGCGCCAAATGAGCATCGCCCGGCTTTTAATCGCCGCTTCCCTTCTCGTACTGTTAGTCGCCGCCGCCTGGCTATGGTGGGTTGTCCCGTCGAGAGTCGACATGGCTGCCTATGTGCCCGCTGATTCGATTGTCTATCTTGAATTCAATAGTGTAACGGACCTTGTGGCCGCCATAGAACAATCCGGGGCATGGCAGGCCACCACCTCAATTACCGGTTATACCGCAAACCCGTCGAACAAGTTTCTTACCCTTTTGACAAAAGCCGGGTTAGGCCCAACCGATGGTGTGATCTTTTCGCGAGCTCAAGTGGCTCTAGTCGTTGTGCGTTGGAACACCATCGAAGAGGAAAGTACTCTCCGAGTGAAGCCTGATGTTGCGTTGGTTGTGGAAACTCATACTTCCAGCTGGCGAACTACAGCGACTGTAACGAACGCCCTGCAAAAACTCGCCACGCTCGCGTATGGTGAATCCAAATGCATCCCAACCAGTTCCGGAATGATTGAGTGCGCGCCTCAGTCCGCTGATCGAAAAATCGTCGGTGCGATTGATGGAACAGTTGTCATCATTGGAAACAGTAACGATGCGGTGCAGAGATGTCTGGACGTCAGGAAAGGTCTTCGACCAAGCATCAAGACTGACAACGAACTACTCCGCGTACGAGCGAGCATGGTTAAACCGGCTTCGGTAGGCTTCGGTTATATTTCTCAAGCTAACTCGGCAAAATTATTCTCGTGGGCAGCACCTCTTTTAATGGGTAAGGATCCGGGAGATGTGCAGCTCGAAAGCGTGCTCGCGTCGAGCGCGAATGCAATTCTTCGTGGTGTTGCCTGGACCGCCACTCCATTTCGCGGCCGAATAGAGGACCGTTTCCAAATCTCGTGTGATCCGGAGGTCGTTTCTAAATTACAACCCGCTTTTGATCAAGGTGGATTTGACGAGCAATTATTAAATTTGATACCGAGCTCCGTCGCGTCTCTTACTGTCTATCGAGCGCGACAACCAGCCGCTGCATGGACCTCGCTAAATATCGCAGTGGCATCCAGGGTTCCTGCGCTACCAGCTGTTCTATTTGGTTCGATTCTCAAGTCCGGCTTGATGAGTTACGGAATAACCCAACCGTCCGAGATCTTGAACACATTCGAACCACCGGTCATCACGTTCAGGCCTTCCCAGAAAACCGAAAACTCTGTCTTAGTGGCAAAGTTAAGAGACAAAGAAGGCTTCCGAAAACTGATGGAACAGTCATTCAAAGATGGCTCAGGCCAAATCGTTGAAGGCCTCGACAGTCATCCTGGCAGTGAAAAAGAGTTCACCGCTGTCGTGCTCGAAAATTACGTTATCTTGGGAAAAACAGACAGCATTGAAGACTGTCTCGATCAGATTCGAGCTCATCGCGTTCTAACCGCTGACCAGACCACTCAGTTAAAACCTGAGCAGCTAAACGAAGGCGCCCCAATTCTCAGTTACGCAAACGATGAGTTGCGACTGAATACTTTTCTCACAATGGTTTTATTGCTCAAGCAGCGAACCCTTTCGCCGGCCGAGGACCAGGCGTTGCGCGACAAAGTTAGACCATTTGCGGCCGCCATCACAGAAACTAGTTTGAATGAGACAGGAATTGAACGTAAGACTGAATCAAGTTTCGGACAATTCAGCACCCTAATGTCCCTCTTGCAATCCAGCACCTCACATGCGACTGATACAAAACGATGACCTGGCGAGTTCTAATCGGAACCCACAATAAAGGCAAGGTGCATGAGATCGGGAAGATACTGGGCGGCGTAAATGTTGAGCTCTTGTCTTTAAACGCGTTCCCCTCAATTGGCGTTGCGGAGGAAAACGAATCGACCTACGCGGGCAACGCACGCTCAAAGGCCCAGTACTATGCAACCGCATCCGGACTTTGGACGTTGGCGGATGACTCCGGCCTCGAAGTGGAACATCTGCACGGCGCTCCCGGAGTTTACTCCGCGAGATATGCCGGCGCAGGAGCATCAGACGAAGATCGGCGGCGACGGCTACTAATCGAGATGAACGGAGTTGAGAATCGATGCGCTCGTTTTGTTTGTGCGGTAGCTCTATCTGCGCCGGCTGGAGGGATACTGCGTGTGGCTCACGGAATTTGCTGCGGCCAAATCCTGACTGCTCCTCGAGGAACGGGTGGGTTTGGTTATGATCCGCTTTTTGTCCCGCACGGATTTGATCAAACGTTTGCTGAGTTGGATGAAGGTGTGAAGAACGAGATCAGTCACCGGGCCCGTGCTCTTCGCAAAGCTCGTTATTTCATTGCGACCGGACTGTCTTAGGAGCGAAACAGGAATTATTTGATAGTTGTTAATTGATCATTCTCAATTCTAAATTGCCGCTTTGAGCTGACTCGAATCGGCGCGTTTTTGCGTACATATCAATTCAGAATTCTCAATTCATAATTATCAAATACCGGGGTACCCCACTCAATCAGCAACTTACTCAAACTTGACCATTGTAGTTTCCGCTCTTACAATCCTCCTCCTTCGGGGCGTAGCACAGCCTGGTAGTGCGCTCGGTTTGGGACCGAGAGGTCGGAGGTTCGAATCCTCTCGCCCCGACCAGAATCTCTTAAGGAAAGTCGCAAGGCCTCTCGCTCTGAGTGGCCTTTTCTAATTTGTAACGTGCACTGTGACGTGAACCCTCAACAAAAATAGAATCCTCATATAGAACCTCGAAATTCTCCTGGGGCAGCAATGTCTTGGTGTAAATCGGGAACATTGATACTTCAGTATCGTTACATCTCTCCTAGGTGGATGGCCCGCTTTGATTTAGGCGATACGATCATACGATACGGTGAGGTCCGCTTCCCCGTGATCGGGCCATCTTTCACAGTTCCAGGCGTGACTCGCCACAATCTTCAAATTTCATCGGGAATCGGTTTTCGTTTTAGATAAGGCGTATTGCTAACCCGAGAGTTCGGAGGTTCGAATCCTCTCGCCCCGACCAACTTAGTTCTAAGTCAAACAAACTCTGACTGTAAACAAAGAGGTCAGTCAGTCTGACCCGAAAAGTGGACTATGGAGTTTCGGAGACGTCATTTCCGGTGTCACATCGGGTCGGGACTCGATTTTCTTCGGTTTTTCCTTAAAAAACCCTCCTGAAATGGGCTTTTATTGAAGACAATGCCGCTTGAGTGTGATATATTAGTGTCCGGTTTGCTTTTCAATTCTAAGTTCTCGTTGGAGGTGTTACACCAGACTAT
>DASROI010000132.1:0-14494 GCA_035646955.1 Pyrinomonadaceae bacterium
TCGCTCATCTCCGGCATCGTGCTGAGCGGCGCGACGTCGCTCCCGGGCGTCCTTTCGTCAGGCGGGATCGCCCTCGGCTTCATCGTTGGCTTAATGCTGATAGGTCGTTGGGCGACGCCCGTCTTAAACCGCGTGCTTCGCATTTCGTCGAATGAACTTTTCGTCGTAGTGATTTTCGGCTCCCTGTTTCTGCTCGCCGGACTTGGCGAGACAATCCACGTTGCTGAATCGATCGGCGCTCTGTTGCTTGGACTGATACTCGGCGAAACCGAGCACAGCGAGCGCATGGAGCGTCTCGTAGTGCCGTTCCGCGATTTTTTCGGGGCGATCTTCTTTTTCAGCTTTGGTCTGTCGATCGATCCGTTCACATTGGGTGGCGCGGCATGGCTGGCGGTAGCGGCAGCGGTTCTGTCACTCGTCGGCGTTGTCATCGCCGGATTCATTGTTGCCTGGCGGTCCAACTTATCAACGGTTGGCTCGCTGAATACTTCATTCACGCTGCTGGCGCGCGGCGAGTTTTCGATCATCATCGTCAATCTCGCTATCGCCGGCGGTTTGATGGGGGTCTTGCAGCCGTTTGCCGCCCTTTATGTGTTAATCCTGGCAAGCGCTTCGCCTCTCCTCGCGAAAGAGTCGGAGCGCATTTACGATTTGTTTGTCAGGTTACTAGGGCGTTTTCGGAGGAAGAAAAAATCGGATGCAGAAGATGCAGAAGTAGAAGATGCACAAACATAAGCATCGACAGCCTCTGCGCAATGAGTTTTAGGCGTGACTCATTTCCGAGTAGGCTTGCGCCCCTTTGCTGGAGATGGAGAAGCGCCGACGGTCGAGTTGTCGGGGGAAGAAGATAGTTTTTTACCGCGGCCCTTATTTTCGGTCGTCGGTGTGGTTGGATGCGTTGTATCGGTGACAATACTTCCGCCCTCGTTCTCCCATCGGTCAAGCATTTTCTTCTTCAGACGTTTTCTATCAGCCATCGTCGTGTCCTCCTTACTATTTCATGCTTCTCCAAGTCTATAACAAGAAGAAGGCTGCTGAATTTGTGTTCGTGAAATCGAGAGAGTAACAGCCCCCTGGGCTGGAATTGGCTTTCCTTCACTCCGGAGGAGTGAAATGTCTATAGACGTCGACAGCTTGATATTGTCTTCGCTCCGCTAGGAGCGAAATGTAGCAAGTGCCGTACATCGCACTCCTAATGGAGTGCAGACTCCTCAGCCACTCGCTGGCTATAAACATCGCACTCCTACGGAGTGATAGATCGCGATCCAATATGACCGTTTCGCCACGATCAGATAGATCACATTTTCCATTTTTTCGATGGGCATGAGGATTCTGTTGCTCATGCGAGGGCCGGGGACTCCGTTAGGAGTGCAATGTCTTATCCCATTCCTCACTGCGGTCGAACAAATGCTCATCGTAAAACTCAAACACGTATTCTTCTCTAAACTCGATCTCAAACTTCCGCAATAATGTCAGGTACTCATCACGAAATGATCTACGGCGGTGGTGTTTTTCCTGATTCTCGATGTAACGAACGATGGTATCTAGTTGCGAATGACCGTAGGAAAAGGCGCCGTAGCCCTCCTGCCATGCGAATTTGCCTCGTGCCAAATGTTTCTTGTTTATCCAGTCCGACGAGTCAGATTTGATGTCTCTAACGAGATCTGCGAGTGCCTTCGCCGGCTTTAATCCGATCAGGATATGAAGATGATCAGGCATCCCATTTATCCTAATGAGTTTTTGGCCTTGCTTGGTCACGATCCCGGTGATGTACTTGTGAAGTTCCTCTTTGAAGTCAGAAACTAATGAAAGGCGTCCGCTAACTGCAAACACAGTTTGAATGTAGATTTGTGAGAAGGTGTTAGCCATGAGGTAGCTCTTTTCTGCTCTGGTGAGCGTGAGAATGTGTCGAACGTGAGGAGATGATAACAGCGAGTAGGGACTGATGCCAGATTTTTGGCTGCAGGGTTCAGGTCCGTTCGCAGGCTATAAAGATGGTACTCCTAAAACGGAGTGCGAACGATTCGGCTCGCCAATAGTCCTGGTCGGACGCGTGAAATTTTCATTGGCGTCGGCTCAATATTGTCGTCGCTTCGGCTAGCAGCGAAATGTGCAGACAGTTCCAAAACATCGCACTCCTAACGGAGTGCCACCTCCTCAGCGACTCGGCGGCTATAAACATCTCACTCCTCCGGAGTGAAGAGCAGGAGGAGACGATCAACTTGTCTTCACTCTGGAAGAGTGAAATGTTTATAGACGTCGACAGCTTGAAATTGTCTTTGCTCTGCTAGGAGCGAAATGTAGCAAGTGCCTTACATCGCACTCCTAACGGAGTGCAGACTCCTCAGCCACTCGCTGGCTATAAACATCGCACTCCTACGGAGTGAAGAGGAACTTAATCATCTCCGTATGGCTTTGCACAAAAAGTAACATACCAACCGTACAGTACCGCGAGCGAAGCGACCGGATGGCACACTCAACGAACCAACGATCAGAATTTAGGCGTATTGTCGAGTGTGCCATCGCCGCGCTTCGCTCGCGGTACTGTACTGATCGCTCGACACTCACAAAGATTAGAGTTTTTGTGCAAAGCCTCTCCGTATTGACTACTCCCATTTAATCTTACAGACTTAGGCATCTGAATTTTCGGAGGTCGCTCACCTTGCGTCCATTGATCAAAACCCTTGTCCCAAATCGTGCCTTGGTGTCAACGCGTTTTGCTCTGTCAGATCTGTCCGAAATCCCTCTTGTGGCCGTGCCTTTAGTTACCGAGCTGGTACAAAACTTAATGAAGTTCGGGTACGGTCGCTCAATCGCTGAGAGCCAAGTTGTAGACGTCAACGGCGAGCCGCTTCCATGGTACACATACCCGATGATTGAATATCTGGATTCTTTAGACTTTTCCGACTTCACAGTGTTTGAATACGGCTGTGGTAACTCGACTCTTTGGTGGGACAAACGAGCCAAAGCAGTAGTTAGCGTTGAGGATAACCGCGAATGGTTTAGTCACGTTTCAGCCTCGATAAAGTCAGTCATATTTGCTGAAGGTGGTGAATACGTCAGAGCAATTGATGGCATGTATGATCTAATCGTCGTTGACGGCACTAATCGGTTCGCCTGTAGTATCGAGGCTATTAATCACCTCAATTCCGGCGGTGCTATCCTCGTTGACAATTCTGACTGTCTTCCTAAAAGCACTGAATTTCTCCGGTCACAAGGTCTTTTTGAAATTGCCATGAACGGCTTTTCCGCTTTAGCCTCTCGTTCCGGTCGCACGTCGTTATTTATCTCCCAACCAGCTCGGTTCCGATTTAAGCCGCACCGTCCATGCCTTGCCGGCGACATGACTGCCTGGCCAGAGAATAACGCTGACTTCGCGTAGAGATCGTCAATAGTTAATTCGCCTTTCGTTTCAAAGGAGACGGTCGCAATGAAAGCCCCGAATCAAGTGAGCAAAGAGGCAATCCTTGTTGATTGATCATTGGAGAATTCGATAAGGAGTCGGGACTCGCTTTCAGCCGCTCAGGTAAAAGTCAGTGCACTGCAATCGCTGTTTTAATTTTGACGTGTGGATCGTGCAATGCAAAGTATTGTTCTTCCCGGATCTGGCGCTTGAGATAACGGGCGCGCGTCAGGATGTTTTTAACATTCTCGACCATCTGCGGATGACCACATACATATGCAACTGAGTTAGTACTACTGAAACCTAACAGATCAGTATGCTTTCGCACGATATCCTCAACTCGACCAATCTCTCCATGCCAGTTCGCATCGTCCCATGGTCGACTAATCGTTGGCACGTACGTTAGCCACCCTTCGGAGCACAACTTGTCGAGTTCGCATCGGTAGGGACCAAAGTCTGCTGAACAACTGGCGCCGTGAATGATGAGAAACTGATCGCGCTTACTATTACATCGTTGTTTGTCAAAGTTCTGAGTTCGGACCATGCTGATAAAGGGGGACAGACCAGTTACAGTCGCTATCATCAGGTGTCGATCACTCGAAGAATCCAGAGTGAACTGTCCTACTACACGTTGGCGGATCTGAATTGTGGTCCCTGGTTTAAGCTTCCAAAGCTGCGGTGTAAAAAGTCCGCCTGGGACCAGCTCGATGAAGAACTCCACAAATCGCTCGTAAGGGGAAGATACGATTGAATAGGGACGTTCAATCAGCTCCCCATCACAAGGGATGGCTATCGTTGCGTACTGGCCCGCCGTAAAGGAGAGCGGTTCAGCTACACGAAACCGGAAAACCGCCAGAGTGTCTGATACGTCTTTTCTCTCGATCAGTTCTCCGGCAGAGAAATCCAGCTTGGGCATAAGACCTCACTGAGCAACACGACATTGATACGTTCAAGTTTGTACGGATCACACACGTACGCCGGCAGGCGGCCGAGTCCTCCCAGGAACGCCTGGCCAAAGCGAGTGGCCAGCAGGTTCCACAGACAACTTGAGACATGATTTTCGGAGTTGTTCGCGGTGCTACCAGTTAAATTAACTTTGCCCGTTCCTGGCAAAGGCTCGGCTTGTTAGCCAACCGACGAACAATCCCATCGCTGTCCCCAATCCAAGTGCGGTTCCCACAGATGGCCAGGGGTGGCGTTTGATGAAATAGGTCGTGTCTTCTATACAATCCTCCATTGCAACAATTCCTCGCTTGGCCGTTCGCTCAACCTTCCGTTTTCCATCATCTACGACGTCGTCGATCAGCACTTTCGCTTTTGCCACCTGGTGTGTTAAATGCGCTAAGTTGATTGCTGCGTCCGTGACATTTTCCATAGTCTTGCCTTCCATTTGTTTTCTCCTTACTCGTTGCGGTGAGTTCTCACCTTTTTGTTGAGCGGTTGTTACGCTGACATTTGCTCGAGGCCCGCGGCGTGTTCCATTTTCTTCTCGGGCACCTCAGTCAGCGTGGCTTCCGTCAGTAACAGCACGCTCGAAACCGAGACCGCATTCTCAAGTTGTGAGCCATAAGTGCATTCCTATCTTCAATAATTGCAGTGCTGCTAACTGCAATGCATATGCCTGCGCTTTGCTGCTCGTCCTCGGTTTAATATTGATGTTTGCTATCGTATGAGGCCCCGCCGCTAGCGTGTTTTCCCCAAACTAGCGGAAACTTCTACGGAAAGAACCACTGATCAATACTGCGCAAAGTTCCTCAGGCGATTGAGCGAAACGACGCACCTGATTTCACCAGTTCACGACAACGTTGCAATTTCTTGCATAACAAACATGGAATTAGTTTTTCGTACTGGGCATGAGCATTGCCTTAAGAAAGGTGCTGAAGACTTATGGCGTCAGTGGCCAACCAAATTCAGGTGAAGCCGCTGTTCGAGAAGACCGATACCGCCATTGCTTCAGCAGCGCTGGATGCCTTGCAAGCGCGCGTCGATGTTCCCGACGACAAGATCAAACTGGCCGCGAAGGACGGTTGGATCACCCTCGAAGGAAACGTTGATTGGTACTTAAGAATGGTGCTGAATTCGCCGTTAAATACCTGTCAGGTGTAAGGGGCGTAACCAACAGCATCACGCTGAAGCCGCAGGTCTCCAGGATTGAAGTCAAAGATAAGATCGAAGACGCAGTGAAGCGCAATGCCGAGGTTGACGCTCGGCGAATCAGCGTACAAGCCGCCGATGGCAAGGTGACGTTGAAGGTAATGTGCGCTCCTGGTTTGAAAAGGACGAAGCTGCACTGCAGCATGGGCCGCGCCCGGCGTAACAGAAGTTCACAATCAAATCTCGGTTGTGCCGTAAACCGGCAAACGTGTGGGTACAGCTTGGTCTGTAATTCAAGGCTAAGTTGTGCCCATTGTTTGCGCTGGGGAAGCTTTTGCGAGACCGGGTTGGCGAGGATACAACGAACAACAATTGATTTTGATAGAGTCGGAGAATTCACAAAAACTTTGGAATACCCGGCTAAAAGTTTCAAGCACGACGTCGATCGGACAAGAAGATTCGGTAGAGCCTTCATTGATACAAAAGGATTCAGAACGATGAACCGGATTGCCGCGAATGGACTTACATTGAAAGAGTTGGAGCAGATTGAAGAGGCGGCTCATCGCTCTCAAACGCCCGAAGCGAAATCCGTGCTACGCGTCGCAGCGGCTTTGAGGGAAGCGCTCCAGATAAAAGAGGCTGCGCGCGTGTTGGGTGCTCAGTTAAAAAAGAAACCGGATTGCGACAATAAAGACGAGGGCAAGCTTTAAAATTCCAACGTCTGGTCGAAAATTGAAGGCGCGAGTCGCTGTCGTTCAGTTACAGAAACATGAGGAGGCCGAAATGAGACTGAGATCAACACTTAATCCAGAAGAGCAGTCCGACGTTGTCGAAGGGCCGACCAGATACAGGAAAGGCCCAAATCAATCGGAGCTGGTATGCGGAATTTGCAACGGAATCTACTATGTCGATGACGTTACCTTTCGCCAGGCGATGTCGGCAATGGAGAAGGGAATCGACAATCCTTTTTGCTGCGATGAATGCGAAGCAGAATATCAAGAGATGTCTCACTAGAGGCAGCGCACATCATGCTCTGCAAAGATTGAGTCCTGTTATGGAGGTGGATCATGAATAAAGGTTTAACGCTCATTAGTGCAGCAGGAATGGGTGCGGGTTTGATGTACTTGTGTGACCCGGATCGTGGCAAACGGCGCAGAGCGTTGTTGCGCAACAAGGCTATACACGGCAGCAGGATTGCGAACGATGCCGCCGGCAAGACCCAACGCGACATTCGCAATCATCTGCGCGGTGCCCTGGCGGAAGTCAAGGCGGTTTTTGCCGGCGAAGGCCCGGTATTCGACGATGTCTTGGCGGCAAGAGTGAGGTCAAAATTGGGTCGTGTAGTCTCGCATCCGGGTGCAGTTGAGGTAAAGGCTGTTGATGGAGTGATAGTTCTGAGTGGTCTTATCCTAGCCGATGAAGTTCACCCCTTGCTCGACACTGTAATCGGGATTCATGGAGTTAAGAACATTGAGAATCGCCTTGAAGCACATGAGCAGGCGGGAGATATCTCGGCACTTCAAGGAGGACGCCGGCGCGGAGTTCAGGGCTTTGGACCGCTGAAAACAAACTGGTCGCCCACTACTCGCCTCGTGGCCACCGCAGTTGGTAGCGCCCTTACGATTTATGGCGCCAAACGTCGAACTGTGGTTGGCACCATGATGAGTGGTGTTGGTCTGGGAATCTTGACTCGAGCATTGACGAACGTCGAGACCAGCAGGCTTCTAGGAGTCGACGGCGGACGCAAGGGGATTGAAACTCAGAATACGAACAACGTTGAAGCATCTGTCGATCGCTTGCAAATGAGATGATGCGAGCGGAATCACAACTGTATCTCGCAGTCGGAAATTTATCTTCTATCCAGAGCTATACTGCCGCCGTTCCAACACCGTGATGAACGGCTTGCGCATAATCCGGCAAAGATACAGAGTAATTGCAGTAGCTGCGAGAACTACAATCCAACGGGCCTCGTTTACATTTCCTTTCATGTAAATGCAATTCCTGTAGCTAACCATACCCAGAACCCTCGCTAAAGGTGATACATAGAAAGCAAAAAGTTGTACGCCGATGAGTGCAAGTAGCGCGACAGTGCGGGCGTGTGTGCCCGACCCATACGTTTGCAGTGCCCAGGCATAGAAACCCAATAGCCAAAGGACCAAAGGACTACAAGATTATGCCCAATGTGATTGCGCAGTCCTTCTAAAGTTGCACCACTTAATGCAGAAATGACCGTCGCATTGCTTCTCGTTACTCTTCCGGATGTGCGAGAGCATCGGCCTTTGTGACGTGCACCGTGCCGTCCGGATGTTCGGGCGGAGAATACACAGTGAACAGCTTCATATCTTCTGTACTAGTGTTGATGAAGTCATGTTCCATTCCGGCCGGCACCGCGAACATATCGCCCGGGCTAATATCATGAGTTTCACCCCCGAGATCCGCTCGTCCCGCACCTTTGACGAACACCAGCACCTGGTCCACAGCTTCGTGAACTTCTCGACCAATGTCTTCCCCCGGAGGAATACTCATCAAGACCACCTGAGAATGCTTGTTGGTGAACAAAACCTTCCGAAACTTTTCGTTTGCGAGCGCCGATTGCTGGATATTCTGGAATTGCATAAATAAGCCTTCTCCTTTGACTGAATAACTAGGACTCAAGTCTTGGAGAAGCAACACACATGCCCTTAAGAATATTTTGATCTGCGGATCGAGGAATAGTCAGAAACGCTTGTCAGCAAATGTGTTGAATGCTCCGCGCAAAATCGCTGTGTATCTCAAACCGGCGACGTCAGATTTTTTTCGTGGAATTTTGCTGATCTTACTGCGCAGATTCTCTCAATGATTCTCAACCCAACAATCTCTTTCTTGTCGGTCAAAGGAAAATAAGGCCAGTTTGACAGCACAAAGGGTTTGGACATGTGAGACAACGCAAGGCATGAGACTTGCACGGGCTGTATCAGTTAGAGCTTTGTTCTGAGTCCAACAAGACGCTTGATTTGTCGGTGCGAAAAAGAGATCACAATCGAGATTCAAGTGCGGCGGAAGAAAATTAGAACAACAGCGACAGTAGTAACGTTGGCGAACACTACGCCTTTTGCCGCGGGTTGACACGTCAATTTACCCGGCAATCTCAAAACTGATGTAACAAACATGTTGAGAGTTTGGCCTGAGGACTGAGAGCACCGCCCCTTCCGGGCCAGGCTCGCCTCTCATTTTCGCAGGTTATGACTTATGGAGTGCGCCAGCCACCACTGCTTTGATAAAAGGCTCCGCTGACTAAGGAGGCACTGATGACCACCCTTCGAGTCCTTTATGTAGATGATGATGATGACTCGCGTGAAATGTTACGCATGCTACTGGAGTCGCGTAGCATTGAGACCAAAGCAGTCGGAACCGCAAGAGAGGCTTTGTCATCTATTCAAGCAGAACACTTCGACTTGTATCTGTTTGACGCTTGGCTTCCTGATCTCGACGGGTTTGAATTGTGTCGCCAGGTGCGCTGCAACGATTCGCACACGCCGATTCTTTTCTTTTCCGGCGCGGGTTGTGAGGCTGAAAAGACGATGGGCCAAAAGGCTGGAGCCAATGCTTACGTTATCAAGCCCGACATTAGTCACCTGCTAGAGAGTATTACAAAGTTCATTCCCCGCGCTAAAAGCCAGGAGCTTAGTTAACGGGAAAAACTTTAAGTCCACGGCGGCCCCAACTCGGAGTCCGAAAGACCTCTAACCGATCTTGGTGATGATCCCCATAGTGTGACAGGGTAGTGGGCGGGTAGGTCTGCCACTGATGTCTCTTTACGTTGTCAGCGCGAAATTCACCAAAAAAACAAATTTGCGACCCGACTTGAACGCGAGGCACAAACATTGCTTTTTAGGATTGCAAAGAGGAATGGCGGCTAGTTTCGCGTGCTCGGACTTTAGAGAATGACCCGGCTAGCTTTAGGCTTCTTCATCACGATTGTTTTGAGATCCGAAAGTTTTCGTCCTTGGATCTAAAGGGAGCGATATGAAAACACGCATGGGTTTGTGGATTGATCACAAGAAGGCTCTCATTGTATTTGTCGCTGACAATAATGCTGAAACAAAATTGATTAACTCAAATTTAAAGAAGCATCACCGACAGTCCGGCGTGGCCACGCCTGCGGACGACATTCGCCTGAGGGAGCTAACGGAACACCTCAATAATTACTACGATGAGGTTATCTCAGTCATTGGTACCGCCGAAGAAATTTTGATAATTGGGCCGGGGGAGGCGAAAGGCGAACTCCTGAAGCGACTGGAGAAAGCCAGCGTAGATAAGCGACTTATTACAATTAAGACGGCCGACAAGATGACTGACGCGGAAATTGAGGCCACCGTCCTGGATCACTTTAATCAAAAAGGTCAGACGCCAGATCTTGCGGCCTGAAATTACTTTCTGGTCCTCATTGCTATCTTTCTAACCTCGAGGCCGGAGCCACAAAAGCTATCTGACCAGTACAGAAACAGGTTCCTACCATTTTGATTGAACCGGAAGTTTAGTTATGAAGAGCTCAATCTCGACATTATTGATTGTATTAGGACTGATTTTTAGCTCAGCAGTAGGTCAGGAAAACCTTGAACTTGACCGGCTTGAACAAAAGACTAGCATCCAACTCAAGCAGCAGCTTTCTGGATGGAGTTACAAGCGACTGCCACCGTTCACCCCTGGGTCAAATGTTCTAGATCAAAAATGGTCCTCCGGCAACAGAATAGTTATGGTGGCGATAGCAGTTCGAGCAACTGCAGATGACGCGAAGAACGAAGTTCGCGAAGCGCTGAGGTACAGAAAAGGCATAGAGCAACTAATCGGATTTGGGAACGAGGCTTATGATTCAGGTATAAATGGTTCAAACATCGTTTTGAGAAGGGGACGCTATGTGATCTATATAAACATCAACGCTGAAGTTGATGCTGATGAAGACGCACGAATCCTGAGCAGATCACAACGGGAAGAAAAAAGGAAATCTGAGGTGCAGCCCATTAGGAAAGAGTTCACTCTTGTTTATTCTACGGTGGATCTCGAGTAAAGAGCTTCAGGAGTACGACGATATCTTGGGCTAGGCCCAAAAACCTTAATCTGAAATCGAATCTACGGATTAGTCGCACGGAAAATAGGCGTTGCGGTGTCTATAGGGTGAAGATTCGAAATTCGGTAGCGGGAAGTTGGGTCTAGGCCTTTGGCCCAGGCGCTTCGCTTTTATTTTGGTTCCACGTACCGAAGAAGCAAGGCCTAAGGGCAAAGACCAAAGGCCAGCCCCAGGAGATTATCTCATGCAAAACTTACTTCAAGACATCCGTTACGCACTTCGCAGTCTAATCAAACGACCCGGTTTTGTTGCAGTCGCCGTTGTTACTCTTGCGTTCGGTATCGGCGCGAACACTGCAATTTTCTCTGTTGTTGATGCCGTGTTATTGAGTCCTTTGTCCTTTCCGGAACCAAACCGGATTGTCGTCGTTGACGGTACGAATCTTAATTTGGGTATAGCTGACGGCGGCGCCACGTCAGTTCCAGATTTCTCAGACTGGCGAAATCAAAGTTCGTCTTTTGAACAGATCGCAGCATTTGTCGCCGGGGGCTCAGTCCTCACCACTAACGATGAACCTGAGCGGGTGCGCGGCACCAGTGTAACGGAAGACTTCTTTCCTTTGTTTCGGATCGCAACATTGAAGGGTCGCTTTTTCCAGGCCGACGAGTTTAAAGGAGGAAATAACTATGTCGCTATGCTGAGTTATTCGCTTTGGCAACGACGCTTCGGCGCAAGCGACAACGTGATCGGATCGAAGGTTCAGATGAGTAACTTCAGCGTAACGATTGTCGGCGTTATGCCGCGGGGGTTCGATTACCCGACTCAAACCGAAATGTGGTTTCCTCTTCCAATAGATCCTGCCAAAGAGAAGCGTTTCAATCGTTTTCTTAACGTGGTCGGTCGTCTCAAACCGGGTATCGATATTGAACAGGCTCGATCGGAGATGACCGTCATCAACGAAAGGCTGGCTCAGAGCTATGTTGAAACTAACCGTGGATGGAATGTCAAACTAACAAAATTGCACGATCGGCTTGTCGGTAATCTACGTCCATCCCTTTTGATTCTCCTTGGCGCTGTCATGCTTGTGTTATTGATCGCATGTGCAAACGTAGCGAACTTACAACTTGCGCGCGCGAGTTACAGGCAAAGAGAGATCGCCGTTCGAACAGCTCTGGGCGCAAGCAGGTTTCGCATCGTTCGACAACTGCTTACGGAGAGTGTGCTGCTTTCGATAGTGAGTGGGGCAGTAGGACTTGCGCTGAGCGTTTGGTTAACCAGACTCCTTGTTTCTATAAGCCCGCCGAATAGTCCTCGATTTGAAGAAATCGGTATGGACTTCAGAGTTTTCGTTTTTGCTTTTGTCGTTGCCTTCTTAACCGGCGTCGTTTTTGGGTTAGTACCCGCGATTCAAACTTCTAAGATCGATCTCAATGAAACTCTCAAGGAAAGCGGTCGCTCGGGATCTCAAGCTCGACGTAACCGAATTGGCAGCGCGCTAATGGTTTCCGAAATTGCACTTTCATTCATGTTGCTGGTTGGCGCCGGGTTGCTAATCAAAAGTTTCATTCGCTTACGAGAAGTGAATCCGGGTTTCAATCCCTCGAACATGCTTACCATGCGTGTCTCGCTTCCTGCCGGTAAATACCAACAGGGAGAACCACGCGCTCAGGTCTTCGGGCAGGTTGTTGAACGAATCAGCGGCTTGCCAGGAGTCGCGTCGGCTGGTGCAGTTTCTCAGCTGCCGCTTCGCGGAGATACCTTCAACCTCGGCCGTGGATATCTGCGGGAAGGGGATCCGCAAACATCTGAGGCCGCCGGCAATGCCAATTTTCTTACCGTGACGCCTACTTACTTCGACACGATGCAAACACCGGTGAAAGCCGGTCGCGCATTCACTGAGCGCGATACGAACGATGCGCCCAAGGTCATGATCGTCAACGAAACTATGGCACGTAAACTTTGGCCCGGAGAGAGTCCCGTTGGGCGAAAAATTTGGGTCTGGTACGATGAAAAGTTTTTTCGTGAAATCGTCGGTGTTGTCGGCGACACACGTTTGTCCCTCGACGCGGAAGCGGAATCCCAGATGTACGTACCTTTATCCCAGGATTCAGGTTGGTCCACTCTTTCGTTCGTCGTAAGGACCAACGGTGAGCCCGCGGCTTTAACCGGCGCGGTCCGCAACGAAATAAGGGCCGTCGATAAGGGGGTTCTAATTTACAACGTCAAGACATTGGATGACGTTGTCGCTATTGCGGCAGCCCCTCGTCGGACACCAATGTTGCTGCTCAGTTCTTTTGCGGGTGTTGCGATGTTGCTTGCAATGCTCGGAATCTATGGTGTGACTGCTTATTACGTAACCCAACGTACTCATGAGATAGGAGTGCGGATGGCTCTTGGCGCGCGAATGAGCGACGTGCTCATGCTGGTGCTATCCCGTGGAGTTATCTTCGCGTTAATAGGTATCGCAATCGGTATCGCAGGCGCGTTTGGTCTAACACGTTATCTCACCACTCTGCTTTTTGGAGTGCAACCTATT
Organism: Pyrinomonadaceae bacterium; assembly: GCA_035646955.1. GTDB lineage: Bacteria > Acidobacteriota > Blastocatellia > Pyrinomonadales > Pyrinomonadaceae > PSRF01. The sequence goes on from DASROI010000132.1 coordinate 13,081, forward strand.
GACGTGATGACATTCCTTAGCGTCGCTGCGATATTAATGATCGTGGCTTTGTTGGCGTGTATAATACCGGCGCGGAAGGCGGCAAAGGTCGATCCGCTGGTTGCACTAAGGTACGAGTAAAACATTTCGGATTTGTTGTCTCCCGAGCGCACTCGTCCGGACTCACGACAAGTTGCTGTGGTCGAAAAAGTGTCCACAAACTGAGGCACAAATGAAAAACGGCCGCCCAGCATCCGCTCCAAAGAGTACTCAAATGAATCCATATCTTTACCTTCTGGTCTTTATCGCCTGCCTTATTGCCATTGATCGATCTCTAGTCTTCCAGTTGCCAACCTTTGGCTTTCGGCGCCGCTCGGAGGACCTGAATACAGTACCGCGAGCGCAGCGACCGGATGGTACTCTCAATCACATCAGCGTCTAATTAGAGGGTACCATCCGGTCGCTACGATCGCGGTACTGTAGCCGGTCTCGAGATGTGGGAGTATCAAACCCAAGCACCTCCGAACCCCAACCAACAATTGCAGCAGAGTAACGAAGCGTCATGTGTTATTGCTCAACCTGTAGTTGAAACCTACTTAACGATCTCTGTACATATATCTTGAAATCCAGTGATCGCAAAGAAGACGCTCGTGCGAGTCAAATCGATTGGTGACAAACGAAAACTTTTGCGCTAGGTTTCTGATTCAGTCACCTGATCAGAAAAAAAGAAGCGGGCCGACTTGTGATGCAACACAAAGCCGACCCTAGATCCTCAACCTTCCATAGAAAGGATAGGACCATGGCAAACCTGGTAGCGCATCACCGCGCAAACAAAAGTGATTAAGTACAGCTTCTGAGCGAGCCAGCGCGTCTTCTTCGAGGTGGATCTCAAACAATGACCTTGTTGATTCAACGCAAGGTTGATTCGACACGAGGTCGATTCAATGCGAGGTTGATCCGTGGAAGGAGCTTTACAAAAGTGGTCAGAAATCCCACCCACGGCAGTGGGTGGATGGTTCAGGTCCTTTCTACACCAACGCCTTCAATCCGATCCGGCGCGCCGCGAATGAGGTTACGAGGAATTACTAAAGTTCGTTCGCGGCGCGCTCGGTTGGGCTGACGCTTGTCTCATAGAAAGGACTTGAACAATCCCAAACTACCGTTTGTGGCATTTGCCGCTCTAATGATCGAGTTCTCTAAGAGCCTTTTCCCAACAAGAGATTTGTCACTCCGAAGGAGTGAAATGTTTATAGACGTCGACAGCTTGGTATTGCCTTCGGTCCGCTAGGAGCGAAACATAGACAGTGCCGAACATCGCACTCCTAACGGAGTGCCGGCTCCTCAACGACTCGTCGGCTACCGCCTCTTTCAACTCGCTGTCTCGTTCGCTTTATCTCCACTCACCCTGAAGCGTAAATGCTGCCCAGTAGAAGGG
>DASROI010000133.1:0-6967 GCA_035646955.1 Pyrinomonadaceae bacterium
GTGTATTCCATGGAAATGGTCTTTGATCTCTGGGTCTTTGATCTTTGGTCTTTGGTTTTGGGTCTTTGGTCTTGGGTCGAGATCTCCCGGATCGGATTGCTTGGCAGAAAACCCAACAGTACAGTAGCGCGAGCGAAGCGACAGGATGATGCACTCAAGCAACCTTACAACAGGATCCAAGCTTAACAGTTGAGTGTACCATCCGGTCGCTTCGCTCGCGGTACTGTACTCATCGCTCGCCGCTTAACTTAAATCCTCTATGCATCCTCTTAAGATTGACGGCGACCTGGCTATGACGGATGCCAAAGATCAACGACCAAAGATCTAAGACTTAGCATCCAACACCTCAACTCAACACCTTACTCATAATGAGCAAAAACAGAGACAGTATAAAAAGGATGGCGGCAACCAATAAAAACCGAATGCTGGGATCATACGCTGCCTGATCGATAACCACACTCGATACTTTTTTTAACTTCTGCACTGGAGTCACAGCAGCGGATTCGGCGACAGACTCTTTCGCTAACGGCTGCGTTCGATCGCGTGGTACACCAGCACTTAAACCATCACCTCCTTCACGACGAAGCGGCTGTGTTGGTTGAAACGGCGCATCTAGTGGCAGTGTCTTTGATAGGTCTGGTGTTGCCTCTGAATCTGAGCCTGTTTTGATAATGTCCGGATTTAAGAGAAGAGTTTGGCGATCCTCAACCTCGCCCGACTCGATAGGCCTCATCTCGACAAGGGTGTCGCGGAAGTCCAGGGCCTCGGTATTGGAGTCATCGGAGGCACCGGTCCGCATCGATAGTGCTTCGCCACATTGAGGGCAGAACTGAGAGCGTTTACGAATTGAAGCACCGCAGGAAGAACAACGTCGAGAGATTTCCGGTTCATTCATAACAAGTTTGTTTCAGCCACATCTTGCCTTCGAAACCGACTTTTAGATTCGGTGCATCGCATTAAATAGATCTTCGCGCTGCGCGTAGATGCGAACCCCCAACTTCTCACCTTCCAGTCGAAGTCGATCTTTTAATTGTGCAGCGTTATCTTTCGCGCGAGCAGTGTCAGCGATGATGACCATGGCGAATTTACCCTGCACCACAGTCTGATTTATGTCGATTATGCTGCAACTCGCCTCGGCCAGGATTTGCGAAACTCCAGCGACAATCCCGGGATGGTCTAAACCAAAAACAGAAATGACCATACGGTCCGCTGATCCAGCTGATGATTGGGGTACTGCGGTAGACAAACTCGAGGAGGTGGCGGGTCTTGGGTTTTTATCGATTGAATCCTGGACTGCTCGATAGATGTCTGTGACCAACTGTTCCACTATTTGCTCGTCGGTAGTTCCAAGTCGATCGTAAACCGCTCGCGTTATCCGGTAGATCAGTTCTTCGTTGGCCATTAATCTAGATTGTCCGTGGTCAGTTGTCCGTTGTCAGTGATCGGTGATCCAGGTCTGTAGTCGAGGTTAACTTATAGCGGCAACTAACCACGGACTACGAACCACTGACTACGGACCACCGACTATTTCTGTCCATTATCACGAGCTAGCCTGAGAGCAGCTTCGCGCATTTCGTCGCTCACAGTGTCGGTGATATCCACTCGATCAACAATACCAACTACGGCTGCTTCGATGGACATATCCTGGTTCCCGAGTGCCGTACGCGCAGCTTTACCGTAAGCACAAATCACCATCTCGCCACTTCCTGCCCCAAGACGGTCAGCGACCACCACGATGTTTCGCGTCGGCTCTTTATCCAGGTCATAGGGATGCACGATCAAAAATCTGACGCCCTCAAGATCAGGCGTCTTCTTCGTAGACCAGACTGTACCGACAACTCTTCCAAGGAACATAATCGCCTAATTTGTCCGTTGTCCGTAGTCAGTTGTTAGTGGTCCGTGGTCAGTTGTCATTGGTCGTTCACGTTGACGTTGAATTTCACCTCGACCACCGACCGAGACCAATGACCACGGACAACTGTCTACGGACAACTGACCACTGCCTAAACTTTCGCAAACACTTCGACCGGGTCGCCCAGATCGCGCGCGGCCGGGGTGATTATCGTTTTGGCCGTGACGTAGATCTTTTCACCTTTTTGTATTGCTCGCCTCACATCGTCTTCGCTGACAAAGTCTACTGGCTTGTTGCCATTTGAGGATTGTGCCCTCACAACGGGCGGCGGCGCCTGTTCGCCTGAATGCCTGTTCCCGCTTCCTCCGTTCGACTCTCGCTGAGACGGAGCGATTGAACCACTATACATACTGCCTGCTTCAGCCTCGATTGGTGGCGGTGGCAAAGGTGATGGCGCAGATGATGGTTCAACTCTCTTTCCGGCAAGGAACCGGTCAACAATCGCCGCTATCTCATCGCGATTGATCTTACCCCCTGCAATTGGAGCCTCTTTAGCAGTTGATGAATAGGTTTGAGCGGCAGCACTAACTCCCGCTGCGGGCCTCACGCTCTTCACCGGGTGCGTCTCAAATGCCACCCGCTTGATGTCCATCAGGTGCAATGGACCAACATTATCGGAGGTAACGTTTCCGCCCCACGAACCACAACCCAGAGTCATCGACGGTGGCAACGCCGTAGAGAATCCGATAGCGCCGTGAGTGGTCGGGGTATTAACCGTGATTCGAGAAGCAGGCATCTCAGCTCCAAACTGGACTGCCGCCTCGCGAGATCGAGTATGAATGCCGGCCGTGTGGCCCATACCACCGTACTGGAGCACTTCCCTGCTTCGCTCGACACAACGATTCAAACCATCGACCACGTAAAATGCCAGTATCGGCGACAGCTTCTCCATCGAGAGAGGATAGTCGCGGCCTACACCGGCAACGTCGGCCATTAGACAACGAGTACCAGCCGGGACATTCAGACCAGCAATCCTGGCAATCACCTCAACTGACTTACCGACAATTGCGGGGTTGAGCGATCTTTGGGCTGTGGCCACCACCTTACCGAGCTGATCGGCCTCGGCGGCTGACAGAAAGTGAGCACCCTGAGCTTTAAACTGTTCACGCACCGCTTGCTCGATGGGCGCATCACAAACCACCGCCTGCTCAGACGCGCAGATTGTTCCATTATCAAAACATTTTCCGGTCAGGATATCTTGGACCGCTTTAGGCACATCGGCTGTCCGTTCGATGCAGACCGGAACGTTTCCTGGTCCAACACCAAACGCGGGTTTACCCGACGAATAAGCAGCTCGCACCAGACCGATACCGCCGGTAGCAAGTATTACGGCAGTCTGCTTGTGCTTCATCAGAGTTTCGGTGCCCTCAATTGTAGCGCTGGTCATGCACCCAACTGCGTCGGCCGGCAAACCTTCCTTTATCCCCGCTTCACGCATTACTTTGGCGGTCTCGTTGATGCACTTAGCAGCCGAAGGATGAGGCGAAAGGACGACTGCGTTACGAGATTTTATGGCGATCAGGATTTTGAAAATTGCGGTTGAGGTTGGATTCGTAGATGGGACTATGCCTGCAACAACTCCCCGGGGACTGGCAATCTCTACTACGTCTTTTGATTCCGAGACTATGCCTTTGGTCCGGAGGCCGCGAAAATAATTCCAGACGTCTTCTGCCGCGAACCTGTTCTTTTCCCGTTTGTCATCGGGAATCCCGTATCCGGTTTCTTCGACGGCCATCGCGCCAAGCCTGGCTGACTCGCGCAGAGCCGCCTGGGCCATTGCGTTGCAGATACGATCTATCTTGGCCTGATCGAACTGGGCCAATTCACCCTGGGCTCGATGAGCGGCTTCGACTAAATCGCGAGCTTGCTGGACTGAAACAAGATCTTTGTCTACCGACATAACGCCTCCGACATGGCCGGTTCAATAAATCTACCCCAAAAACCGGCGCTGAGCCTTAGCGGGAACGTTCCTTATTGCCTTCTCGAGCGCCACTCCCCAGTGAGCGATTTGCCTCGCCCTCACCGAGTTGTCCTCGTGCTCCACCCTGTAGTGCACGTTCATCGGGACTCAGTCCTGTGCGTCCGTTCACTGGTAGCACTCTTTCAACTTCAGCGTGTGGTCGTGGAATTACGTGAACACTGATAAGTTCGCCCACGCGTCGGGCTGCCGCCGCACCGGCATCAGTGGCAGCCTTAACTGCGCCTACATCGCCGCGAACAAAGATCGTAACGTAGCCAGCGCCGATATACTCTTTGCCGAGCAGTTGCACATTGGCTGCTTTTACCATTGCATCGGCGGCTTCGACTGCGCCCACGAATCCTTTGGTTTCAACCATTCCGAGAGCTTCTAAGGGCATCTCAATAGTCCTCACTTTTGGAGATTGTATAAATTAAAAGCGACTTGTAATCGGGTCACTGTTGGGGTCACCGTATCACCGCAGGCACCAAGAATCAAGAGAGCCTGCCTTGGTTTGAGAACTGGCGCCAAGTGACGTGACCTGAACGAGTTCAATCACTGCCGGCCGCTTTTGAAACCGGCCGACGGACACGTGAGAACTAAAGAATATAACCCACAGATTCCGCCGATGACACAGATTCTCTCCTAGAATGCTTTTTGAAGTGCTGCTGAAGAAATCTCTGTAATGAACGTAATCTGGGGATGAATCTTCTCTCTCAGAGTTTTCGCAGACGTTGTGAAACCCTTTACGTGATAAAGTTTGACAGCGTTTAGCAACGCAAGCTATATTCCGGCAAACGCAAGACTTTTAGGCTCTGCAACCAGCGGCTCAAGAGATTTAACGGCGGTTCCGTAAAAGTCACTTCGCAGTTACTCCCAACGGAGCTCGCACAACTCAGTGAACCAAGCCCAACGCGAGAGAAGCGAGCGATTGGAACATGGTAGCGAGTATCGGTGAACAATTGCGGCTCGCCCGCGAAGGGCGAGGTATACAACTTCGCGATATTTGCGAACAAACCCGCATCTCAGTTCATTATCTGGAAGCCATCGAGGCAAACGACTACAAACGATTGCCCGGCGGAGTCTTTAATCGTAGCTTTATCAAGGCCTACGCACGACATGTTGGATATGACGAGCGCGAAGCCATCGAAGGCTACATGCGTTACCTTCGCGAACACGGAGAGTCGACCGACGATGTCAGCACGACACCAATCCACTCCAAGGTTTATACTGAGACTCCAGCAACCAGATCGCCGATACTAACCGTTGTTCTGGCAGTGCTGATGTTGGCTTTATTGACCGCCGCGGCGCTAGCGGCTTTGCACTGGTTTCAAAAGCGTGGCGGCGCCACTTCCGGAGGACACCAATCCGCCGTTGCGTTTAGCAAAGAGGCTTCTGTCCTTTATAGTGAAAACAACACAACTTCGAGCGCAGGGTTACGAGAAACTGATAGAACAGCCTTACAGTAAGAATCACTACTCGGTTTGCTCTCAGTCTTCGACGTGCAACCCTCTCAAGTGTGTGCGCCACGAAAATGCAAGTCATAAACTGCCCGCTCAAAAGGCGGGCAGTGCTGCATTACAAACCTTTTTCGAATTCAGAACCGCTACTTAGTTACCGCAAGGAGTTATTGTTACCGACATGATTACCACCGATGTAATAGAGGGTTTAACCTTTGATGACGTTTTATTAATCCCCGCACGATCAGATGTCTTGCCTTACGAAACTGATACTTCGACCCAATTCACTCGCAATATTCGTTTGCAGATCCCGCTCTGTTCGGCCGCCATGGACACGGTCACGGAAGCTTCGCTGGCAATTGCCTTGGCCCAACAAGGCGGAATTGGCGTTATCCACAAGAATATGAGTGTTGAGAGACAAGCGGAAGAGGTAGACAAGGTTAAAAGATCTGAATCCGGAATGATTGTCGATCCCGTAACGATTAGACCGGACCGGCCCGTTCACGAAGCACTCCAGGTAATGGAGAGGTTTCATATCAGCGGCGTACCGGTAGTTGATGAAGACGGTCACCTGGTAGGCATAATCACAAATCGTGATCTACGGTTCGAAACGCGGTTCGATATTCCGGTTTCCGAAATAATGACCAAGCAGCCTCTCGTTACTGTTCCGGTGGGGACCACGCTCGAGCAGGCGAAAGCTGTCTTGCAAAAACATAGGATCGAGAAACTTCTGGTTGTCGACGGGGACAAACACATCAAGGGGCTAATTACAGTTAAGGACATTCAGAAGGCGATCAAGTATCCGACGGCCGCCAAAGACGATCTGGGGCGATTGCGCGTCGCAGCAGCAATTGGCGCAACCGGAGACTTTCGCGAGCGTGCCGATGAGTTAGTCAAAGCGCGGGTTGACTGCCTGGTTATTGATACGGCTCATGGCCACTCGTCGCGAGTCATCGATGCGGTGAAAGAAATCAAGCGACGTCATTCTGGTACCGATTTAATTGCAGGAAATGTCGGTACGGGCGACGGAGCAAAGGAATTAATCGAAGCTGGTGTCGATGCAATCAAGGTGGGAATTGGACCAGGATCGATCTGTACGACTCGAGTCGTAACAGGAGCTGGTGTTCCTCAGATCACGGCGATTTCGGGTTGTGTAAAAGCGGCGCGCGGCAGTGGTGTGCCGGTCATCTCTGATGGCGGTGTCAAGTTTTCAGGTGATGTTGCCAAAGCGATCGCAGCGGGTGCCGACGTTGTAATGATTGGTTCGCTATTCGCCGGTACCGAAGAAGCTCCTGGTGAAGTAATTCTGTTCCAGGGCCGTTCTTTCAAATCGTATCGAGGAATGGGATCAATTGGCGCGATGCGAGAAGGTTCGCGCGATCGCTATGCACAAGATCTGACTGAAGTCGAATCGAAGCTTGTCCCGGAAGGCATTGAAGGAAGAGTGCCGTACAAAGGGACGCTGGCTGACATGGTCACACAACTCGTTGGGGGTTTACGGTCTGGGATGGGCTATACGGGTTGTCGCAGCATCAGTGAGTTTCAAGAGAAGACTCGGTTCCTGAGAATCACTTCTGCGGGGTTAAAAGAATCGCACGTACACGACGTGATCATCACCAAAGAAGCGCCAAATTATCG
>DASROI010000134.1:0-40894 GCA_035646955.1 Pyrinomonadaceae bacterium
CAGTATACTGCCAGTAATCTACAAACCCTTAAGGTCCTTTGTCATCAAGGTTTAATTAAACGTACGTCAGGCGAGTTCGATGCGACGTTAGTTATGGGCGTTCGCTTTGAATGGGGAATGTTGCCAAAGGTCCAGGACGGCCCTTCATTTCTCATTGATCATTTTTAATCGGCGAAGGGAGTTAGGTAGGAAAGCGGAATGGAGATTGAAACCGGCCGGCAGGTCCAACCCCCTTTATTTCTGATTGATCATTGATCATTTGCCATCGGTGCCGGTACACCCGCAAAGAAATGAGAAATGACCAAGGACCAATAAAGCTTCAACCCACGGCCAACAGGACAGTCTTTATTTCTCATTGATCATTGGTTATTGGTCATTTTTCATTGCATCACTGCCCATTGAAGCTCCCTAACCCGCAAACCATCCATTCTGGTCCAACAATTTCACCCCGATGCGCTTCGAGCCATCAATTTCATCGGTCCATGAACCATTTACTTCCGCCTCCAGCTTCCCTCCAAACGTAGGCACCAGAATGACTTTGGAACCAACGGAAACCTCTGCATCAATTATAAGGGTTGCACCGCCCCGACTGATTTTTGTTGCTTTTGCCTTTGTATTGAAGCGGCTGCCTGAAAGGTCTGTACCCTCCACTTCGAGCTCAAACTCCACCGGGACTCTCGGGCTGCGGGGTCGCTGTGAAGGGGCGACTTCACCTTGGGAAGATTTCTCAGTCATCAAAAACTCACCACCTTCTGATTTGCAATGATTGTCGGGCGAAAACGTCTGTGCCCGGAGAGGAGGAAGGGCATCCTTAGTGTACCGAATCTGACCTTAGATTGATAGAGCTTCCCTGTCGAACCTCAGTAATTTCTTAAGTTTGCGGCTCGTGTTAGGTATCTGCTTCACGTTAACTAAAGGCACACCCGACGCTACCACGCTTCGATACTGACCACTCAGATCGCGGCAGAGATGTAATGAGACGCAAGACCGGCCAGGATTAAGCTGCCAACAATCAGACGATAACCGATGAAGATTCCAGTCGAATGGGTGCGAAGGAAACGCAACAGAAACCAGATCGAAGCATAACCAACAACCCCAGAAACAAAAGTTCCTACCAGGAGTGGCCCATAGGTCTCAGCAGGCAATTTATGGACTGCCTCTTTCAATTCTAATAAGCCACTGGCGGCGATGGCCGGAATCGACAAGAGAAATGAGAACCGAGCCGCTGTCTCACGAGTCTCACCTGCAAACAGACCCGCCATGATTGTTGAACCTGAACGACTCGAACCCGGAACCAGCGCTAACACCTGGGCAAACCCTACTGCCAGGGCATCGCCAATGCCCAACTGGTCCATAGTTCTCAACCTCTTTCCAACAACCTCAGCGACCGCCAGGAGGATTGCTATAACTATCATCATTGTTGCGATCACCCACAGGTTCTTGGTAAAGGGACCTTCAATCTGCTTTTTCAATAAAAGACCTACCGTCGCTACCGGCAAAGATCCAATAATCACCAACCAACCCAACCACGCGTCGTGAGATAACTTTGGAGTACCAGCCGGAGTTTGACCCCCAAACAGGGCAAGGTGATCAAAGATAAAAGCCCGCAAGATCTTTAAAATATCGCCGGCGAAATACACAAGGACAGCCAGCAAGGTACCAAGCTGCACCACCGCAATCGTTGCAGTAGTTTGCTCGGCCTGGAGAGTTCTATCAACTCCCGAATAAAGGTTCAGAAGACGAGCAGCAAACACAAGATGGGCTGTGGAGCTGACGGGAATGAATTCAGTCAAGCCTTGCACGAGCCCAAGTAGTACGGCTTGTAAGATGGTCATTATTATTTTGCGACGCTTCCCAGCTTCGTCTGATTAATTACAAGATGAACGAACTCTTATTGAAACTATTCACGAAATGAACTGCGGGCTGCTATCCAGTCGTACATGAAATTCGGCATGATCATTCCGGCCCTGACAACTGAAGCGAGCTGCCACGGAAATGCATAACTTTTCTTTCCCAGTTCGATTGCTGAGATAATTTTTCTACCGGCCTCGTCAACCTCCATGAGAAATGGCATCTTTGCTTCACGACCAGCGGTTAACGGTGTGCGGATAAAGCCAGGGTGGATAATCGTTACTTTGATTTTCGTGTTGCGGACGTCGACTCTGACGCTTTCGAAAAAAGATGAAAGACCCGCTTTGCTGGCGCAATAAGCCGCCGACTTAGGGAGTCCTCTATACGCAGACAAACTTGAGATCGCCACCAGGTGTCCAGCGTCTCTCGTTTGCATTTCCGGAAGCACAGCCGCGACGCCGTTAGCGGCTCCTATCAGATTTATATTGATCACCTCGGCAACTTGTTCGGGTTTGAGCTTTGTTGCGTGACTCGACGTCCCAATTCCTGCATTCGCGATCATTACGTCGATTGGTCCAAACTCAAGGCGCAGGCGATCTGCAGCAGCTCGCAGCGATTCCGCATCGCGCACGTCCGCCGGAAGGGCAAGCGCAATTCCCTGCTGCTTCCGGACCTGATCAACGAGCGTGTCCAGGACATCTTGACGACGTGCCAGCAGGCCTAACTTAGCGCCCTTTTGGCCCAACTGCAGACTGAGTTCTTTACCGATGCCTGACGAAGCGCCGGTTAAGAGCACCACTTTGTTTGTCCAATAGGTCAAAGTTCGGTGTCGCTCTCTCAGACTCTTACAACTACAGGTGTGATCACAGGGCGGGAACCAGTTTGTTTCTGTATGAAACGTTTCAACTCGACCCTCAGATGTTCTTTTAGAAGCGAGTCGTCGTCGAGTGTTTGACGGGAAGCACCAACGGTTGCCGAGGTGAGAACACGTTTAGCATCATCGACCAGGCTTGGACTGGACAGTTCTGGAGCTTTAGCCGAACCGTTGGTGCTCAATCCTCTGACACCCTTTGCTACGATTCGCGGATCTTCCAACAGCTCGCCAGTTTCTGCGTCGAGCGTAATAACAGCAGTGACAGTACCTTCGTAGGCCAATTGCTTACGCTCTCGAACGGTGTCGCTTTCGATCTCTTCAAAACCGGTTTCATCGATAAAGGTTCTGCCAATTTCACGTTTGTCGATGACGACAGCTCTTTCGCCGTCCAATTCCAGGACGTCGCCATTTTCAATCAGAATAATATTTTCTTCGGCGTAACCAAGATGATTCTTGACGAATTCCTTATGCCTGAAAAGCATTCTGTACTCGCCGTGGATGGGAACCACAAATTTTGGTCGCACGGCTTCAGTCATGATGCGGATGTCCTCCTGCGAGGCATGTCCACTCACGTGGACCAGGCGGCGCTTCTCCTCGATGATATTTGCGCCTCGCTTATAGATGAATCCGATCATGCGGGAAATGAGGCGCTCGTTGCCGGGTATTATCCTCGCCGATAAGACGACCGTATCGCCTTCCTCGATCATGAGTCCCTTGTAACTCTGTGTGGCCATTTGCGACAGCGCTGCGCGAGCCTCACCTTGAGAGCCAGTCACGAGAAATACGATGGCATCATCGCTCATATTCTTAGCGTCATTTAGCGATACGAGGAGACCATCCGGAATGTCCAGGTAGCCTAAGCGATCGGCGACTTCGACATTCTTCTGCATCGAACGGCCCAGTACGCAAACTCGACGGTTGAACTGTTGGGCGACGTCCAGGACAATTTGAAGGCGGTGAATCGAAGAAGCGAAAGCGGCCACGACGATTCTGCCTGGAGCCTCATTAAAGATCTCTTCGAACGCAGGTATGACGGCGCGCTCAGAAGGAGTGCGACCTGGTACAGTAGCATTCGTTGAGTCGGAAAGAAGAGCGAGAACGCCGTCCTGTCCATATCTTCTGAACGATCGAAGATCGATGGGCTCGCCGATCACCGGCGTCTCGTCAACTTTATAGTCACCGGTATGAATAATGGTGCCGACCGGCGTCTTGATAGCCAACGAGAAGCAGTCAACGAGCGAGTGCGACACTCGTATGAACTCGACTGAAAACGAGCCAATTTCGACAACGTCCCGAGGCTCAACTCGATGCAGTAGCACATCACCCAACAACTCGTGTTCTTCGAGTTTGCTTTCGGCCAACCCTGCGGTGAAGTGTGAACAATAAACCGGAACGTTAAATCTCTTCAGGATATAAGGCAGCGCCCCAAGGTGATCCTCGTGGCCATGGGTCAGAACAATCGCGGTAATGTGGTCGCGATATTCTTCAAGAAAATTGAAGTTGGGTATGGACACGTCGACACCGTAGGCACTCTCCTCTGGGAAACCCATGCCGGCATCCAGGATGAGCATCTCGTCGGCATAGCGCACGGCCATACAATTCATCCCAAACTCACCAATGCCGCCGAGCGGGATGATCTCAAGGACACTACTCACTTTTTGTTCTTACTCTACTCTCCAGAGAAGGCCTCTTGACCAATGACGCTAAGATCTTGAGGTTAGTGGTCGCAAAGTATAGCACGTGGCTCTTTGGAGTGCGTCGGCCCGGAGACGCTTTGTTATATAATTAAGGCCCAGTCAGTCACAGAATTTGAAACGCTACGCCAGGCCGGCGAACTGCAAAATGCTACAATCCGGTCCATGTCTAAACTACACTTCTTACTGGCAATAATCACACTTGTACTGCTGTCGACCAATATGTCGGCCGCGCCGGGAACGATGCGGATTGACTTCTATCACAGTGGTGATGCGTCTCGTGAAATCTTTAGTCTCGATAGAGTTGTAATCGAGCCGTTGCCCTGGCCAGGCGACACTTTGCAAAACATCGACTCATCAAATTTAGGAAAGTATTTCTTCGAGATTCGAGACCAGAAATCGAAACAGGCCTTGTACTCACGGGGCTTTGCTTCAATTTTCGGCGAGTGGGAAACAACAGACGAAGCTAAGTCTTTGAATAGAACTTATCAGGAATCGCTGCGGTTTCCCGCACCAACTTCCACCATCGACGTGGTGTTGAAAAAACGCGACGATAAGAATCAATTCAAGGATATTTGGAACATCTCTGTTGATCCGACAGACCAATTTATCGATCGCTCTAAAACTGCTCCGCCGGCTCCGGTCCTTACGATCCAGAAAATGGGTGAACCAGAGACGAAAGTAGACTTCCTTATTCTTGGAGATGGATACACCGCCGCAGAGTCAAAAAAGTTTGAGGCTGACGCGCGACGATTGACAGAAGTTCTATTCTCAACTTCGCCTTTTAAAGAGAACCGCAGACATTTCAACGTCTGGGCCATATGTCCACCCGCCGCAGAATCTGGAATCTCAAGACCTTCCACTGGCGTCTACCATGATTCACCTTTGGGAGCCACTTACGATGCATTTGGTTCCGAGCGGTACGTACTGACATTCGACAACCAGGCGTTACGCAAAACCGCCGCCTTCGCTCCTTATGAGTTTATAGAGGTCATTGCGAATAATCGTACCTATGGTGGTGGTGGGATTTTCAATCTCTACAGTACCGTTGCAGCTGACAATGCTTTCGCCAACTACGTTTTTGTCCATGAGTTTGGACATCACTTCGCCGGCCTGGCAGACGAGTATTACACCTCGGACGTATCTTATGGGCCAGCAACCACCCGGGTTGAACCATGGGAACCAAACGTTACGGCACTGCTGGATATTCCCACGTTAAAGTGGCGGTCGCTAGTGTCTCCAATTGCCAGCGATACTCCCATTCCCACACCGTGGAACAAGGTAGAGTTCGAGACTTATTCTCGTGAGATCCAGGCCCGGAGGGGACAACTCAGAAAAGAAAAGCGACCTGAAGAAGAGATGGAAGCGCTTTTCCATGAAGAACTGGACCACGAAAAGGCAATGTTCGCCAAAGAGAAGTATGCGGGTAAAGTCGGTGCATTTGAAGGAGCCATGTACGAAGCTCGTGGTTACTACAGACCGGAAATTGATTGCATCATGTTTTCGAGAACTAACCACTTTTGCCGGGTTTGCCGGCAAGCTATCGAGCGAGTAATCAAAATGTATTCGAGGAGTTGAATGTGACGTTTCCCCTGGCACACCTGATTCTTATCGTTGTTGCGGCGTTTGTTCCCTCAGTAGTTCAAGACGAGCGCGTCGTGGATAGATTCATCGCCGCCGAGGCGAAGCGTGAACACGGCGAGGAACCCGAGGGCATCAGAAAGACTGTGAAGGGTGATCTGGATCATGACGGTCTGCCGGATGTAGCGGTCCTGTACACGATTGAAGGGCAGAACGGTTCCAACAACTACATCCAATACCTTGCAGTCTTTGTGCAGAGAAAAGATCGTCTGGTCTATGCCTCCCATCGCTCGGTTGGAGGTAAGAACTGGCGCGCCGTAGAAATCAATTCGATAAGCGACGGACTGATTCATTTCGACACTACCGACTATGCCGAAAAGGATCCATCCTGCTGTCCCACCATCAAGGGTTCAACGTATTTCATATTGGCTGGACGAAGCCTCAAGGAGAAGAAAACCTCGAGAGCTGCTTCGAACGAGTGAAAACTAACCACTCAATACTCTGTGCAACCTCGGTGTTCTCGGTGCCTCGTGGTGGAATCCTGGGCCACATTTCTAACCACCGAGGCACAAAGAGCACAAAGGTCGCACAGAGATGTTGAGAATTCTAAGGATGTAAGGCTGGACCTTATGCTATGTTCTCGAGTCCATGAGAACCGTCAAACTTTTAGGCTGGACCATTGCCCTTCTTTTCGTCTCTTATCAGCATTCGCCAGGCAAGCCCCTCCAGCTGACGCCTCACCGGATCTCACTCGCCAACGGCAAAACGTTCGCGCTTAACCTGCCGGCAGACTTCGAAATAAAGATAGCCGCCGAGGGATTGAAACGCGTGCGTTTCATGGCCAAAGCCCCCGACGGAAGAATCTTCGTTACCGACATGTACAGTCTGGCTGATAACAAGCGAGGCGCAGTTTATATTCTCGATGAGTTTGATCAGACGACTAAGCGATTCAAAAGGGTCATTCCATTTATGACGGGACTGAGAAATCCCAACAGCGTCGGTTTCTACCAGGATAGCGCGGGCATCGACTGGTTTTACCTTGCATTAACTGATCGTTTGCTTCGCTATCGTTACGAGGCTGGTTCAATTAAACCTGCAGGAACTCCAGAAACGCTCGCGACATTTCCAGATTACGGGTTGGGCTATAAGTATGGTGGCTGGCATCTGACACGTACAATTGCGTTTGGACCAAACAACAAACTTTACGTTTCAGTCGGCAGCAGTTGTAACGCCTGTGAAGAGAAGGAAGAGGTTCGGGCCACCATTATCGAGATGGATCCTGACGGCAAGAACCAGCGTTATTTCGCGCGAGGATTGCGCAACGCCGTTGGTCTAAGATTTGTGGACGGACGGCTTTATGCAACGAACATGGGCGCGGATCATCTTGGACTGGACCGGCCAGCAGATACGATGGGTGAAATCACCGACGGTGCAAACTACGGCTGGCCTTTTTGCTTTCAAGTTTCCGGTAAAGTTTTTATTGATTCGAAGCTAAATCCTGGCGGGAACAGGCACGACTGTAAGAAGTCACGGCCACTGGATATTTCTTTCGCGGCCCATGTAGCTCCACTCGGT
Organism: Pyrinomonadaceae bacterium; assembly: GCA_035646955.1. Classification (GTDB taxonomy): domain Bacteria; phylum Acidobacteriota; class Blastocatellia; order Pyrinomonadales; family Pyrinomonadaceae; genus PSRF01. The sequence goes on from DASROI010000134.1 coordinate 7,576, forward strand.
CTTGAGTATTTTGATACCGAAAGCCCTGATGGGCTTCGGAGCTCGTTCCTCGTCGCATTGCACGGCTCCACCAATAAGCGGATTGCTCGAGGTTATCGGGTGGTCCAGGTAGTGGGTCGCTCAACTCGGGACTTTATTACCGGCTTTCTACAAGATGGAGTAGTTAACGGACGGCCGTGCGACATTTTCAAACTTGGCCCAAACAGTTTTCTCCTGACAGACGACAAAGCAGGAGTGATCTATTACGTGGAACAGAAACCAGCCAAGTCATAATTATGAATTCAGAATTGTCCTTGATAATTTGGACTTTGGTTTTTGGTTTTTGGTTTTTGATCTTTGGCCTTGTATGTTTCTAAGCATACGCGCACAAAATCAAAGACCAAAAGTTCAAAATACAAAGTAGAAGATCTAAGATCCAAGACCTAAGACCTAAGACCTAAGACCTAAGACCTAAGACCAAATATCCAATGATAATTCTCACCCAGATCGAGTAAAATACCCCGACCTAATCTCCATCCAGCACTGAAAGGAAAACTTAATGAGGTTCCGAATCCTGCTACTCCTCGCGGTCGTAGTCTCGCTGCAGTCACCAACGTTGGGTCAGAAACGAAATATCACCGAAAAAGATCTCTTCAACTTTGTCTGGATTGGTGACCCGCAAGTTTCTCCTGACGGTACACGCATCGCATTTATCCGCGTCACCGTTAACGACCGAAAAGATGGTTACAACACAGCAATTTGGATGGTCGAAACTGCGTCTGGGATAAGTCGGCAATTGACTCGCGGAACGCGTGATGCAAATCCGCGCTGGTCTCCTGATGGCCAGTACCTGATGTTCGTGCGTTCGGCTGAACGTGAGGGACGCACCGATCCACCACAACTCTTTATGATGGGGATGGCAGGCGGGGAACCTTTTCAGTTCACCACACTCCCGCGCGGCGTTGGTAATCCACAATGGTCTCCGGATGGTAAGTCCATTTTGTTCTATAACGGCGCAACCCAGGAAGAGATCGCGAAAGCACAACGCGCGGCTGCCTCACCTTCGCCCTCACCAGGCGCGAGCCCGAAACCTGAAGATCGCGAATCTGATGTAAGGGTGATTACACGGGCAATCTATAGATCGAACGGCGCCGGATACGTCGACAACAAACACCCGACGCACCTATGGGTTGTCGCGGCGCCACGTACCGGAGACGAGAAAGTTACTCCAAAACAACTCACGCAGGGCCGCTTCGATGACGGTAACGCCACCTGGTCCAAGGACGGTGCGCAAATCTATTTCGTTTCTGATCAGACTGAAGAACCTTATTACGAGCTGCCCAATACCGACATCTATTCGGTCCCCACAAACGGCGGTCCGGTCACAAAACTAACCTCCTTTGACATGGGCGCTGGTGCTTTATCGGTCAGTCCAAACGGTAAGAAACTTGCTTTTTACGCTTCAGCCTCCAAGCCTGTTCAGTCATACACGGAGCCTGATCTGTGGGTATTGGATATTGCCCCAAACTCCCAGCCAAAAAACCTGACTCGTGATTTTAATTTTGATGTGGGATCCGGTGTCGGCGGCGACAATACGGCGCCGCGCAGTGGTGGTGGAAATCCGCCAATCTGGTCCGCTGACGGGAGTAGGATTTTCGCTGTCTTTGCCAAAGAAGGAAAAGCCAATCTCGGATCATTCGATTCCACAACCGGCCGTGAAACTGATATTACCAGCGGCAATCAAGCAGTCGTGACTGTTCGTTCAGTTCCTGGAGCTACAAAGTTTGCCCTCCTGATTTCTACACCGACACGTATCGGCGATCTCTACTGGCTCGATGAGACTTCAGGTACTCCAAAGCAGCTCACGAATATCAACGATGAGCTGTTTTCAAAACTGAATCTAACGGAACCGGAAGAAGTTTGGTACACCAGCTTCGATGGAAAGAAAGTACAAACATGGGTACAAAAGCCACCCGACTTTGATCCGAATAAAAAGTACCCTCTGATACTCAATATCCATGGCGGACCACACAGTGCCTACGGGTTTATTTTCGACCACGAATTTCAATGGATGGCAGCCAAGGGCTACATTGTTCTCTATCCAAATCCACGAGGCAGTACCAGCTACGGGCAGGAGTTTGGCAATATCATCCAGTATCGATATCCGGGTGATGACTACAAAGATCTGATGGCTGGAGTGGATGAACTGCTCAAGCGTGGCTACGTAGATGAGAAGCGATTAGGAGTTACTGGTGGAAGCGGTGGTGGCCTCCTTACGAATTGGACCATCGGGCAAACCACTCGATTCGCCGCAGCCGTCTCACAACGAGATATCGCTGACTGGGCTGACTGGTGGTACACGGCCGACTTTACTCTCTTCCAACCCAACTGGTTTAAAGGCCCGCCCTTTGAAGATCCGGAAGACTACCGAGTCCGGTCTCCGATCACTTACATCAACAAGGTACAGACTCCGTTGATGCTAATACTCGGAGAAACTGACTATCGTACTCCCACAGGCTCGGGTGGAGAGCAGATGTTTCGCGCACTCAAATATCGAAAGATACCAACTGTGATGGTTCGATTTCCTAATGAGACTCACGAGTTGTCGCGGTCCGGTCAACCTTGGCACCGGATCGAGCGTTTGCAGCACATCGTGGGCTGGTTCGATAAATGGCTACTGGGGGTACCGAAACCTGAATACGAAGTTGGAGAGGTCACCAGCACCGCCAGCAATCAGTGAGCTTAAGATGAAAACCCTTGGATTAATCGGAGGCGTTGGTCCTGAATCAACCGTTGATTATTACCGTCAGCTTGTCTCTGGATTTCGGGATAAAGCTGGCGGTAGTTATCCGCCCGTAATCATCAATAGCGTCGATCTCAAACTACTACTCGATTGGATGGCGCAAAACCGGCTCGACCTGGTGGCAGATTACCTTGCTGCGGAGCTTCGAAAACTTGAACTTGCAGGCGCCGATTTCGCAGCTCTCGCATCGAATACTCCGCATATTGTGTTCGATGAGCTCCAGCGACGGTCCAACCTTCCTTTAATCAGTATCGTTGATGCGGCTTGCAGAAGGGTTCGGCGCCAGGGAATGAAGACCGTTGGTCTATTTGGGACGCGCTACACAATGCAAGCGACGTTCTATCCAAATACTTTTGCGCGGTTAGGGCTGACACTCGTACTCCCAAACGCGAATGAGCAAGCTTATATTCATGAGAAATATCTGGGCGAACTTTTAAATGATCAGTTTCTGCCCGATACACGCAAAGAAATGCTCGGGATCGCCGCCAGACTGCAAGCTGAACACGGTATTGAAGGATTGATACTCGGAGGCACAGAGCTTCCTTTGCTATTGCGGGATGAGGAATATGATGGCTTGCGCATGCTCGACACTACTCGAATCCACGTCGCTGAGTTAATCGATCAGATGCTGACTTAACTCAGCGCCCTCATCGACTCTGCGGTTAAACCTAATCCCACTAACGCAGAGATGCCGGGTTTAGAAACGTTAATGGGTCTTCAGCGGATTCCATCCGTCTGCGCCGCGTAAGACTTTAGCGACGGTGATCTTCCTTGCTTCGTTATGGCCCAACTGCCTGGACCACTGAACCCGCTCATTACTCGAGGCACCTGGACCATGGCTGTTGAACTCAGCATAGCGCGCCGTCTTCTCTCGTGCCGGTAGATTCCAGTTCTGCCAGCCCTCCGGCCGAACCACAGCCGACATCTCGGTATCGAGAAACATTACACTCGAGAAGTCGCGCCAGGGCCTGCCAAGGTATGTTTTTACGCTTGCATTTTCTCCAGTGATCCTACAGCCGTTAAACACAAAACCGAACGGAACGTCATCATAAGTGGAAGCTGCCGTGATGTAGCCAGAATCACGACAGTGAATTGTGCAGCGTTCGAAATATGCAGTTGCCGCTCCGAAGATAAAATCCACATGCCCACTGATGTAACAGTCTTCAAAGTACTGCCGTCCCCGGTTAAGAAACATCGTGTCCTGCCAACCCAGAAAGCGGCAACGACGAAAGAGTGCTCGATCACCATCGACTCGAATCGCCAGAGCCTGGCCGACCGGTCCTGCGGTGTTTTCGAAAGTTATATTCTCTGCCTCGAAGTCATCTGCATCAATTACCGTCGAAGGGGTCCTGAACGTTCCGATAGGTTTTCCATTCAGACCAATCATGTTCGCATGAAGATCGAACGTTAAAATTGTCGAAGCGGCATCCTCTCCGACGAGCCGAAAGAAACGCTTCTCGTGCTGGATGTAGATCAGTTCCTTGTAGACACCGGGCTTTATTCGAATAACAACAGGAGAGGACCTGGTGCCCGCGGGGACAGACATGATTGCATCCTGAACACTCTTGAACTGAGCGCTACCATCAAGTGCGACTGTAATCTCAATCGGCTTGCTGACGCGCCGGTCGCTGGCGGCTTTCGTTTCAACCGGCAAACTCAAAGCGAATAGCCCCAGCACTAGTAACCGTAACGTGAATCTCATTCCCGGGCTCCGCCGGGACGACTGTCCCACCACGCCTTCAAGTCTCGGTCGAGACTCCCAAGGTCTGGTCGCTTCTCTGCGATGCGCTGCGCCTCCTGCCACTCCGAATTCAGATTGCCGACGTTCACGTCTGAACCAACTTTGATGAAGAGTGGGAGTTGGTGTGGTTCGGCGTTGACCGTGACCGTCTGACCTCCCGGAAAGGTCTTTGTTGGATTCCATGCATCTCGCCAGGATGCACCCGCCGGGAGATAAACCTCTTGGGTACGCTTGCCTTTTTCCCAGATTGGCGAAACTACCAGGTCGTTTCCATACATGTAGGTCCACCAGTTGGACCATGCTGCCGGCGCGACAGGATCGACGAGGAACAGCGGTCGGACAATCGGCATACCTGTTTTTGCCGCCTCCTGCGCGTGCTTGTAACTATAGTCGACGAGTCGTTCATGTAGCCGTGCATAGAGCCGCCAGATGGCAATGAGTTGGATGTCATACTTAGGCTCGCGCGGTAGGTTCCAAAAGGCGACATTGCGAGTTGGGCCAACTTCCATAATCGGGTTCAAGGCGCCAAATGCCAGCCAGCGACCGCAGACTTCCTGTTCGAGTAGCTGCTGGTTGTAGCCGCAAATGTCTGAGCCCCAGTTTGGATAACCCATCACCGCAGACCGCTGAATAGCGATGATCGAAGCGCGTAGTCCTTCCTGCGTTCCCCCAATGTCGCCGCCCCAGAACACTGAATACGGCGAGCTACCGGTATATGCAGCGCGTGGCATCAGAAAGAAGTCGTTCCCACGGTGTTTTTCAGCTACTTCGTAAACAGCTTTCACGTACATCGCCGGATAGGCATTTCGATTTTCACGGATCGAACGACCGTCAAACACTTTGTAAGGGCCCGTTTCCGGGATGTCTTCCTCGCCGCGGTCCAATTTGAATCCGGCGACTCCCAGTTTCAGTAATTTCGCGATGCCATTTTGCCAGTAAGCTTTTGCAGCGGGATTAGTGAGATCGACCATCGGGTAGTTGTTTCCAGTCATCGGTCGAACCTGACCCGCGAGCACATACGCTTTGGCGAGAGCTTCGCGCATCATCTTTCCCTGAAAGAACGGAGCGATCCACAAGACAGTCTTTGTTTGACGGCCGTCGAACCACTTAACCATCTCTGCAAAGTTTGGCAGGCGCTGCTCGTCTATCTCAAAATCATCATAGCCCCATGGCTTTCCTGGTCCCCATGGTCTGTCTATCCAGTAGACACCGTTCGGAATGCCAAAGGCCTTCATCATCAGCACGTCTTCCATAATCTCGGAGTTAAATGGACCAGTGACCGGACTGCCGTCGTAGTAGGTAGCTCGCTGTGTGTGTTCGTCTCGCCAACGCCACGGCAGGTACAGCCATTTTGGCGGAAGAAAAGGTGGACCAGCATCAAGGGCGTGGGCGCGCACCAGCGTGGCGGGATCTTTTGCGGTGTAGATAGTGAGCGAGAATGAAGGGCCTTCAAATTCGATAGCTACTCTTTTAGGATCGGCGCTTGCGAAATCAAAGACGCCGGGCCAGTTGCCATGCACGAAGGCTGCATAACCACGAGATGACAAATAGTAAGGAGCGTAAATTGAAGTTGTAGGCTTAACAATCATCTCAACCTTCTGCCCGCGAAGGTTCATCGCCTCTTGAATGCCTGTGGCCCAGGAGTTGGCTTGTGGTCCATCAACAACACGTTCCATCAAGCCGGTGAAATACTCTTTTTGAACGGCGTCTATCGATAAGCCCCATTTTAGAATGTCAGCGTCAGGAGCGGCTTTGAAGGTGAGACCGAAGTTTTTTCCTTGGGGGGTAACGGTAACAGTTACCAGTCTGCCGTCATCGAGCTCGACCTGTTTCGTCCAGGCTTTTGGTCCAACGAGCGCGTTAATTCCGGATAATGTAACGCGTCCATTGGCAGTCTCGAAGAAGAGCTGATCCACTTTAAGCGACCGGCGTCCAAGGGTTGGTTTCAACTGTATGGACTGTAGTGTAATAGCGGAACTGGGAACTCGTTGAGAATAAGCACTGACACTCATGCACAACAGCATGAGCGCGATTGAGAGTAGTTTTTTCATTTATTTGTTAGCTGAGAGGTTTAGTGTGGCTTTGGTCTTTGGTCTTTGTAGTTTGTACTTTGCTTGCCCAATTCTGAACTCGCATGCTTAGTAGTTCCCGGCACACGAAAGGACAAAGGCCAAAGGCCGGCCAACAACCGATATATCTCCCCAACCTTCCTACCAATATTGATGAACCAAGCGGCGGATCTCTTTGTCGTAAAGAGTCTGAACCGCGGCCATTGTTTCGCTCGATAAAGCAGGCAGACTTGCCGCGGCGACATTCTCTTCAACTTGAGCTGGACTCTTGGCTCCGGGTATTGCGCACGTCACTTCCTCAAACATCAATATCCAACGCAACGCAAACTGGGCCATTGTAATGCCGGCTGGAATCAAGGCTCGTAGCTCTTCAACCACTCGTAGTCCGGTTGCGTAATCAACGCCTGAAAAAGTCTCACCGCGATCAAAGGCTTCGCCATGACGATTGAATTGCCGGTGATCATCCGCTCCGAATTTGCTCTGCATGGTCAACTTACCTGAGAGCATCCCCGAGGAAAGTGGTACTCGGGCAAGAATTGCCACTTTCCGTCTGCCGGCCTCCTTGAAGAAGTGATCTCGAGGACGCTGCCGAAAAATATTGAAGATAATTTGCACCGATTGTACGTTCGGATACTCGATGGCTTTCAATGCTTCCTCAACACGCTCAACGCTGACTCCGTAGTACCGTATTTTGCCCTCTTGGACCAACGTATCAAGTCCTTCAAAAAGTTCGGGCTGGTAATAGACATCGGTGGGCGGACAATGGAGCTGCAAGAGATCGATCGAACTCGTTCTAAGGTTTTGCAAGCTTCGCTCGACAAATCGTCGGATATTCTGAACTGTGTACCCCGAAGCAAGATGCGGATCCAATCGCCGACCAGCTTTGGTTGCAATAATTATTTCCTCGCTTCTCTCCTCTCTTAATTGAGCGAGTAATCGTTCGCTTCGACCGTCTCCGTAAACATCTGCGGTATCGAAAAAGTTTACTCCCAGGTCCACTGCACGGTGCAGAGCTTTCAGGGATTCCGAATCAGCTACGTCGCCCCATGATCCGCCGATTGCCCAACTGCCAAAGCTAACCCCGGAAACGCGCCAGCCGGTTCTTCCCAGTTCACGTAGTATCAAATCAAAAGCCTCCTTTTTGGTGCATAAAGACAAGTTTCGAGTAAGTCAGATTGCTTGTAACAAAGCGGTAACAACTTACCGCAATCTAAACGTCATTCCCAGCCTAAAATCATTGACTTATCCCGCCAGATAGTTTAGAAAATTCATCACTCGCACTGGTTTTTTAGGGCCCCTCATCTCTTTAACGACGACTGCGTCCTTTGCTTCCGAGGAACTTTGACAATGAGCTCGTCGCGTATTGCGGTTTCCCTTCTTCTTTTCGTCGCGTCTGTCGTGTTGTTTACGAGCAGAGCATCATCAGCACTTTTACCTGGTTTAGCACCGTCCGTTGATTCACCTTTTATCAGTTATCACGGGACCATCGAGGAAATAGATCGGTCCAAGGTGGACGACCACGCACCCGGTCTCAAAGAAGACATTCCCACTAAGTTTGCGGCCCGCTACGAGGAATGGAAGTCCGAGTTCCTTTCGACTGAAGCCGGTCGCAATCAATGGAATTTCTACAAAAATAATCCGAGTTTCCAATTGACGATCACGATGACGCGCGACAACGCCGAGGGCGCGACCACGGGTAAATACCGATGGAACGATGCCGGGCAACTCGTCGCCGCCACCATCACCTTAGGGTCACGCCTGGACGAGGGCTATCCGAATCCAATCTACTTCCCGGTGATGAATTCGTTAGTGCCGACAGAGACGTCTAACCGCATTAGTGGCAGCACTCTCGCGGCGACAAAACTGGCCCATGAGTTCGGTCATGTCAATCGAACGGCAAAAGTCGACGGCAACATCTATCAACTTCAAGCTCAACTTATTCCGCAATACAACAAAATCTTTCTGACTAACGGTCGCAAAGCTGACGACCCAAAGCTCATTGAGCTTGTTCAAAAACTCGGTGGTACACCAGTTGAGATTTGGGAAGACCGCGAGTACTGGGGTGAAGCCAATGCAATGGTCTATCTCCAGGACCGCTTTAGCGAAGACAGTCTTCGTTGCTCGCTCTTCAACCGGATTCGTCATAGCGTCGACCTTTACGCGAAGAGTTACGAACCTCGCTTTCTCGAGGTGATACGGGCCACGCCGAATCGAAAATTGTGTGGCTGGCAATAGAGCCTCAAAATTTTCGAGCTAACGAAGCATTCAACCCTTCCCATCTAACTGTCCACGAACCGTCTGCCGGAAATCCCGGCGCGTGGCGGTTTGCTCCACCTTTCCAACCAGCCGCCATCATCGCGACCGCGTAAAGCAGACCACCATTACCGGGTAAGTAACACGGCAGATTCTGTCGTTGCCAGTTATGCCCGTTCGGCAGGTAACGATTCTTGGCCGTATCCATCAGCAGAGCATCAACTGCGGCTTTTCCCTGCTCCAGACGTGCTGCTGTTAACGCGGTTAAGGGGTAATCCCAACCCCACGTATCAGCCCACTGCCATTCTTTCAACGTCTTGTGAAGCGTTTGTCGCATTGTGTCGGAGTCTGCCGCGTCGCCAGGAAGAAAACCCAGGGCTGCCAACATTGAAGGGTGATCGCGATTCCGCTCGGTATATGTTTCCGGACAGTTCTCGTGAGCAAGGTAGACACCATCTTTGACCGGCAGCGGCGCCAGCTTACGAGCAACTTCTACCCATTCTTTAACTGGCGGTTTGCCGAGTCGCTGACGCCATTTCAACGCCACTTCAAGCCCAAATCGCCAGTATGCAAGTTCGAAGGTTGGGTTCCATGTCTCTCTCGGCGGGTGATTTTCCTGGGCGGGAATCACAGGCGGACCGAGCACATACCGATCTCTCTTCTCCTCGTAAAAGGCATAAGAGGCCATGAACGACGCCGACTCGAAGACCATGTCTTTGAAACGCTGCAGGGTCGTCGCATCGGGATGACTTTGATAACAAAGCTCGGAATAGAAGATCGGATGTGGTTGCTGCCAGATGAGCAGAGGTCCTATGGGAGAAGGACTATCACGCCCCTCTGGTCCAACCATCTTGGGCCAACGAGCTCCAGCATAACCCTGGGATCGGGCGAGCTCGCGGGCTACAGGCAGTATCTTCTGATACCAGTCAAGACTCCTTTCAAACATCGGGAGTCGGTTCCAGAGAGCGAAGTGTGTCGCATGCCACCAATGCATCTCGAGGTGAAACTTGCCGTACCAACTGTTGATGGTCAAACCTGTTTCCTGAGGCGGCAAGGAGCCGGCACACTGGATTGCAGTCAAATACTGCGATAGCACGATCCGTCGTTCCAGTTCGTGCGCGCGACTATCCTTGCTATCGGCAAGTTCCAGCGCACCACCAGTGGACCAAAAGCGCTTCCAATGCCGGGCACTCGACTTGAACGTCTCGTCAGCGCCAGGTGGATCATGGACCAGCGATTGTGAGTTGAAGCCCAACACAAGCTGTAATCTCCCACTCTCATCACGAGGGAACAACACAAATGTGTGTGCTGTGGTTCTCTCGCATCGAGCCTCAGGGCTCATTAACGAAACAAAGTATTTCTCCGCTTCAAGCGTTCTCACGAGATGCGTAACTCGGTCCGACCTTGTCAGGATCTCGGTTCGATGACGGTTCGGCTCATTCCAAATCGCGGCAGCCATGGAAGGAGAGCCGTAAGGAAAGGTTACGCGGATTCCCAGTTGTTTTCGTCTTATTAACTCCGAATCGATTTGCACTGCGATCAAATCGGAGGTCGGATGGACGGTGGTTTTGACTGCTACCGGAACATCATCGAGGTAGAAGCGACTATTTATAAGACCACGGACCAGGTCGAGCTCCTGGTCTATATTCGTCAATTCGCCGGCAGTTATCTCTTTCTCTGAATCTGCAGCTCGACACAAACTGACGCGGCCCAGGTGAAGTCGGTGAGGATTCTCGCGCAACCAATTGTATAGGTCTGATTGCCCGTCAGAACTTGTTTGGTAGCCGACGTCTCTGCCGTGAGAGTTGTATTTTACCAACCGAAGCTCTTTGGTAGTAAACGTCGCCGGAGTGCTATGCCATCCCCACTGAGACATCGTGCAAAGCGGGACCGAGGCTTCGTACTCAGCAGCAATAGTCTGCAGACCAGTCACATCAACAGTAAACGCAAACTCGCCGTTACCCACTGACAGTGGTGCGAGGGGTTCGACCTGTTTCAGTCGCGGATTATGCCGTCGAACCAACGAGAGCCGGTCTATAGATCCTGATTTTTGCGCAGTAGAACCTGGATGAGACTGGGTCGATTCAGAAGCGGCAATGTGCCGAAACAGTTGAGGACCAACTGCAAAGACTCCCACCGTACCGCCAAGTTCTTGAATGAATTTACGCCTTGAAACCATTTTTGAGTTGGGAACTGTCTCCGGGCAGAGGTCCGCGGAAAATTAGAATTGAGCCATGATAAAAGAAGGGACTGGACCGTTGGATCCAATCCCTTCCATGTTGACGGAATTGATTTTATCTAAAAGATAAACTTCAACCCGAGCTGTGCTCGTCGCGCGTAGTTGTCTTGCGGCGAGGGAATCTGTCCAAAGTTTGTTGCGGTTGGACCAGTAGCCGGCGCCAGGAAATAGGGCTCGTTGAACGCGTTGAGAAACTCCGCGCGTAACTGGATCTTCATGCTTTCCCGAATCGCAATGTCCTTCTTGAGGGTCAGATCGACATTCTTGATGTAGTCTCTGCGAACATCCTTAAACCGGTAGGGCAATGATCGCAGGTGGAATACCGGAGTAGCGTTTGTCGAGTTATTGTTCAGGACCGTAGTGAAGGCCCCGGTATTAAACCAACGGGCTGTCGTTCGTTGGTCAGCAGGAATCGATAAGGCACCACCGTTATAGAAGATGTCTCCTGAAGTAACGGCAGTCGTTGCGTTGTACGCACCGAAGGCTACAGGGAATCCGCTCTGCAGGGTAACGGTGCCGCCGAGTTGCCAGCCACCAATGATCGCGTTCGTCACCCAGTTTGCTGATGATGCGAACCTCTCTCCTTTTCCGAAGGGCAGCGAGTACATGGCACTGGCAGCCAAACGGTGCGGGGAATCCTGATCAGAAATCATCTTGGTTGGGAACTGATCAGCCTGGTTAAGGTATTCAGTCGCTTGCGTCCATTTCGACTTCGTATAGCTCATCTGGACTGTATAGCCCTCGGAGAATCTCTTTTGGAGGCTGAACTGGCCGGCGTAATACCATGATTTCCCGTCGTTATTGGTAGTCAACACATCACCAAATTGCGGGAAGGGTCGAAGCAATTGCTGAATTTGTACCTGCGCGTTTGTATTTGGGAACAAACCCAAGAATGGATTTGGAACGTTCGTAGTCAGGAACGTGTTGTTGCTGTTCATCGCAGCGGTGCGCGAATTGTCGGCGTTCAGGTACTTGCTCGGCAGCGCATTGATATTGCGAACAATCTCAATGTCGTAGCCTCTGTTACCGACGAATTCTGCTTCTGCAACCCAGCCGCCCGGCAGTTCTCTTTGGAAGCCGATTTGGAAGCGTGCCTGTTTCGACACTTTCGGATTCTGATTAAAGAACGAAATTGCCTGGCCCAGGTTTGTTTGTTTACCTAGTGTGTTGCCCACGGGTTCAAGCACAGTCGTGTTAGTGAATGGAGTGGACAACGAGTACGGGATCGGCGCACCGCTTGCCAACTGGTTCAAGACTCCGGTTGTTGTTCGCGTGTAACCGGGCTGGATAACGTCGCCGCGACGTTCACCGAGGAAGCCGGCGAATATACCGAAGCCGCCGCGGATCACAGTCTTCTGGCCCATCTGGTAAGCAACGCCGACGCGCGGGAGAAAACTATTTTTCGGCGTTTCATACAGGCCGCTTCCGGTGTCCTTGCCCGCGAATAAGAGTCCACCCTTAACGTTAAGTTGCGGCACGGCTGCTTTCAACGCGGCATTATTGATCGCCGCATACGCTGTTTGAGCGGCCGTTTGGAATGGTTGGACATAGTCAAAATCGAAACCGGAAACACTCTTGTTTTGACGCTCAACCAAAGGTGTTTCAACCTCGTATCGCAGTCCGAGATTCAAGGTCAGCTTGCTGGTGACCCTGAAATCGTCTTGTACGAAGAAGCCCCAGGTCTTCGAATACTCCGAGTAATCTGCGCGCCGGACAAAATTCAGTGTGCTCGGATACCCCAACAGGAATGAGGCAAAGGCCTGAACACCAAGCGTGTCGGCCCCAGTTGAACCGTTGCTCGCCTGTCTTGTGTAACTGTTGTCGAAGATAAACTGACCTGTTTGGTCATTACTCGTGAAGAAGTCGTCCTCACGATAGATTCTCAGCTCGCTTCCGAATTTCAACGAATGCTTTGAGAAACTCTTATTGAGAGTGGCCGAGACGGAGTGCGAACTCACCGGTCGGAATTCGTTGCCGAAACCAGTACCCAAGGTTGCGCTTCCCGGAAAATCAAAACGCGGAAAGCGTCTTACGTCGTCAGCTGTAAGATTTGCAAATGACGATGGAAAACCAAGGCTCGTTAAATCAAAGCCCTTCGCATCATCTTCCTGATCCTGCCCGCGAATGAACCGATTGAAACCGTAGCGGACGTTCAGGATTGTGGTGGCATTGAAAGTGTGAACATCGTCGATAACACCCTGACGTGAGATGAACAAGAAGTTCACGCCTGATGCCACTGAATTCAGATAGTCGTTGTAGTGGCTGCTTCGATCGTACCAACTGCCGCGAACGAAGAGTCTGTTCTTATCTGAGAAATTCTGGTCAATACGAAAAGTGTAATTGTCGTATGGCTGGGTTTTTTCTGACAAAGTAGAGTCGAAGATGTTGCTCACGAGACCCGGTTGCTTCGGTAACGAATAATAACCGAGTATTGCCCTGGCTACCGGGTTGATGCGATCGGTAGGAATCTTGTTTCCGGAAAACTGAGTGCCCGTGTAGATTGGCGCTGAAGCCGTTCCTGTATTGATCCGAGTCGTCGGATCGAAGATGGGGATAGACGCACAGGGTTGTGCAGCCGAAAGCGGCACACACGAAAAGTCGCCATTTCTCATGGCTGCAGTCGGTACCCAAACAGTGCCGGCATCATACCGAGGCCGCGAGTCGCGAATTCCTTCATACGAGAATAGGAAGAAGGTCTTGTTCTTCCCGTTATAGACTTTCGGAATCCAAACGGGACCGTTAACACTAAATCCAGGACGATTGGAATACGAGAACGGACGCGGAGTTCTATTAGCGTTTCCGAAGAAGTCGTTAGCGGCTATACCACTGGGCTCAAGCCAGAGATAGGCTGACCCGTGAAACTGATTTGTGCCTGACTTAATACTGATGCTGGTTACGCCGCCCTCGGTGTTACCGAACTGCGCGTCAAATGTGGCAGTCTGTACTTTGAACTCCTGTACGATGTCGCTCGGTGGTACATACGAAGCGATCACCTCGTTGGCATTCGCGGTAGCTGTGCTGGGCGCGCCATCGATTAGCAAGTCGCTGCGGTTGCCGCGAGTTCCATCGAACGCATAACCGATGATATGAGTCGGCTCAAACGGACGATCGAGTTTGGTGCTACCGGTGTAAGTAACGCCGGCTGAAAGTCCAATCAAGGTGTAGGGGTCACCATGGACCAACGGAAGTTCCTCGACGCGCTTCTGATCGATAGTCTGGCCCAATGACGCATCGGCAGCATTCAGCGTCGCCGGATCTGTTGTAACCGTAACGGTCTCCTGGTTACCACCAACCTCGAGAGTAATATCGAGATCTCGCGTTTCGTTGATCTGTAGGAGCACTCCATCCTGAATAAACTTTTTGAAGCCGCCCATTTCAACGACAACCTGGTACGTAGAGGACAGGAGGTAGTTGGCCTGGAATAGACCATCTTCGTTTGTTGTTAACGTGGCGGTGGTGGCACGAGCGACGTCAGTTACCTTCACCGTGGCACCAGCCACGGCAGCTTTGTTGGGATCAACAACTCTGCCGTTGATTCTGCCGCGCACTTCCTGCGCGTTAAGTGATGCCGGAATGAGCATCACGGTAAAAATGAAAACCATTAGACAGGATGCCTTAAAGTATGGGCCAAATCTCGACGTCATCTCTCTCTCCTCTTCAAAAAGAACTTCGGGGTGCCTGATTGCTGTTGGTGAAGCGGCGGTCGCCAGGTAAGGCATTCGCAAACCAACACAATCCAAAATGAACCGAACCAGGATGTATGCTTCAGGTGCTTACAACGGGACAGTTGGCAAGCACGTCGTGACGGGTCTTATTTGCCTGCTGGTCTGACCAATCTATTAACCAGCTAAATGTTCTTCCTCAATTAATGAAGGTCGAATCTGAAACCATTGAGATTGCGAACGTTAGTGCAGAAAGCGAAAAAAGCGAGAATTAAGGTACTTTTATTGACCGCGGCATTTTGTGTCAGCAGCGGACTTATGTCAAGCGCTTTTTCTTTACCAATTTTTTAGTTATCGGGTCAGGGGTAATACCAACTGCGTCACACGTAACTCGATTGGCAAGTGGCGTTCCGACCGACGAGGGAACCCAAAACCGAAGAATTACGCCCTTTACCTTGAACGAGGAGGCAATGCGTTCCGAAAATCTGGATTTCGCCCTGCGTTTTTGGAACGAACCATCCGGAAATTGGTAAGTCCAACCAAGAAAAAGGAAGGACTTTTTTCGAACAAGTGGTCAATTACGTCAAATTCATCTCAGTCTGTCTTTCCACTTTCCATGGTGGCGCTCAGAAATCCTTTGCGACGGAGTAACTTCGTCCCTTAACTGTTTTTAGAGCGATTACCTTGTCTCCATACCTGACCCGGCAAGACCGGCCAAGTAACGAGTGAATGACTGCCTCACTTAACCGCCCATGTCTCCAACTCAGATCAACTTCAAACCCGTCGCGAGCTCTGAGTCCTTTTATCTCGCCCGATGACCAGGCGTCAGGTAGGGCCGGCAATAGACGCAATTCGCCTTGACCGCTTTGCAGGAGCATCTCGGCCATCCCGGCCGTCGCTCCAAAATTTCCGTCAATCTGAAACGGCGGATGGGCATCAAACAAATTCTCGTAACTTCCACCGGCAAAGGCCGCATTATCTTTCCCCTGGCTACCGACAGGTGACAGCATCATTGAGAGCAATCGAAACGCATGATTACCATCACCAAGGCGCGCCCAAAGATTTATCTTGTATGCAAGGGACCAGCCGGTTGAGTAGTCGCCTCGCACTTCCAGCGTTTTCTTTGCCGCCGAAGCCAGCGCCTGTGTGTCGCGCGTAATCTCGGATCCGGGATAGAGTCCCCAGAGATGTGAAACATGGCGATGCGTCGGCTCGGCCTCTTTATATTCATCGAGCCACTCCATCACCCGACCGTCCGTGCCAATGCGAGTGGGCGCGAGTCGAGCCATTTTGGTTCTCAGCTCTGCGCGAAACTCCTTATCGATGCCCAGTGTCTCGGAAGCTTCGATACACGCACTGAACAGGTATCTCAATAACTGTTGGTCCATCGTTGGACCCATAACGATATGAATCGTCCTGCCGTCGATTAAAAAACCGTTCTCCGGAGAGCTTGAGGGCGCAGTTACCAACCATTTATGACTGGGCTCTTCAATCAACATGTCAGAGTAGAAGCGCGCCGAGCCCTTCATAATGGGATAGGCCCACCTCAGGAATGTTCTATCGCGGGTATAGAGGTAGTGATCCCAAAGGTGTTGGCATAACCAAGCCGACCCACTTGAACTAGCACCCCAGTTCGCGCCCTCACCGGGCGAAGTAAAGCCCCATGGATTGGTTATGACGTGCGCCACCCAGCCTCGTGCGTCGTAATAATTTTTCGCAGTTGCACGCCCGGGTATTTGCAACGAGCTTATTAATGAAAAGAGCGGCTCGTGCAATTCAGAGAGGTTCGTTACTTCCGCGGGCCAATAGTTCATCTGGACATTGACGTTTAGGTGCCAATCTCCATTCCACGGGGTCTGCACTCCATCGGCCCATAGTCCCTGAAGATTCGCCGGTAAACCGCCGGGTCGAGACGAAGAAATCAGAAGGTAACGACCATACTGGAAATAGAGAGCTGCCAGGGATGGATCTCTATCCCCATTTCCAAAGTCTTTGATCCGCGAGGCCAGCGGCTGCAATCGCGCAGTATCGTTTGAACTAACAAGTCGAAAGCTGACCCGGTTGAAGTAGTGTTGATAGTCTCTAACGTGTGATTGCCGCAATTGGGTAAAAGCTTTTGGCGTGGCTTTGTCGATATCATTTTTCGAAGCGCCGACAGGATCGGATGTTTTGCGTCCAGCGAAACCGAGATAGTCAGTTGCCGCGGATATCAAAAGCGTTACTTCGCTGGCATTGCGTACGCGGAGTTGGTTGTTGTCCGGCTCGACCTCACCATCCTTGCTGGCTACGCGTAAACGGACGACATACTTCATGCCATGTCCGTCAGTGCCGTTATTTAGCTGACCACTCATCAACAACTCATTGTGGCGAGCGGTTGTCTGAAAGCGTTCGGGTCTCACGAGTGTGCTTGTGAAACTGATCGAACGAGGTTTATTCGCTGATAACCTGATAACGATTACCTGATCGGGAGCCGAGACGAATACTTCGCGACTGTATTGCACACCGCTCTGCTGATACTGAATGGTGGCGATCCCGGTTTCGAGATCAAGCTGGCGTCTATAATTCGTTACCGCCTTACCGCCGTCATCAAATGTCAGACCCAGATCACCCAGGGTTTGATAAGAGCCGTATGGAACATCTTTGCCCCCGCCAAAACCTGAACCTCGCCCCTGGCAAGTAAAATGTTCATAGACTAACTGCTCAGCTTCTGCATTCTTTCCTTCAATCAGTAGCCTACGTATGTTCGCTAAATATGTAGCAGCATCGCGTCTATCAGCATCCTGCTTCGAGCCCGACCATAAAGAACTCTCGTTTAGAATGATCCGTTCATTTGCTACATCGCCGAATACCATCGCTCCCAACCTGCCATTGCCGAGTGGCAATGATTGGGTGAACTGATTCGCAGGAGAATCGAACCATAAGACTAAATCGCTTCCAGGCTCCGCAGCGCTGCTCAGGTGACAAGATAAAGCGAAGAGGAGTAAACCGAGCCAAACCGTGGTCGCCCTATTTTTGTTTAGGTACATTTAAGGCGTCACCCGTGGACCATCAGACGCTGCAGGTTCAGCAGGAATTCGTGTTAGCAACTGTCTCATCGATCGGACCGTCTTTTCGTTCCCCGGATCTGATGCCAGATTTTTCAACTCAAATGGGTTCATTTTGAAGGTCCGTAAGCATCTCGCCCAACCTGCCATCGACGAGTGAAATTTTGCAGATAAGACCAAGTGGTCGTACAAATCTCACAACTAGTCTCTCCAGATCAGTCGGGTTGGCGTCGCAAGTACTACCTGGGTGTCCCGATTAGCCGAATTGGACCAAGCAAACCAGAGGGGAGTGGTTCAATCTTGTCCATATCCTGAGGTTGGAAACGTTCGCCGTAACGCAGATTCAACAAGCGATAATCCGGCAAGCTGTGACCGGCCATGTAATTCATCGCCGTATTACCAACTTCAATTCGAACCTCATTAACTCCCGGTGTCAAATACTTCGTAATATCCAGACGGTAAGGAGGACACCAAACTGAGCCCGCACGTTGGTTGTTGATGTAGACAACTGCAGCTTCTCGAATAGGACTTTCTAACCAGGCCTGCATGCCATTTCGCAAGTTTAACGGTGTCAGCGGAATGCCCTCGCCGAAATCCAGGGTCAGTCCGAATCGACCCCCGAGCCTTTTGGAATCAAGATCGAAGCTTTTTTTGTATGTTGCAACGCCAGAAAAATAACGATCAGGATCGTTCGCTGTCCACGAGCGCAATGTTTCCATCGACGCACTCTTAGAACCTAGCGTGATCGTCCAGTCTCTACTTAAGTCAATTGCCGGGGGTAAGGTGGCGGAATCTGATTCTTCAGAGGGCAAAATCCGTTTCGTAAAGACGAACAATCGAGATTCATAAGGAGCAAGGATCAGATCAACCTGGTGACCGCCTTTGATCATTTCTCCATGTGCCGGGGCGACTGTTCCATCGAAGGGATTCCATACCTCGCTCCGTCGTTCGGAAACCCGAAAAGTTACTTTGAGTCGCCTGGTTTGGTTCGATGTATTAGCCAGAAAGTAAATATCGCTATCACCATCACGACGGTGAATGAAGCCTATGTCTGTCGCGACAGGTGTTACGTCTAAATCAGGTAAAAGTAATTTTTGCAGGGCTGGACCAAGAGACGTCTTTTCATTTTCAACAAGATGAGCTTTGGCGCTACCAGCCGTGAACAATCGTTTAGAAATTTCAGAAACCTGTTCGCGCTCATTTGAAGTCGCCTGGACTCCAGGGGCGTCGGTTGGCGTGCGCCTGGTCGCGACGAGAATTCCCCCCTCGCGAACAAACTGCTCGAATTTTTGATAGGTCTCCAGCGGAATTGTTTCAACCGACGGCAGAATTATTACCTTGTACCTGTTGTTCCCTAACAGCAGCGAGCCGTTTTCGATACGCCCGACGCTCTTGAATGAATCATCGTCAAAGAAATCCAGGTTGTAACCGGCCTCGAATACAGCGGTCATCAGGTCTGGCCCAACATGTTCGCGCAAGACCTCAATTAGATGAGGGTTGCCGGGCTTCATCTCGGCCCAACCATCGTCATTTGGCAAATAGAGTGCAACATCATTCGCAGGCTGGCCCTGGCGCAGCATAAAGCTGACCCGCTGTAGATACTTCGCGAGATCCGGCATCACGATCCACCATGGATTCTTCTCGTTGAAGGCACCAGCTGCGTAAAAACGCCATCCCGGGTATTCAACCCCAGGTGCTGTGTAAGGCCAACCGTGACCAATGAGTTGATTGATTCCCTGCAGAAAGTGAATGTCCGCTTCGGCTTTTATGTCGAGAGGAGTTGCTCGAAATGATGGGGAATGCAACCAGGTCCAGGTTTCCGAAGATGCAACGGGCCGGTTGTACAAATGGCTCGCAGACGACGCCCAGCGCGAGGCACGTACAACCTTCCATTGCGCCCCTTCACCGTCAGGGATGTCGACGAAAGCGTTGCTTGAAATCGCCGCCGCCGGTACTCCGTAGTCCTGGGCACGAAACCGTGTACCTCTCGCTTTGGACCAGGCTTGAATGGGAGCAAGAAAGCGTTCGTTTAGTAATTCAGACAGCGTCCGCCCCCAATCTCTCCTCAATCGCTTAGTTTCCTGCCCTGCCCCATTGATAAACATCGGGAGATGAGGTTTCAGGTCATAGCCACGTCGCTTCTTAAACTCTTCCAGGAAATCCGCGGACCAATCGGAATTGTAGACTTCAAGGCTGTCGCAAAAGATTGAATACGGTTGGTTAGTACCGAAGGCTTGAAATAGACGGTCGCCTACAGATTTCAGATAACTATCGGTAGCTTCGCGGTTCAGATGGTCCAAGACAAAGCCTTCTGCACCAACCGCTGGTCGCTTAACCTGCATACCGGTGTGACTGGAAATAAAGAACATTACTTCTTTGGACCGCTGACCATCTGAAGTGTTACCCAGATCAACAAGTCCATCGGCAATGTTCGTAACTTCTCGCGCACTTTCGAGGACCATGTCTTTATCTTCAACATTTGCGACAAACACGCCCAGCAATTTCTCGCCGGCTCCAACAGACGGAACTTTGACAAACCTGGTGTTGGGACCAACGTTGACGTGTTCGTAGCGCAAGCGTCCGGCAGCGTGGTCGATTGAAACTATTGGACCACCGAACGGCCATCCACTGCCAAGCGTTAAATCGAAGCGCATGCCTAGTTCTTTGGCTTTATCAGAAGTGAACCTGAGGGCTTCGAGAAATTCGTCCGAGAGAAACGGCAGTGTCTTGATGGCAGTTTCGTCGTTATCGAGTGCTAAAGGATAAACTGGCTGAACTTCGAATCCGCCGATGCCAGCGTCTTTCATGATACGCATTTCCCGTTCGAGCTCGGCTTTGGTTACGGACGGACCAAACCACCACCATCGCATCATTATCCGTGAGTCGTCGGGAGGATTGAGAAACGATCGTTGTAGATCGTCAATAGGCGCCGCGTATGCAGCAGTTAAAGTAGTCAGCACCAGTACTGCGATCCTTAGCTGACACCCGAATATTCGCGTAATCATTCGTATGGTACGACTCCGGCTCGCTACCTCATGAGATTTGAATGATGCCAAACGGCTTGAACCACGTGGGAATTCACTCACCTTCTCATTCTCCCCAAGCTTCAGCTAGGTGTTAGCGCGCTGCCCGAATCTCGACAACCGTTTTAACGGTTTGCGAAATTGCGTCAAGGCCTCGGATTTTGTGAGTTCAAGATAAACCGTTGAAACGGTTGATTCGTTATGACAGGTGTCGCTTAGCCCCAAGCTGAAGCTTGTGGAGAATGAGAGAAGAACACTTGCAAGCCGAATTGAATATATTGATCTTGAGCATAAGCTTTTAAATCAATGTAATATCAAGGCGCGTAACCGACGCAGGTGGAAAACTGTAGACCAGCGAGTTGCCCGTCATTCGCACTGAGATCTCCCTAGGCGAAAGATTGTTAGGTTCAGCAAACGAGTTATGGGCTTTCATATCTGTTGCTGTCAGAGCCGATCCCTTGACTGAACTTATGGTTGCGCCGCGTACAGCGATTTCTGTTTCTCGCGCTGTCTTGAGATCGGGATTCGCCACTGTTAACACAAGCTGTTTTCCGTCCAACGACGCGGAACTGTTGAGTCCGCGTATCGTTGCGGCCTCTCCGTTTCTGGTGTAGCTGGGTCGAGGGGACGTCACCATGGTGCGCAACGAGGTTTTTCCTTGATGCACCGCGAACATGTCGAACACGTGATACGTCGGAGTTAGTACGAACTTATCTTCATGAGCAAGGAAAAGGGATTGCAGACAATTCACCAGTTGAGCGATCGCGGCCATTGCCACCTTATCGGCATGCCGGTGAAAAGTATTTAACGTCATCCCGGCAAGGACAGCATCCCTGATCGTTGACTGCTGGCCCAACAAATGAGTTGGATCAACTTCAGAGCCCGGTCTGAACCATGCGCCCCATTCATCAACGACGAGTTTAACTCGATGGGTCCGATCAATTTCGCCCATGACGTTCCAGTGATCGGTGATCATCGACTCCATGCGGTCAGCTTCACGCAGCAATTCGTACCATTCTTCCTCGTTGTAGTTGACTGCGTCGCCTTTGCCCTTTTGCCAATCATTTGTCCGCCCGCCACTTACATTCCAGGAATAGTGGTGCATGGCCCAGCCCCACATGCTGCCCAGCGCGCGACGCTCGTTTAGCTTGGTAAAGAACCGCCGTGTCCAATCTAGATCGCCACCGTTTGGACCGGCGCCTACAAAAGCCAGTTCAACTCCATATCCAGGTACCCAAGCTGTAAATCGACGGTATTCAGCAGCATATTCCTCGGGCGTGAAGTTGCCACCACAACCCCATGACTCGTTTCCGATACCCCAGAAGCGAACTTTTGCAGGGTCGCGATCGCCGTTGACGGCGCGGAGACCGGCAAGGGTCGTAGTGCCCGCGGGTGAATTACAGTACTCAACCCACTCGTAAAAATCCCTCGCCGTTAGGCTCCGGAGATTCGCTGCTAGGTACGGCTGCGCTCCCGTCAGTTTGCAGAACTGAAGGAAGTCGTCGGTACCAAATTGATTGGTCTCGTACTTCCATGGTCCATCCGGAGCATTTTTGGACCACTCGGGAGCGTCGCGCCAGAAGTTTGTATGACGGGCACGCTTGTCTTTGGGTCCTGTTCCATCACGCCAGTTGTAGCTATCAGCAAAACACCCACCCGGCCACCGAATCACGCTCGGTTTGATCTTTTGCAGGGCATCGATCAGGGACTTCCGAATCCCTTTGACATTGGGTATCCGGGAATTCTCGCCCACCCAGATGCCGTCGTAGATCACTCCACCAAGATGTTCAGCGAAGTGGCCATAGATCTCTGGAGCAATTCTACCGACTGGCTCTGCGGTAAGGATTTCGATTCTCGAATCCGCAGATTGCGGAGCGGGCATCAATGATAAGAGCCGGCGAGCGGCAGTATGCTGGTTACCGATCAAAAGTGCACCCGCACTTACCGTACTGCCGAGGATGAAATCACGTCGCTTCATTCAATTACCTTCCCTTTTTTATTTGTACTCCGTGTTTCCCGCCATTTTGGTAATGTCGCAACTTGGCTCACTCTGTGCAACCTTTGTGTCCTATATGTCTCCGTAGGTGTGGAAAATTTCCTAAGCAAACCATCACCACAAAGACGCAGAGGACACCAAGGTTGCACAGAGAAGGTTCATTGGCCCGAACACAACGAGCGATCGACGTCCATAACTATCGACGTCGAAACGGGTGGTGGAAACGGTCAGTACCGATTGGCGGTAGCGTCGAGTGAGACTCGAGATGATACGACTTGACGATACCTGGGACTCACCCGACGCTACCGCGAATCGGTACTGACCTGTGCTACTACTCGACTCCTGTTGACCGTTTTTCGCTATCGCGAACTAACGGCTGCCTTGTCGATCTCGACTGCGTAAACATGAGTTGGCCCAAGCATGTTGGAACGAAACACAATCCACTTCTGGTCCGGCGTAAAAGTCACATTGGGTTCCAGCCGATAATTGTGCTTTGCCAGGTTCACCAACTTCTCAGCTTGAAAGACACCGGGCTTGATGAACTCTTTGGCATTGGGCCATGCCCCATCGGTCTTGTCAGGCGCCAATTGTGGACGAAACAAATATATCCATTGGCCGTTTCCAGGCGCTGCGACGCTATCCGGACCACCACCATCACCCGCAAACAGACTGCCATCGGGTGAAACATTGAAGTGTACTGACCATTCGCTTCGCTGCATGTGATACCAAACTCGTTCGCCGGTGGAAACGTTGTAGCCCGCAAGCCAGAACACCACGCTCTTCGGAGTTTGCAGGTCATACCAGATCATCTTGCCGTCACCACTGAAGAATTCATGACCTTCGATCTCCATGTTCATTGTCCGGCGGTGGATCTGCGTGAGCGCCGTACCGTCGGTGCGAATGGTCCATGTCCGGTCCACTTTATGCCAAGGGCCTTCATGACAGAACATCAGCAAAGTTGGATCGGTTGGCGAAAACTGAATGTGGTTGTACCAGTCAGTGCCGCGCAAAAGAGTTTTTACTTCACCGTTCGTCGTGCTGATAGTAACCAGTCGGAGTGGTCTTCTTTCGGCCAGCCGGCGCTCCATCATTTCGCCTTTACCCGGATAACTATCGCCTCGCGGAGCGTTACCTGTTTGAGCGCTCGTCGGCGACACCGGTGGTCCTTCGTCGATGATACCGGCCAGAAGAGTCTCGTCTGCATTCACGCTGGCCACTGAACCTCGCGGTGGAAGTTTCGCCACTTCTCTCGTCGCCTTCGTACGCAAGTCGGTCGCATAAACGACGCCAGCTTTGACGTAGTAAATCTGACCTGTCTTTTTACCGGTCATGATCACGCTTACACGTCCCTCAACAAACTTCTCAATCGCGCGCGTCTTAAGATTGATGATCGAGAGACCGGTGGGTGTTGTGATGATTAACTTTTCACCATCCGGCGTGTAGGCATTCTGATGAAAGTAAAGGGTTGCGCTACCGGGCTCGTCGCTAAGCCGGACCACCCGATGACCCGTGTCTGGATCTATCCACTCTCGTGGCAACTCCTGAGCGATGGCGGTAGTTGCGCAAATGATTAGCGACACGAGCAGACTAAAGAGCCGCATCATCTCCCTTTCCCTTTCTTCGTTGTATCTTCGGGGGGGCTTTAGTGCTTCACTCAATTGGCATTCAGAGTGAACTCGTTGCAGTTGTACCTGCTGTCGAGTGCTACACAGTTGTATAGCCACCATCAACCATCAAATGTGTGCCGGTTATGAACGACGCCTCATCTGAAGCGAGGAACAAAATGGGATAAGCCACCTCCCGTGGTGACCCAACCCGATTCAGTAAATGTTTTGGGGCTTCTGCCGCTATAAATTCTTCCTTTGTCATTCCTACGCGGGCCATGTGTTCTTCGGAAGCTCGCGTGAGAATTGTCCCGGGGCAAACACAATTCACACGGATATTATAAGGCGCAAGATCCATCGCCATGTTCCGCGTCATCTGAAGAATCGCTCCCTTTGTCGAGCTGTAGGTAATAAAAGATGGCTGGGCCACAAAGCTTGAGATTGATCCCAGATTGACAATAGATCCGCCGCCGGCAGACTTCATGTACTCGGAAGCATACTTGGCCATCAAGGCCGTACCCATCACGTTAACACTTAACATCCGTTGCCAATCAGCTACCGTCGCCTCGAGTCCCTTCAGAATGAAAACGGCACCATTATTTACAAGGATATCCAATTGACCGAAGACTCTAACCGCTTCATCACATGCATGACGGCAGTCATCTTCATTCGAGATATCGACCTGCACAAAAATAGCCTCGCCGCCTTGAGCGCGAATATCCTGTGCGGTCTGCTCGCCCGAAGGCTCACTGGGATTCGCGATCACGACCTTCGCTCCCTCTTCAGCGAATAGAACGGCAGTGGCCTGACCGATTCCTACTGAGCCGCCGGTGACTATTGCGACCTTATTTTGCAAGCGATTACCCAATGCCATTCTCCATTAGTCGAGATGAAACATTTCGATCATCTCCGTTGCCACTGGACTGTTATCGTCGTTGGTCAACATGAGATCTTTCATATACAGCCACCAGTCTTTGCACTCCGCTGTATTTGCGATCCGGCTCCACAATTCCTCGGAGTCGATTTCTGCATAGGCAAACAACTGAGCTTCGCCATGGAGAAAGATTGAGTAGTTGCTCACGCCATGGTCCTTGAGGACGCGTTCCAAACGGGGCCAGATTGGTGAGTGTCTGGTCTTGTACTCGCCTCGAGTGCCGGGCTTCAGTTGCATGAGAAACGCTTTTCGAATCATTAAACGCTAGCCTTGATTGAATTTCTGCAAACGGTCTTGAGCTTCCGGTTCGTAGAGAGGAATAAACAGGTCGGTCTGCGATCGGATTCGAGCGCTGGTCTTGTAGTATTCCTCAAGACTCTCCTGGATCCCCAGGGGCTCTCCATCTTCAAGATTTCCGTACTTGAAGATGCAATCAGAGACACCAACGCGACCCCCCTTGGTGTCGATTACGAAACACATTGAAGATCGGTGATGCACTCCGGCCCAGAAACAACGCAAGCCCGGCACTATCTCGTCTTCATCTTCAAGCAGCCGCAGCCGTTTCGCGCCATCAAAGGTGAGGTAGTGAAGTGTGTCGTCCGACAGTCGAAATTCCTTCGGCACATGCATCGGAAACTTCTCGGCATGAAAATCCTCAATCCAGCCACGCTTCGAAATACAAATCGTCGCGTTTTTGAACATCTGGATGTTCGCAGTTGCGTAAATTTGGATTGGAGTAATCAGGACGTAATCCACATCTTCGGGCTTGACACCAATTGACGCAAGCGCGTTACGCGGACGCTCATTTTCCTGCCGGGCCAACTTGCCACGCTCACCAAAACCGGCGCTCCATCTTTCATTCAGGGCTGTTAAGTCATCGGGTGGTCCGGTATTGATAATTATCGTTTTACCTTCTCCACGAATCACTACCATCCAAAAGTATAGCTGGACCCACTCGTTCCAGTGACTCATCCAGTAGACTTCGGGACCCATCACATCACATTGGCCCATCTTTAATAGTTGAATGTCGTATGGCATTAATAAGTAGCTCGGCCGCCCGTCATATCGAAAGTGAATCCGGTAGTAAATCCCGCTCCGGGGGAGACAATGTAAGCAGCAAGATGCGCAATCTCATCAAGAGTGCCACACCGCTTCATCGGAATTTTGTCCGTCATGTACTTCACCTGATCCGGAGGCATTGCCTCAACCATAGGTGTGCGAATCACCGCAGGGGCCAGAGCGTTAACGGTGATTCCGTTCTCTGCATACTCCTTACCCTGCACCTTCGTCATTCCAATCACTGCGGCCTTTGATGCCGAGTACGCAAGCATCCCGGCATTTCCTTCTTTGCCGGCCACTGAGGCGATGTGCAAAATCCTTCCGTAGTTTTGTTTGAGCATCAGCGGCAGTACAGCGCGAGAAGTGAAAAATGAAGCCATGAAGTTGACTTCGAAAACAAATCTCACATCGGCTGTTCTCGCTTCATGACTCTTAATGTTGGTGACCCCGGTTACGCCCGCGCTATTGACGAGAATGTCGACTCTCCCGAAACGCTCCGCAATTTGTCCAACCGCGTTCCCTACGGCCTGTTCATCCGTAAGATTCAACGCGAAGCTGAGCGTGTCCGAACCGAGTTGCGCCCTCGCTTTAGTCAATGCATCTTCGTTCAGATCCAGCAGCGCGATGCGTACGCCCTCATTTTGAAGTCTGGTGGCAATAGCGAGACCGATACCGGATCCGCCCCCAGTCACTATTCCAACTTGTCCGTTGAATTGGTCCATATCAATGCTAGATGGTCAGCTATTAATAGTTATCTGTTGAGGTTCACTTTCGTAAGGACGCACAAGGTTGAGTCCATCGTTTAAAGTTACTCCCCATCCCGGCTTATCGTTAAGCTCGAGATAACCGTTCTTCGGCATCGGCTCATCGGTAAACAACTCTCCAAACAAAGGAACGAGCTCGTCAGCACGTGGGCTCATCACGAGGAACTCGGCGATCGGGCAGTTAGAAAACGCATACTGCATGTGATAGGAAAAGACGCTGGAGCCATGTGGTATCACCGGAATGTCATAAGCAGCGGCCATTGCGACAATCCTTCTTGCCTCGGTCAAACCTCCTACCCAATTTATGTCGGGCTGCAGAATGTCGGCGCATTTCCGAGCGATCAACTCGCGAAAACCATACCGTGTGTATTCATGTTCGCCGGTAGTGACAAGGCAGATGCCCGTCAACGCAGACTTGAGAGCGGCATAACCATCGAAATCGTCAGGCGGCAAACACTCTTCAATCCACAGCAGATCAAACTCCGCCAGCGCTTTTGCCAACTGGATCGCATAAGGAACGGTCAGAGCCATGTAGCAATCGAGTCGCAAGGGAAAGTCAGGTCCGACCGACGCCCGTGCTTCAGCCATAACTTCGATGTTCTTTTTTAAACCAGCCTTACCTTCAGATGGTCCATAGCGACAGGGAATCTTGGCGCCTTGAAATCCCCACTCCTGGGCTATATCAGGTCGGGAGGTAGTTGCATACACGGGCAATTTTTCCTTCGTCTTGCCTCCGATTAACGCATACACCGGTTCGTCGCGAAGTTTTCCCAGGCAATCCCAGATTGCCAGATCAACCGCACTGATAGCTTGAACCGTTAGTCCTTTGCGACCATAGGGCATCGTGGCGCGCCACATCTGGTCCCAGATCAGTTCGACATTTCGAGGGTCTTGTCCTTCAACAAATCGGCTCAGGTGTTTCTCAATGATGTAGCAGGCAGGTTCGCCTCCAATGCTGCAGCCAATACCAACCGTGCCGTCATTTAGCTCGACCTGGACCACGACCGTGCCCAGCGCGTTGATACCCCAACTCGTACGCTCGGCCCGGTACTGTTCGTAAACAGACATGGGGTTCGCGATAGGTAGATCGATGATCCAGTGACTGCCTTGCTGATTGTGATAATCGGCGCCCATCTCAGTGGGTGCGATTACATAAGCTCTAACCTCTCGAATTTTTGCTTGCTTCATGTTCTTTTTGGAGTGCGCCTGCCTGGCGGCGCTTTGTTATGGTTATCTCGCTACTTCGCTCAGTTTCAAATAGAGTCTCGGGACTTTCGAAATGCGTGAAAAGCGCCGCCGGGCCGGCGCACTCCAAGGTTAAAAATCAAATCGGTCGATATTCTCCTTGTTGAAGATAAAAGGTGCGCCGAGGCGAACCTCATCGTCAACTACTTCTATTTTTCCAAGTCGACCCGCGACGAGTTCATGGTCGCCCTGCTTTAATTGTCCTGAGATTAACGCTTGAGCTGCATAAACCGTAAGGTAACCAAGATCAGTCGTGTTCCACAGAACAATACTCTCAACTACGCCATCTTTGACATAGGGCTTATTCATGTTCGGTAATGACAATCCCGTCACCTTCACGTCCGTACGTCCCGCTTGCTTAACCGCCTCGGCCGCTCCCGGCACAGCGGGCGCTGCAATCGCCATAATCAGTTTGACGTTTGGATAAACTTTTAGAACTGTTTGCGTTTCAGAGAACGCGCGGTCTCGGTCACCTTCACTCGGTTGCACCGTCACCAGTTTCAGGTCAGGGTATTTCTCTGCCAGGCGCGCACGAATAAATTTTATCCATTCGTTTTGATTCGCTGCGCTGAGTGAGGCCGTGATTACTGCAAACTCTCCCTTGTTTCCCAGAATTCGCGCGGCTTCGTCCGTAAGTGTGTAACCAATCCCCTGCGGCGTCGCCTGGTTAATCAAGAAGTCGCGAGCATTCCGCTCGGCGTCGGCATCCCAGGTCAAAACCTTGATTCCCTTCTCGCGCGCTTTGCGTAAGACGGTCGAAATGCCGGCCTGGTTCTCAACACTTACCGCTATTACGTCCACGCCTTTAGTTATCCAGGCCTCGACGACTTCGTTCTGTTTCGCGGGGTCGAGATCGGTTGGACCATCCCACAGCAAATCAATTCCTAATTCCTTCGCGGCTTCTTCAGCGCCCAGACGACAGCTAACAAAATAGGGATCACCCTTCGCCTTCGGCATCATTGCAACCTGGATGCGATGATTGGACTTGGAGGACGAATTGATTGGCCGTTCGTTTTGCGGTCCGTGTTGAATTGAACGAACAAGTAACCAATTACTTCCCGCTACGACTAGCGCGGCAAGCAGAATAACGCCACTCAAAACTGCAACCTGCGAATTCCTCACATCAAGCTCCTCAGCGCCAGTGTTAACTCGACTTTGTCCGCCAGCAAACGT
This sequence comes from Pyrinomonadaceae bacterium, assembly GCA_035646955.1. Taxonomy (GTDB): domain Bacteria; phylum Acidobacteriota; class Blastocatellia; order Pyrinomonadales; family Pyrinomonadaceae; genus PSRF01. The sequence goes on from DASROI010000134.1 coordinate 37,164, forward strand.
TGCAAGACGATTCAGTACCAGGGTTATCAGCAGTAATCCGCCGGTGAGTATTCCAGCCAGTTCAGCAGGCTGCCGGCTCAACCTGAGACCATTCTGGAGAACGACGATAGCAAAAAGCCCCAGTACGGTTCCCAGCACAGTTCCGCGTCCACCAAAAATCGATGCACCGCCAAGAACTACAGCCGTAATCGCCATCAACTCAAAACCGGTGCCCGCATCAGATTTCGCCTGGCCGAGGTGCGCTACATAAATGACAGCAGAAATACTCGCCGCGAGACCTGACGACAGGTACACAGCAAAGAGATTCCTTCCTACCGGAATTCCGGCATAACGAGATCCCTCTGGTGATTGACCGATAGCGTAAAGAGTTCGACCGAACGCTGTGCGATGAAGGTACCACGCACAAATAACAATACCGACAATTAAAACTACGAGTTGGGTGGGAACCAGGTGACCGAGATATCCCTGGCCCAAAAACAAGAAATTCGGTGGGAAGCCCGAATAGTTCTCAATTCCCCGAGTTAATCCTTCCGCGATACCGCGAAAAAGTGAGAACGTTCCCAGCGTAACGATGAGCGGCGGCAAACCGATACGAGCAATTAATAGACCGTTTAGTGCGCCGCCAATCAACCCCAGCACCAACACAGCGAAAATCGCAAGAGACATCGGCCAGTGGCCGTCGCGCCAGAGCGAGCCCAGGACGACGGCGCTCAAGCCCATCATTGAACCGACCGACAAGTCGATACCGCCCGTGATGATCACCGGCGTTAGAGCAAGCGCCAACAGACCTACCTCAACACTCAGGCGGGTAATCTCGAAGGCGTTTGACCGGGTAAGAAAATTGTCTCCACTCAAACTGAAAATGGCGCACTCGAACAACAACACCACCACCAGGATCCATTCACGGTTAGGAAACGCGCGCAAGTGCCACGGCGCTATAAGTTTCAAATCCGGTGCCAACTGCGTGTTCGAGTTCAACGCTTAGGTCTCAGTTCGCAAGTCGATATTGGCGCCTGGTAGAGAGTCGAGTCATTAAAACGTCGGAAACAACCGCCGCGAGTATGATCGTTCCCTGAATTGCCTTTTCCCAAAACGAGTTGATTCCGACAAATGTCAACGCCGGACCAATCGTTCCCAGCAGAGCAACGCCAATTAGTGTTCCTGTCACCGTTCCACGACCTCCAGTGATCGCAGTTCCACCTACGACAACCGCCGCAATCGCTTTCAGCTCTAAACCTATTCCAGCGTTCCCTGGCACAATTGAAAAGCGAATCGCGTTGAGTAAGGCCGCCAGACCAGTTAACGCGCCCATGATCACAAAAGCATTGTGCTTTACGAATTGCGAATCGATACCTGCCAGGCGCGCGGCCTCAGCATCTGAACCTACTGCATAAAAAAAGCGACCCGCTCCCAGACGATGTAAGGACCAGGCTATAGCGGCGAAGACAATTAGTGCTGCGACAACGACTAACACTTCACCATAAGTTTGTCCGAGACCAAACCATTGAAAGTTTTGTGGCAATCCCTGGATCCACGCTCCTTCAGAACCCCACCGCAACGCGTCTCGCCAAATCACCATCAATGCCAGCGTCGCGACGATAGACGGAATCCCCAGTCGCGCTACTAAGAGTCCACCAACAGCCCCCATCACAGCGCCGATCAAGACCACTGTCAGTATGAGGACTACTAGCGGTAAACCACTCTTAGCAAGCAGGCCGGCAGCATACGTACAAATCGCAAACTGCGAACCAACAGAAATATCGATTTCTCCGGTGAGAATGACGAGCGTCATTCCACAAGCAACAATCAAGACGCTGGCGTTATTTACCGCAAGGTCGCGCAAGTTAGCGGGATGAAAAAACGTAGGCGCTAGCAACGCAACCAATACAAGTAAGACAAGGTACGAGAGTGCGACTGAAAGCTCACGTTTGTTCCGGCTGATAAAGGAGTGTCGATTCACGGTCCAGGTTAGGATCAACAAAGTCGCATTCAGGCCACCATCTGATGATGGCCCAATGCGAGCGCCATGATGTTTTGTTGGTTTGCTTCTGCTCGTTCGAACGACCCCGCGATTGAGCCATTGCGCAGCACCACGATTCGATCGCTCATCCCCAGAATTTCAGGCAGGTCGGAAGAAATCATGATGATTGCCGTACCTTGAGCCGCAAGCTCTCCCATAAGAGAGTGAATTTCCGCCTTCGCACCGACGTCGATTCCCTGGGTTGGCTCGTCGAGAATTAACAGGACCGGGCGTGTCTCTAACCAACGACTCAATGCCACTTTCTGCTGGTTTCCGCCAGACAGAGTGGTCACGGCGGAAAACAATGCAGGAGCTTTAATCGAAAGCCGTCTCACGTATTTCTCAGCGATAGCGCGCTCGCTTGCTCGATCAAACGTTAATCGCCTTTGCAGCTTGTCGAGCGATGCCAGCGTAACGTTTGCATCGATTGGCATCTCAAGGACGACACCGTGACGTCTACGATCTTCCGGAACATATGCGATTCCGTGGCGAATAGCCGCCGATGGTTTATTGATAACAACCGCTCGCCCCTTGAGCCATATCTCGCCTCGGTCCGCCGGCTCGAGTCCGAAAATTGTTCGTGCGAGTTGAGTGCGCCCGGCTCCTACGAGGCCGGCCAAGCCTACGATCTCTCCGGCTCGAACCGTGAGGTCAATATTCTCGACGTTGTTCAAACGGGAACACAGAGCCCTGGCTTCCAAAACAACGGGACCAATTTCGACCTGTCGTTTAGGAAAGACCGCAGACAATTCACGGCCCACCATCAATCGGATCAATTCACTTCTGCTAACTTCCGCCATCGAACGGGTTTCGACTACTGCTCCATCGCGGAGCACGGTAACTCGATCGGCAACGACCTCAAGCTCTTCAAGGCGATGCGATATGTAAATGATCGCAACGCCATCTCTTTTTAGCGAGTCGATTACCCGGTAGAGATTTTGCGTCTCTTCTTCCGCCAGCGAGGCGGTAGGTTCGTCCATAATCAGCACGCGAGCGTTAGCTCCCAGCGCTCGGGCAATCTCCACGAGTTGCTGTTCAGGCATACTCAGACTCTGTACATCGAGCGCAGGATCGATCCGCGACCCCACCCGATGAAGCAGCTCAGTGGCCCGGGTCTCTCTTGTCTTCCAATCTATCCGACGCCAGCTCTTTGGTTTTTCAATTCCGAGCGAAATATTTTCAGTAACTGTAAGTTCTGGAAATAAGGCGGGCTGTTGATAAATAGCCGCGATGCCCAGCGCCTTAGCATGGGCCGGTGAATGATCGACAAGTAAATGCCCATCAAATTCGACCGTCCCTCCATCTGGAATCACAGCCCCGGTTATGGTCTTAATTAGCGTCGATTTACCGGCCCCGTTCTCGCCGACAAGCGCGTGAACTTCGCCTTCACGTAACTCGAACGAGACTCCTTTCAAAGCTGCCACGCCGTCAAATGATTTCGCGATATTCTTCAGTTGAAGAATCACTCTTGCGTTGCGACTTTGCTGGTCCATGGGTCAGACTAATTGGGTGCGAAATGACGAGCGAATGTTTGCTCCGTCACGGGGGCTTTGCACAAAAACTCTAAGCTCTTGGTGAGTGTCAAGCGATCAGTACAGTACCGCGAGCCGAAGCGACCGGATGGCACACTCGACACTACGCCTAAATTCTGATGGTTGATTCGTTGAGTGTGCCATCCGGTCGCTTCGCTCGCGGTACTGTAGTGTTGGCA
>DASROI010000135.1:0-32773 GCA_035646955.1 Pyrinomonadaceae bacterium
GGATGGCGGTCAGAGGGATTGCCAGGTCAGACGCTGACTATTTTGCAACTGCTATCATGGCAAAACTTGTCCAAATCCGCTGGCAATCACTCTTCCCGGAATTAACCAACAAGCCCTCCTCCGTACGCAGTGAGAGTCATGTACTGCCTGGAATCATCGTGATGGGTGCGAGCGTGAGCGCGGGTGCCACTCCCGATGCCCTGCTAACAGCTCGAAAGGCCCTTGAATCCGTGGTTTCGACTGTGGCCACTCCAGCTGAATTGGAGCGGGCTCGCTCCGAGGCCCTGGCCGAATTTGCTGGTCCACTCGCCAAGCCCGAATCGCTACCCGATCCATGGCTCGATACGGAAACTTTCCGTCTCAAAGAAGTACCCAATGCCGTCGCCTCTTTACAAGCGGTCACTCCCGCTGATGTCCACCGAGTAGCTGGTCGATTGCTAAACAATCCCTCAATTGCAACTGTTGTTGTGGGAGAGCCTATGCAGATAAAACCAGCCCTTCAGGGCAAGATTCCTTTCGAAGTGTTCGGGGAAATACCGCCTCCCGAGATCGCTCCGAAACCCGTTGCAAAGCCTGGAATTAATGCCAGGCCCAGCTAATCACAAATTGTTTGCAAGCGTCTTGCAACCAAACCCCCATCAAATTTGGTTTAACTGTGTCCCAGCAAACGAACGCCGCAAATGACCATGCGGGCCGAGTTCGCGAGATGTTTGCGACCATTGCGACTCGGTATGATTTTTTAAATCATCTGTTGTCGGGAAACGTGGATCGCCGCTGGCGACGACTTCTGGCAGAACGAGTCGTCGGAAAGCTGGCTCCGGGTTCAGTGATTTTGGACGTGGCATGTGGAACGGGTGACTTATCACTCGAGCTATTTGAAACTACGAAGGTACGAGTTGTAGGAACTGATTTCTGCGGACCCATGCTGGATATAGCCGCCGCAAAGGTGCCAGATGAGATCAAGCTCGTCGAAAGTGATGCGTTGAATTTGCCCTTTCGTGAAGGGTCTTTCGATCTAGCGACGATAGCATTTGGCCTGCGAAATCTGTCGAGCGTCGACGATGGTCTCGTTGAGCTCCACCGAATTTTGAAACCTGGCGGATGGGTCGCAGTACTTGAGTTTTCACAACCTTCAAACCCACTACTGCGAAGCTTATTTGGTTTTTATTTTCATAGGGTCTTGCCGTTGATGGGCGGAGTGATCAGCGGATCCTTGAGCGCATATACGTATTTGCCGAAATCGGTGCAGCGCTTCCCGGATCAAAATGCGCTTGTCTCGTTGATGAGCAAGGCTGGATTCACTGAGGTGGGTTACGAGAACCTAACAGGAGGAATTGCGGCCATGCATTTCGGTCGCAAGGGGAAATAGTTTCAGGATTGGTTGCAGCGCTAATAGTTTGCAACCAGATACGTAGTCACGGGGTTTGGTTTGTTTAAGCGCGCGGTTGTCGGGGCTGTGCGAGTATTCGAACCTACCCCGGGCTACGTTTTTTGTTTTTGGTGCGGAGATTAGTACAGTACCGCGACCGAAGCGACCGGATGCTACAGTCAACCAAGCATTTATCGAGAGTTACGCTTGAAGTTGACTGTAGCATCCGGTCGCTTCACTCGCGGTACTGCAATCTGGCGAGTTGCTTCTTGCGTAAATGCAGTCGCGCCTTCTCCTTGTGCTATGATTCTGCCGACTTCTAAGCTTCGATTCGCTACGAGAAAATCGCCCGAGTGCGAACCAACCTTCGTTACAGATTACTCGGCACCGTCAAACGACTGCTGATTCTGCTCCTGGTTGCCTGGACAGTAGTATCCCTCGTTACCTTACTCATCGAACTGGTCCCGGGCGATCCGGCTGTCGCAGTCCTTGGAGAGCAAGCTACTCCCGAACAATTTGAACAATTTCGCGAGAAGCATGGTTTGGACCGTCCACCCTTCTTCTTTTCGTTTCCGCGTGATGCAAACGATCAGCGCCACTTCGTCTGGCACGGTTCGGATAACCGTTATACCGATTACTGGCGAGCCCTGCTGCACGGAGACATGGGTCTTTCTTTCCGAAACGATCGTCCGGTCCGAGATCTAATTTTAGAGCGCTATCCAGCAACGATTGAGCTGGCGCTGGTGGCTCTTATCATTGCAATTCTGATTTCCATTCCTTTAGGCATTATCGCTGGAACCCATCGCGGTTTATTGATCGACAATATAGCTTCGGTGGTTGCGTTGCTCGGTATCAGTCTACCCAGTTTCGTCATTGGACCAATGCTGGTCTATATCTTCGCGGTCAAATTAGGTTGGTTAGCACCATCAGGCCGTTTCGACTGGAGCGACATCATCCTTCCGGCCTTCACTCTTGGCGCTGCGCTGTCTGCGATCTTGACGAGGATGGTTCGCTCTTCAGTTATCGAGGAACTTGGGGAGGATTATGTCCGCACCGCCCGGGCCAAAGGATTGAGCGAACGAACGGTCCTTTATAAACATGTACTGAAGAATGGTCTGATCCCGGTTGTCACGATACTCGGACTGCAACTTGGGGTGCTATTGGCAGGCGCGATCATCACCGAAAAGATCTTTGGTTGGCCTGGCCTCGGCCTGCTCCTGGTTGAGGATGGGATCGGCAAAAGGGACTACCGGGTGGTCCAGGGATGTGTGCTAGTAATCAGCATGACCTACATTATTGCCAACATGCTAACTGATGCTGTTTACCGCTGGCTCGATCCCCGAATTCGAGTAGGTTGAGATCTCATATTTAATGGTGATTCAAAGTTGAACCGACTAACAATAGTGGGCATTGTCATAGTAGTGATCCTGATCATAGTCGCGATCTTTGCGCCCTGGATCGCCACTTACGACGTGGGGACCACCGATTTGTCAATGCGCTATCTCGCTCCATCGGCCGCCCATTGGTTTGGCACTGACTCAACTGGACGTGACATTTTTTCACGAGTCATTTTTGGCGCCCGGATTTCGTTGCAAGTTGGGCTAATCGTTGTCTTTGTGTCGGCTCTAATTGGTACGGTGACTGGTGCTATTGCCGGTTACTACGGAGGATGGGTCGATCGGATTGTTTCGGGATACGTATTTAATGTGTTTCTCGCGTTTCCCGGCTTACTTCTCGCGATTGCGATGGTCGCATTCCTGGGCGCAGGTTTGAACAAGCTCATACTCGCTCTGTGCATCATCGGCTGGGTTGGATACGCTCGATTGATTCGTGGCCAGGTCTTGAAAGTGCGAGAATACGACTTCGTTCAGGCCGCGCGGGCACTGGGCGCGAGTGATGCACGAATTCTTTTCATCCATATACTCCCGAATGCGATCCAACCCTTGATTGTGCAAGCGAGTCTTGGAATGGCGGGCGCTGTCCTTTCTGAAGCCTCACTCTCTTTCCTCGGTCTTGGAGTGCCACCACCTGCTCCGTCGTGGGGCGTAATGATTGAAGAAGCAAGAGATATTTCAACTCTACAAGCTGCTCCTCACGCGCTGATCTTTCCCGGCATCGCAATCGCCTTGTCCGTATTAGCGTTTAATTTTATCGGTGATGGCCTGCGCGAATATCTCGACCCCAGACAACGATCTCGCTGAGGTCTCAAATGTCCGCTGTGGTAACCCCTAATCTCAGTCCAGCTCATCAAGAGCGAGACTCCGGAGTTGCGATTCGTGTTAGCGAACTCTCTAAGACGTTTCCCGTTCCCTTTGCCAGAGTTAGGGCGCTCTTTCGAAGAACTTCAAAAAAGCCGGTCGAAGCGCTTTCAAATGTATCGCTGAGTATTAAATCGGGAGAAGTCTTCGGGCTTATCGGTCGAAACGGCGCCGGCAAAACAACTCTGACGAAAATCATCGCAACGTTGATCCAGCCGACCACTGGTTCAGTTGAAGTGCTCGGTTGTGACAGTGTCAGACAAGACGAGTCCGTTAGACGTCTCATTGGACTGGCAACAGCTGAAGAGCGGAGCTTCTATTGGCGTCTAAATGCTATCCAAAACTTAATGTTCTTCGCCCGCCTGCACGGAATGTCGGGTCGCGAGGCTAAACGCAGAATTAACCAGTTGTTTGAGCTCCTCGAACTAAATGAAGTTGCGCAGCGAAGGTTTGGTGAGTTATCGACTGGTAACAAACAAAGACTTGCCGTTGCTCGAGCTCTGCTACCTAATCCGCCGGTATTGCTCCTGGACGAACCTACTCGATCACTCGATCCCCTCGCGGCTGAACGGATGCGAGAACTTATTCAATCACTGTCGAGGAAACAAGCAGTCAGTATTCTCTTTACTTCTCATAACCTGGCCGAAGTCGAAACACTCTGCGCTCGAGTCGCGGTCATTAGCCGAGGGCGAATTCGAGGCGTTGATTCACCAGCCAACCTTCGGATGTTGACTCAGAACACGGAACGCGTTCGCATAACGTTGCGAAATCTCTCGTTGGCGGAACTCAAAACCGCGCTGTCGAACAAGGTGTCAGATTTCCAAGTTGAGGAGACAAAAGAACGCATTAGCGTCTTATTTACTCGCCAACCCGAAGACGACTCTTTGGATGCAACATTAAAAGCTTTACATAAAATGAACGCGATCGTGTTGGATATCGAGACTCAGAGAGCTACGCTCCTTGATCTACTTACTCAATACGAGACAGAGGACGAATGATTCAAAGAGAGGAGGACCATCAATGCTGATTGGCTTTATGAATTCACTTCGTTTGTTGCCACGAAGAATCCTCGCGTTTGTAATCAGAGACTTCAGGCTATATGTCAGTTATCGCATGCAGTTCTTCTTGCGCATTCTCTCTGTTCTAACGGTGGTCACAATATTATTCTTCATGTCGAAGATCTTCTCAGGCTTTACAGATCCAAGGTTCTCTCAATGGCAAGATCCGTTGCCGAGTTGGCTTACCGGTCTCGCGGTGCTGAGTTACTTTATGACGGGCTTTCAGAGTCTCGCCAATTCCATCAGGCAGGAACAAATGCAGGGCACGCTCGAGAGCGTACTTCTGACACCGATTAATTTGCCTGGTGTTATCGTTGCCAGTTCAGCCTGGGATTTCCTTGAGACCACGTTCTTTTCGTCTCTCTACTTATTCTTTGGATGGCTTCTCTTTAATGTTCATTATCGGGGGAGTTTCTTGATCGCCTTGATCTTTCTATTACTCACCACGCTGGTCTTAGGGTGTCTTGGGATTCTTTCTGCCAGTTTTGCCATCGTCTTCAAACGGGGAGACCCGTTTGGAATATTCCTGGGAGTAGGTTCGGCGCTTTTTTCCGGAGTGTTCTTTCCGACGCAGTTACTTCGAGAGCACGCGGGTGCAAAACTCGGCAGTATTTCGCTGTTGTTGCCCGCGACTTACGGGCTTGATGGAATCCGGCAGGTATTGATCCAGGGCCACGGCTGGAGTGAGGTTTCTCAACCACTAATCACACTGCTAATTTTCCTTGCGGTCTTGCTTCCCTTCTCTCTGTGGGTTTTTGGCAAAGCCGTCAAAAAGGCTAAGCGCGAGGGAAGTCTTATCCAATACTAAAATTGCAATTGCAACCTAATTGACAGGGTATGAGTCGCGGGCTACCATCACTTTTTGACCTTGTCGGATCTTCCTTAGCTGTATTTACTGCAATCTATTAATGACTGCCAGCGTCGCAGAAAGCGTTATAGACCTTATCGGTCGCACCCCGCTCATCCATCTTTCCCGTTTTGCCGCGCCACCACTCGCCGCAGTCTTCGCGAAAATTGAGTGGTTTAACCCGGGTGGTTCAGTTAAGGATCGGGCGGCCCTGGGAATGATTCTCGATGCGGAAGAGCGGGGCGTTTTGAGTCCAGGGTCTACAATTATTGAGCCTACTGCGGGAAATACGGGAATTGGGCTGGCACTGGTAGGAGTGGCACGGGGATATCGTGTTATTCTCTGCGTCCCGCGCGGTTACGCGGAAGAGAAGATGAGATTGATCGAAGCTCTCGGTGGTGAAATTAACTACGTTCCGAATGAGGTAGGAATGAAGGGAGCAATCGAGCGGTCGCACATCCTGGCCAAGACCATTGAAAATAGTTTTGTTCCGCAGCAATTTGAGAATAAAGCTAACCCGTGCTTTCATGAGCGGACAACAGCCCAGGAAATAATCACCCAGATGGATGGTGATATTGATGCTGTGGTAATCGGCGCGGGGACTTCGGGAACATTTGTAGGTGTTTCCAGGGCAGTGCGAAAGATCAACAAGAACGCTCTTTGTATTTTGGTCGAGCCTGAAGGTTCAATTTATGGCGGACATCCACCCGGACCAAAAAAAGTGGAAGGTATCGGCCAACGAGATTTCATTCCAGAGATCTTCGATCCGACTACAGCCGATGAGATCATGATGGTTGAGGACGAGGAAGTTTGTGCCGCGCTTAAACGAATTGCACGATTGGAAGGTCTGTTGGGTGGTTGGTCTTCCGGAGCGGCTGCTGCTGCCGCTTACAGGGTCGCCGAACGACTAGGCGAGGGCAAACGAATAGTGACAGTCTTTCCTGATGGAGCTGAACGCTACAGAAGTCAGGGAATTTTTGACGAATAGATCTTAATCTGTTCAGTACCAATTTGATTATGGGTTTCGCAACAACAGCAATTCACACCGGATCCGAGCCAGATGAAGCAACCGGCTCAGTTACTGTTCCAATCTACCAGACATCGACGTACGCTCAGGACGCGCTGGGCAAGAATAAAGGCTACGAGTATGCGAGGACGCAAAATCCTACGCGCTTCGCCCTGGAGCGTAATATTGCAGCACTTGAAGGAGCTCGCTTCGGATACGCATTTGCATCCGGGATGGCCGCAATCGATGCGACTCTCCGTCTCGTTAAGGCCGGCGAGCACGTTGTAGTTTCGGACAACACCTACGGCGGGACAGCCCGGCTCTTCACTCGCATCCTGGCAAACTATAATATTGAGTTTGATTTCGTCGATACGTCAGATCCGTCAAACGTCGAGTCGGCATTGAAACAGAACACTCGGATGGTCTTTCTAGAAACACCGACTAATCCAGTAATGATCGTGACGGACTTGAAAGAAGTAAGTGAGATTGCTCACCGAGCTGGAGCTCGTGTTGTTTGTGACAACACCTTTATGTCGCCGTATCTCCAGAGACCGCTGGAGTTTGGCGTTGACATAGTGGTGCATTCAACTACCAAGTATCTTAATGGACACTCAGACGGAGTTGGCGGCATGGTGGTTCTGAATGACGAAGAAGATGCTAACTGGATTGGCTTCGTGCAGAACAGTGCTGGTGCGATTCTGTCACCTTTTGACTCATGGCTGGTGATGAGGGGTACTAAAACGCTCGCGTTGAGAATGGAGCAACACGATCGTTCCGGTCGTGCAGTTGCGGCTTTTCTTGAAGAACATCCAAAAGTTAAAAAGGTTTATTACCCGGGTTCTGTTTCTCACCCACAACATGCATTGGCCCGAAGGCAGCAAAAAGGGTTTGGCGGAATGGTGGCGTTCGATGTCGGTTCATTAGCGGCAGCGCGCACCGTGCTTGAATCTGTTAAGCTCTGTACACTAGCGGAAAGCCTGGGTGGTGTTGAGACTTTAATTTCTCATCCGGCAACGATGACACATGCTTCAGTCGATGCGGCAAAACGAGAACGCCTTGGTATAACAGAAGGTCTGGTACGAATTTCTGTCGGTATTGAAGACACCGATGACATTGTTGCAGATCTAGATCAGGCACTCGACAAAATTGTTTGAGTGACAGGTAAACGAGAGAAGGGTTACAATTGCGCGTTCTCAGCCTAATCACTGATTCCTTTATTTCGCTCTCCATATGATTGTTGAGTTGTTCGCCAAATCAGATGTTGGCCGTGTCCGACGTGGCAACGAAGACAATTTTCTGGTTCTTGACCTTTCTACAGAACAGACATGGACCGCTGCCGATGGTGCAGTGCCTCCACAGAAATTGACTCGTTTTGATCTTGGTCAAAAAGGCCTTGTCTTAGTGGTCTCGGACGGCATGGGCGGCGCCTTGGCCGGTGATGTTGCGAGCCGCATGGCTGTCGACTCCGTTCGAGAGATGCTGATCGGGAACGACAGTACAGAGAATTGTGATCCATCCGCAGATTTGGTTGACTGCCTCAGAAACGCGACCATCTATGCCAACCTGGCAATCCACGTTAAGAGTCAGGAAGATTCTCGGTGTGCCGGAATGGGGGCCACATTCACCGGAGCAGCGGTAAAAGGTGACAGCCTGGATCTGGTCCAGGTTGGAGATAGTCGAGGTTACTTGATCAGGCGCGAGCAGATACGTCTAGCGACAAAAGATCAATCACTCGTTCAACAGCTGGTCGATGTCGGACAAATCAGCGAGTCGGAAGCTGAGACTCACATGTTTCGCAATGTCATTCTGCAGGCTCTGGGCGCTCAGAGTGAAGTGTCGCCTGTGACTGGCAAGATCCGCTTGAGACAAGGTGATGTTCTCCTGCTCTGCAGTGATGGACTGTCAGGAAAGTTGCGAGCTGAAGATATCCAGAGAATCGTAAGCAGTAGCGACGGAGATCTCTCGACTGCCTGCGATCTTTTAGTGGAAGAGGCTAACAACCGCGGCGGCGAAGATAATATTACTGTCGTGCTGGCCAGATTCCTCGGCGAAGATCTCGGCCTGCCAACCAACGACAAAATCACTATTGAATTGCCGCCACTTGAAGAAGACAAAACCCTCGACGATAACTACGAAGCAGACACCGAACCTCAGGGCTCGTAGTGACTTTCTAAGTCTCCAGTTCTTTTTTGCGCCAGTCAGGCTCCGTTCCAACTCGACGGACGTAGATTGATGCGCCCTCAACACTATCGACCAACACTCTTTCACCAGCCACCAAAGGCTCCTCCCCGGCGGCTGGATAAGCGGTCCAGGTCGAGCCGAATACTTTAACAGCCCCTTCCTGCAACGCTCCTTCACTTGAACTAACTACCGTTCCCACCTTGCCCGGCAATGCGTCCATACCAGACTTTAACGATTGGCCCATCGAGCCGCGACCAAAGAGATTTGCGAAAACCGTTCGCGAGGCTGCAGTTAAGCTGATCGAAACGACGGCGAATATCAGGAATTGGAGTGGAAGACTGTTCAAACCGACGAGACCTGCGAGTGAGGCCACCAACGCGCCAATTCCAAACCAGAGCAACACAAAGCCAGTCGTAAAGATTTCGGCGACGATTAAGGCTACTCCTAATACTGCCCACAGGATCCAAATCCAGTCGTCCATCTATTGTTAGTCTCCAGAGTGACTTCAGAAGTACAACGGTGACAATGGTCACCCTTTCAACAAATTCTTGAGCACGAACCAAATATTGGCCGGACGCTCTGCGAGCCGGCGCATGAAGTAAGGATACCAGTGTTTCCCATATGGCACATACACTCTCACGTTGTAACCGTCATGGGCCAGCTGTTTTTGTAGATCGCGGCGAATACCATATAGCATTTGAAACTCAAAGTTTTCTTTGCTGATTCCCTCACGGCGAACGAAGTCGATGGTCGCTTCAATCATTTTTGGGTCGTGAGTCGCTATCCCGTGATAGACACCGCTGGTCAACAACAGCTGTATCACTTTTACATAGTTTGCATCTACGTCTGGTTTTAGTGGGAATGCGACTTCCTCGGGTTCGTTATAAGCACCCTTACAAATTCTTATACGTGCTGGAATCTTCAATAACTCTTCGGCATCGACAAAAGTTCGACGCAGGTAGGATTGCAGCACGATACCAACATCGTTTAGACCAAACTCTGAACGCAATCGTCGGAATATATCCAATGTGATCTGCGTAACGCTGGAGTCTTCCATGTCAATACGAACAAAGATGCCTCGCTTCTGGGCCTCAACCACTACTCGTCGCGCATTGTTGTAAGCCAACTCAGGATCGAGCCCGAGACCGAACTGGGTCAACTTGATCGATACGTTCGAGTTGATACCAGTCGCTACTATCTGGTCCAGGATGTGGAGATATTCATTGACTTCAGCTTCGGCTTCAGCGGCGCTGGTAACGGACTCGTTGAGATGATCGAAGGAAGCACCACAGCCTTCTGAGTTGATCTCACGGATGTAAGGAATAACTTCGTCGATTGTTTCTCCAGCGACAAAGCGGGTGGTCAGTTTTTTAAATAGTCGAAAACGGGTTGCGAAATCCTTTAGCCCCTCTTGACGTGACAGCCATATCAGCGCGCTTCTGGTGATCATCAGCAATATTCAGTTTCTTGTTAAAGTTGGAATTTTGAGCTATTGGTGGCCCAAACCAAAGATCGTCATGCCTCGCGCCAGCTGTGGTATCCTTGGCGACGCCTTTCACCTACCAGCCTGAGGAGAGGTTTTTGGTCGAACATATCGGAACAAAGGAAGTTCCAGAATGCGGTTGAAGCTTCTATTAGTAGCTTCGCTAGCGGCAGCAATCGTGGGGGCTGGATCCTGCATAGCGATTGTCTTTCTGGCATTCGCCTCTCTAAAACCGTTTACGAGCCCGGGCCTGCTCGTACTCGCCACTTTTATTCTGCCGGCTGCGGCCATTATTTTTGCCGCCACCTTCGTCTATCGTCATACGGCACGACGTCGAAGGTTACAAGCCGCACTCACAGTGCTCATCGCGACCCTCATCACACTCTGCCTGTTTGTTCTCGCAACTATTATCAGCGCTCGGAGGGACGTTATCGAACCGCCCCAACCCGTTGAACCGCGGATAGCGTCATGACAGTCAGATTGGATTTAACCCAATCTCTTTCTGGACCGGTCGCAGAGCGTCGATTACAAACCTTATATGTTCGTCGAGATTGATGCCCATCTCTTCAACACCCTGTCGGATGTCATCTCGATTGACGGAGCGTGCGAATGCCTTGTCCTTCAGTTTCTTTTTAACTGAAGACACTTCCATGTCATCCAGACTTCGCGAAGGTCTCACAAGTGCACACGCTACCAGAAACCCGCATAACTCATCCGTGGCAAAAAGCGCTCGAGCCATGTCGGTGTCGCGAGGAACGCCCGTGTAAGTCGCGTGGCCCAGAATGGCGCGAATTATCCTTTCCGGGTAACCACGTCCGCAAAGGATGTTGGAGCCGGTAAATGGATGCTGGTCCGCCGAAGGAAACATCTCGTAGTCGAAGTCGTGTAGCAGACCCACCATACCCCATTCGTCTTCATCGGCATCTGCGGAGCCGTATTTTTTGGCACTTGCACGCATTGCAGCTTCGACCGCAAGCGCATGTTTTCGCAAGCTATCGCCTTTGGTGTACTCACACAATAGCTCCCAGGCTTCGGCACGGTCAGGCATGTTCAGTATTGATGGTGGAATTATAAATTGCTCAGAACGATGACAAAGCTAGCACGGCTTCAGGCAGTCAGCAAGAAGAGCATCTGTAGTCGATTAGTGAGGTGATCCGCTTATTTGATAACTATGAATTGATACTTAAGAATTTCTATTTGTTCACCGAGGGCTCGGTTGCCACGAGCTCTAACGACATCAATTCATAATTGATCAATCTTAGGTGCTTTGCTCCAACACATGAGGGCTCAACGTCGTTCTTTAGACACGTAACCGGGCCTCGATCGGACCGCTACGTCCTTCCGGGAAGTCCTCACGGCGATCTTGCGATACTGATTACCGGGCTCTTTGTTAGTCGGATAATAGCCGAGCAAGTACTGGGTCCTCAGTTCTGCTGCGATCTTTGCAAATGCATCCGGCAATGACACAAGCGTATCCGCTCGCAACAACCGTCCACCAGATTTGGTTGAAAGCGTTTCGAGATACTTGTCAGCTGTTTGGTAAGCAAGGTCCAACATTCGCGATATCGAATCGTCGTTGCTAACAGTTCGACCGTCCGCAGTCACAGGCGGATCAGAACGCGGCATTCGCGACGGCGATGACCCGGGAAATGGTTCATTGTTCGGGTCGTTTCGCGGATCTGTTTCAGTTCGACGACGGAGGATTTCACCCGGTAGAGGTAGACCAAATGGTCCGGTTCGCTGCTGAGTCCCAGTCGTAGGAATGGGGTCTCCACCCGGAAACGTTGGCGCTGTCGTTCCGCTTGGCGGACGACGAATAACATCAATCGTTGGTAACTGCGGTGTGGTTGAGTCCGATTGCTGGCGCGCTATGCTTTCGGTTTGCGCTCGCGTGTCGTAACGGATCGGATAAATTATTACGCCTTCCTCATCCAATCCCTTGATGTTGCTGTTATACGTTGCGGTGTCGCTGTGCCAATCGACTCCATCAGTAAAGAGCACTATTGCTTTTCGGCCTTGTATACGGCGGACTGTGTTGAGAGCTATTTCCAGCGCATCATAAACCTTCGTTCCCTGCCCCGGAGCTGTTCCATTGATGGCATCTTTCAAGACTTGGCGATCACTGGTGAATTCGTTCAAGTCTCGTACTGTATCGTCAAAAGAGATGACCTTAACTCGATCGGCAGGTTTTAGCTGTTGGACAAATGCAAATGCTGCGTTCTGAATCAGCCTAAGCTTGTCGCGGGTACTCGCGCTGGTATCTAGCATCAGCACCACATGAAAAGGTTTGCTAATTTCGGAAAAGAAAGCTATCTGCTGAGCAATCCCATCTTCCGTTATACTGAAATCGTTTTGCGTGAGGTCGGGAATGTACATGCCGCTTCGATCGGTCGCAACTACCGGCACCATGACGAGGTTAGTATCAGTCTTGAGTACCTCTACATCCTGACCGTCCTCTGTTGAAGTACTAGTGGCCGGCTGAGTTGTCTTTGTTTGTGACAGCGCCAGCGAGCCAGTCAGAGTAAGAAGCGCCAACAAATAGATCCGGGCAATGGCTAACATACCTGTTCTCCTGACGTCCTGAACTTTAAACTTTGGTATTCAGTTTGAAGCTTTGCTTTAAACCCTGACTCGTTCCGCTGGCAAAAGTCATTAGTAACCGGTGATCCCGGTCGCAAACGTTTAGGATGTCATTGGCTGCTTAACCGTTTGCCTTAGGAATACCAAGTAGGCTCATGGCCGGTCTCAACTTGAAGTTTTGGGCAAGTCCAACGGTTTGTTTGCCTTCCCGGGACTCTAAATCAGGAGCAAATAGCGTTGAATTCTCTGTACTGCTTGCTGCGACTATCCCCATCATCTAAAATCCAGTCTGTTTCTAATCCCGCATGCGCTCATTACTCTTAGCTGTTCTGGCGGCCTACCTGATCGCCGCTATTCATTCAATCCTGGCGTTTGTCAACAAACGTCGAGCACTTCAGAGTGTAGCCGAATGGTCGATGGCCGCCGGCTTTTTACTGCATACAGTTGCGCTGATCGCGGATTGGGTGATCGATGGCCACTATCCGCTATTTTTCTTAAGAGAAACTCTCTCGTTCCTGGCGTGGGCGCTGGTGGCGGTATACGCCATTGTCCTCATTCGTTATCGAGCTCAAGCCCTCGGCGCTTTCACGATGCCTTTGATTTCGATCTTGACGTTTGTCGCTCTGCTGGACCCGGGAACCCAAAACGCACCTGCCCCGTTTTCCGCAACGTGGCTATTCCCGGTCCATACAACTCTATTGATCTTTGCCTACGCAGCATTCTTCGTCGTCTTCGTTGCGAGCATCATGTACCTTCTGCAAGAGCGTGAACTAAAACTGAAGACCTTCAGCGCCATCTTTCATCGATTACCACCTCTCAGTACTGTAAACGAGCTTGCGACCTCGGCCGCAGCCATCGGATTGACGCTCTTGACTATCGGTATCGCGACTGGAATGGTTTGGTCGTCATCACGTGACGGGAAGATCTGGCACAACGATCCGAAAGAAATATTTGCGGTACTGACCTGGCTACTTTATTTCTCATTGATTCTGTATCGTTCAACTTCCAATTGGCGTGGCAGGAATGCAGCCTGGCTTGGAGTTGTTGGTTTTGCGCTGGTCCTATGTACCTTTTTTGGAACTCGATTGTTGGGAGGTTATCACGTATTTGGTTAAGTCTGGCCTCTGGACCATCAACTCCAAAGACACGCCGACCAAACATTGATTCTTAGCGCAAAGACCAAAACCAAAGATCACGTCCAAATGTCCATCGTACTAGTCGGCATCAATCATCGAACGGCGCCTGTTGAGGTGCGAGAGTTACTCGCCTTCAACGATGAAGCGTGCGCCAACGGGCTGCGCCGTCTCGTCGATGGTGAAGTCCTGCAGGAAGGATTGATTGTCTCCACCTGCAATCGCGTCGAGATTCTAAGCGCTACGGCATCGGACAAACTCGAATTTAGTACCCATCGACTGGCTCAATTCCTGGACCACCAGCGCCGGCTGCCGGCAGACTTTCTTAAGACCCACTCTTATCAACACATCGACGAACAAGCGGTGAGGCATCTTTTTCGCGTTGCGTCTTCACTTGATTCCATGGTCGTGGGTGAACCGCAGGTCCTCGGCCAGGTTCGCCACGCCTACGCGATCGCAGTTGAGGCCGGGACAGCCGGACGAGTTCTGAACCGCCTGATACATCACACTTTCAGAGTCGCCAAACGAGTTCGCTCGGAAACGGGGATTGCCGCCAATGCTGTTTCAATCAGCTACATGGCGGTCGAACTCGGTAAAAAGATTTTCGAGTCACTGAAAGGCCGTACGGTGATGTTAATCGGCGCAGGTGAAATGGCCGAGCTATCGGCGCGTCATCTTGTAAATGCTGGAGCATCCCGAGTCATCATCACAAATCGGACCGAAACCACAGCACAGGAATTGGCCGATGAGTTTGGAGGAGAAACAGTTCCCTTTTCGCAATTCCCGGAATTTCTCGGAGAAGCCGACGTCATAATTTGCTCCACGGGCGCCGACCATTTTGTAGTTACTGAGAGGATGACACGCGAAGCCCTCGATAGCCGGAGAAATAAACCGACCTGTCTGATAGATATCAGCGTTCCCAGAAATATTGAACCTTCCACTGGTCACCTTCCGAATGTGTTTCTCTTCGATATTGATGACCTCGAGTCTGTAATTACCTCTAATATCCGTGAACGCGAGCGCGAGGCCGAACGAGCCGAACTGATTGTTCAATCTGAAGTGATGCAGTTCCAGCAGTCATTGCGCTTGATGGATGCTGGACCAACAATTGGAGCGCTTCGGCAAAAATTACAGGATATGGCCCGAACCGAGTTGCAACGTCAGCGCAAACGACTCGGGCAACTGACGCCCGAACAGGAAAATGCTATCGAGCAGTTGTTGATTTCGACCGTCAACAAGATCTCTCACCCGGTAATTGATCAAATGAGACGCTTTTACGAGAGCAGCGAGCCGGAAGAGAGCTCAGCTTCTACCGACCCTGGGAACGGCGAAGAGTTGTAGCATGAAGTCGGAACTAATCATCGGTTCTCGAGGGTCGAAACTCGCTCTCTGGCAGGCAAATCACATCAAAGCTAGACTCACCCAGCTTCGTCCTGACCTGGCTACCCGTGTAGACATAATCAAGACTACCGGCGACGTCAGATCTGACCCTTTGTCGCTAATCGGTGGCCAGGGCGTCTTCACCAAGGAGTTGGAAGAGTCGTTACTCAAGGGTCAAATTGACTTAGCGGTCCATTCGCTCAAGGACCTTCCGACAATACTTCCGGACGATCTGGCAATTGCGGCCATTGGAGAACGAGAAGATCCGCGTGACGCTCTGATATTGCCAGTCAACTCAAGACTTGCGATCAATTCATTAAAAGCTCTTCCAGACCAGGCGGTAGTAGGCACTTCGAGTCAACGACGAGTCGCTCAATTGAAGGCCATCAGACGTGATGTGACAATCAAGGACGTGCGTGGCAATGTAGACACTCGTCTGCGAAAACTCGATGAAGGCCAGTACGATGCCCTGATCCTGGCCGCAGCAGGACTTACCAGACTTGGTCTAAAAAATCGAATTAGCTGTTATATCTCTACGGATGAAATCCTTCCGGCAGTCGGCCAGGGAGCACTTGGGATTGAGACGCGAGCACAGGATCAATTCACACGCGAGCTGGTTGGGCAACTCACTCACCGCCCAACTGAATTGGCCTGTTTGGCGGAACGATCGTTGTTGCGAAATCTTGGTGGTGGCTGCCAATTACCCATAGCTGCTCATGCAACGATTGATGGCCCACACTTGGTTCTTGAAGGACTTGTAGCGATGCCGGACGGCTCTCGGATTCTTCGGGAACAGATCTCTGGTAACCCCGCTCGCGCTGAAGAACTGGGTAGAGATCTGGCCATGTTGTTGACAGTTCAAGGCGCTCAATCGATCCTAAAAACACAATGACAATCGCGCAGTCTCTCGCGGGACGCACCGTGGTGGTAACGCGTGCCGTTACACAAGCGAACGATCTGGTCGAAGCACTTGAACGATATGGTGCGACCGTTATCTCATGTCCATTGATTGAGATTCGCGAGCCTCATGATTACGCGCGTCTTGATGAAGCGATTGAGCACTTGTACGGCTACGACTGGGTCATCTTCACGAGTACTAACGCCGTTGAGTTTTTTCTGAAACGTCTTTCTTTCAAGGGTGTGAGCTATACAGAACTGGATGAAATTAGAGTCGCCGCGATTGGAGAAAGTACCGCCGAAAAGTTACGAGATTCATACGTGCATGTCGATCTAGTACCCTCGATTTCGAAATCCGAAGGAGTCTTGGCAGCGCTTGTGGACTTTGTCGGCGGAGAATCGTATTTACAGGGCCTGAATTTCTTGATGCCTCGAGCAGCCGCAGGTCGTGATTACCTGCCCAGAGCGTTGGAAGCCGCGAACGCGCGCATCGACGTTGTTACTGCCTATCAGAATGTGATTCCGACGGATCTTGATCGCGGAAGATTAAGTGCGATGCTAACGGGCGGCGCTGACTGTATCGCCTTTACGAGCTCGTCCACCGTTAAGAACCTCGCCCTGTTATTCGATACAAATGATCTAAGTGAGAAGTTGAAGGGGCTAACGATCGCTTGCCTGGGTGATATTACGACCGCGACTGCAAAAAGATTTGGCCTTGATCCATCAATCCAGCCTTCACATTCGACTATGACTGAATTCGCTGCAGCGATTGCCCGCCACTTCGCCGGGTCCTGAGGGCCGGACAAACTGACAAAAATTGTCTCATCGGAGACCGAGATCACGTGCTGAAAATCAATCGCTGTAGCTGTGCTACACTGCATTCGATGTCTACCCGAAGCGTACTCATCTTCGACAAAGATACAAACAGTCGATCAACCATCAGCCAGCTTCTGTCTGAATGGGGCTTTCAGTCATTCATTGCAGAAGATCTGCCATCCGCTCTGGATACGCTAAGCAAATTCAATCCCACGCTTGTTGTCGATGGTGGATCGGCCCTGACCTCTGAAGATTTTGCCCTGATGCGCGAGATGCGGGCCAAGGACATCGACATCCCTGTGGTGTTGCTCACCGAACATGGTTCGGTAGAAGCGGCCGTCGACGCGCTACAGAACGAGGGTGTGTACCACTATTTTCAACGCCCATTGGATCCCATCAAGCTGCGGCTGGTGTTGGACCGTGCCGTCGAACTCATGCTGGCAAAGCAGGAGAATGAGTTTTTGCGGCGGCAGCTTCAGGACCGTGGCGCCTTCGGAGAGTTAGTAGGAAACTCAGATTCAATTCGCAAGGTCTATACGTTGATCGAACAGGTGGCACCTTCATCTGCCTCGGTTCTCATAACGGGTGAGTCAGGAACTGGCAAGGAACTGGTAGCTCGAACCATTCACAAAATGAGCCCGCGCCGCGATCGTCCTTTTGTCGCAATTAATTGTTCGGCGATTCCTGAGTCGTTGATGGAGTCAGAGTTATTCGGACACGAGAAGGGTGCATTCACCGGAGCTGCCTCCCGCCGACAAGGTTGTTTCGAACTGGCGGATACAGGAACACTGCTTCTGGATGAGATTGGTGAAATGCCAGCGATGCTGCAGGCAAAGTTGTTGCGCGTGATCGAGGAGCGGTCAGTCCGTAGATTAGGTAGTAAGAAAGAGATCGAAGTAGATGTTAGGCTGCTTGCTGCTACCAACCGGCATCCACAACAAGCCGTGGCTGAAGGCAAGTTGCGTAGTGATTTGTTATATCGTCTAAACGTATTTGGAATTCAGCTACCTGCATTGGCGGAGCGCAAGGAGGATCTGCCGCTCCTGGCCCAGCACCTCGTTACCCAACTAGCGGCAAAACACGGCCGGCCAGCCAGGTTCATGAGCCCATCTGCGCTGAACGCCCTTGAATTTCATGCCTGGCCTGGTAACGTACGTGAACTTCGAAATGTAATTGAACGGGCCGTCATCATCTGTTCTGGTGAACAGATCGAACGACATCATTTCGCTCCATACCCGATCGAACAGCGTGAACGACTGCGAAACGAAGACACGTTGTCACTTCCTGTCGGTACACCACTCGAGGAGGTTGAGCGACAGATGATTATGCGAACGCTGCAGAAAACCAAGAACAACAAGACTCGAGCAGCAGAGCTTCTGGGAATTAGCTTAAAGACTCTCCACAACAAACTTAATCTCTATCGCGAACGCGGCCTGCTTAATGACAAGTGACGCGTCAGTCCTGCTTTTTTTTATTGATGGCCTTGGTATCGGCAAACGTGGGCCATTCAATCCACTCGACAATCTCGCCCATTCAGCTCCGCTGGCAATTTTTCAGGATGAACCGGCCGAGGTGCTTTTTGACGGCATCATGGTTCCCACCGACGCCAGTCTGGGAATCGAAGGCCGGCCTCAGAGTGCTTCGGGCCAGACCACGATTCTAACGGGCGTGAACGCACCGCAGCATCTCGGCTATCACAAACAAGGGTTTCCCAATCAGGCACTCCTGACAATCATCCAACAGCATTCAATCTTCAAACAGCTCCAGGACGCAGGAGTATCGCCGGTGACGTTTGCTAATGCTTACACCGAGCGGTTCTTTGCAGAACGGCCGCGGTGGGTTTCGGCGACGACAGCGGCAGTTGAAGCCGCCGGTCTGACCTTTCGGAACGTCGGAGATCTGCTGCGTGGCGAAGCGGTCTTTATGGACTTCACCAACAAAATTCTCATCGAGCGAGGAGAACAAGTTACCGAGCGAACGCCTGCCGACGCGGCGCAGGCACTCGCGACGATTTCAGCCAAAAACAGATTCACGCTTTATGAGTACTTCATTACTGATAAAGTGGGCCATGCGCAGGATATGGAGCTAGCGAAAGTGGTTCTGCAACAGTTGGCAAACTTCATTCGTGAACTCCTGGCACGTCTCGATCTGGACCGCACCACCGTTATCTTGACCAGCGATCACGGCAACATCGAGGATTTGTCGGTCCGAAATCACACGTTGCACCAGGTACCAACAATTGTCTGGGGAGCTGCGAAGGAATCAGTCGCACAGCGTGTCCACTCGCTCGCTGACATAACTCCAGCAATCGTCGATCTTCTAACCAAGACAAGTTTTCATGAAGACACCAAATCCGAATAGTGAAGGCGCCGGAGTTGCCTTTCCCAAAAACGACAGACGCGAACTATTTGGGTGGAAGATGTACGACTGGGCCAATTCCGCGTTTTACACTACCGTCGTCGGAGCGCTCTTTAGCCCGTACCTCACGCGATTGGCCCAATCTGCCGTAGGTGAGAACGGCGTAGTGTTGGATTTGGGACCTCTTGGCGCTGTAACTGCAAAGTCGCTGCCTACTCTCTGCGTTTCGCTCTCAGTCGGCGCCCAGGTATTTCTCTTGCCGATCCTGGGTGCGCTGGGCGATTACTCAGATCTCAAGAAACGCCTGATGGCCCTGTTTTGTTATCTCGCCGTCATCGCCAACTGTTTATTGTTCTTCATCAAGGACGATCTTTACTTATTAGGCGGAGTTCTATTCATCATAGCCAACATCGGCTTTGGTGCTTCGATTGTCTTTTACAACTCTTTCCTTCCTGAAATTGCTACGGAGGATCAGGCAGACAAGGTATCGAGCCGCGGCTTTGCGTACGGATATCTAGGCGGCGCATTGTTGCTCGCTCTGAATCTTCTGTTGGTGTTAAAAGCTGAGAGTTGGAGCTTTTCGACTGGACTTGCTGTGCGATTGTCGTTCTTGTCAGCGGGAATCTGGTGGGGTGGCTTTGCCCTGATCACCTTTTTACTCCTAAAGTCACGGCCGAAATCCAAAAGGTTGCCACCCGATCGAAGCTACTTGTCAGCAGGTTTTATTGAAATATTCGCCACCTTTCGCGAATTAAAAAGACTGCCAATCACGCTTCGCTATCTGCTTGGCTATCTCGTGTATAACGATGGAATTCAGACCGTAATCTTTGCGGCCAGCGCATTCCTCGAGCAGGAGTTGTTTCCCGGGGGAAACCCAATTTTTCTATTGGAAATCTTTCTAATGGTCCAATTCGTCGCTGTTGTCGGAGCTTTATTGTTTGAACGATTGGCCTACATCATCAAAACCAAGAACGCCATCATTGTTTCACTTGTAATCTGGGCAGCATTGGTGATTTACGCTTACCGGTTCTTGCACACCGTAACGGAAGCCTGGATTCTTGCGGCAGTTATAGCAATTGTTCTCGGAGGCTCCCAGGCTCTGTCGCGTTCATTGTTTTCGCGCATGATTCCTGCCGGCAAAGAAGCGTCATTCTTTGGTATTTATGAGGTTTCCGAGAGAGGAACTTCATGGATGGGACCACTGTTGTTCAGTATTGTAATTGCCAGAACCGGGTCGTACCGGCAAGCCCTCTTGTCATTGATCTTGTTCTTTGTGGTGGGGCTTGTCGTGCTTTGGTTTACCGACACAGATCGCGGAATACATGAAGCAGGCAATCTGGTTCCGGAGGAGGTTAGAACGCAGGCGAGTTAAAGAGAGGACAGCTTCCTGTCGCTATTTGCGGAACGCTTTTCAATACATTCAGCTGAACAGTAGATAGTAGTTCCAACCCTCATTGCCCTGTCCGAAGGAATCCAGGTTCCACAGTTTACACAGCGAACCAACTTGTGTTCAGCCTGGGAATTCGTATTACGGCGGACTGTTGGCTGCTGATTTAATGTGATGACCACCTTTTGCATCAGTTGTAAATAAGGGCGCAGGCGACGATAAACGAATAGGAATACCAGGCCTGCGATAACAGCGATGATGAGATACTTCAACTGTGGTTCCGTCCTGCTTTAACAGTGAGGATTTCAGAGGATGGTCTATTCGTCGTTTGAGTCCTTACCAATGGCGTAGGGCTCGTCCGCCGCACGACGTCGAGGCATGGGATCAGTCGCTCGACGACGCGGCTGTGATTCTTTCACGCGCCGATCGATACTGCCAGGTGGAAGGCCGCGACCATGAACAGCTTCTTCCAGGATTCTCGTAATCTCCTGCGAAAGCGTGCGATGTTCCGCTGCGGCGCGACGACGAAGAGACTCCTTCAGGTGATTTGGCACATACGCACCAATGAATACTCCTTTACGATTAGCCATCCTCGTCGCGATCTCCTTTTGCGTAACGAAATAAAATTTAAACCCTGCAATTTCCGAACAGGTCTGTAAGCCGAATTCTGTATCCCGACTAGGTCGGGATGGCGATCATTCATCTAGCCCAACCGTTGCCGGTTGGATCGAGCGACCTACCCGGAGGTCGTAGCAGCTATTTGATCGAAGAACTAAATCTAAGACCTCTTCTGCTTTGGGCGGGCAGCCCTTTTGACGCCTCCCTATTTGGTCTTGCACTGCGAGGAGTTTGCCTGGCCGCACATGTCACCATGTGCGCCGGTGCGCTCTTACATTAAGCCCACGGAGGGGCCGCACCGTTTCACCCATCACCGCGCGATTGCAGGAATTCCTGAATTGCGTGGCTGGTCTTTTCTCTGTTGCACTTGTCGTCGTTCGATGTTGAGACTATCGCAATCAAACGCCCCGCCGTTAGCGGGCTCGCTGCCCTGTAGTGTTCGGACTTTCCTCTCCCATTGTCCTGGGCCACTTTTCAGCGGCTTAAGACTCCGGCAGCAACCGCCCGACCTGTTCTCTTGCAAGGCGGCGGGATTATAGCAAACCATTGTTGAACGGGCATAGTACACAAGGTAAACGCTTTAAACTGTTCAGGTTTTGGGACTCTAAAATCTGTTCCTTTAGCGAATTACCAAGCTACTGGTGAAAGACCCACCGTTTTACCCGAAATATTTGAATCCCACTCGAAGTCCGTTGATATAAGGTAAAGGAATTGCCACGGCGATGGAGATCGAAGCTACTGTATGCGATATTGCAAGTGCGAACAGGTTCGGTTGTCGCTGGTACGCAAAAGCCCAGATCAGACCGCCAAGTAAGGTTAGAAAGCACAAAAATAAATTAGGGAAATGCACCAGGCTGAACAGAATTCCGACCAGCGCCACGCTCGTCCATCCTGGTCCTAGCGCTATTTGAGCTCGTCGATTTAGGTATCCCTGCAGGGCATACTGCTGAAATAGCGCCCAAAGAGGAACCAACGTCAGCCGAGGTCGGAGCAAGGAAACCGCTGGCATCCCTCCTCGCAAAAACCAACCAGTGAGTAAAATGCCTGCAATGACGACTACTGTGGGCAATAACAACAAACGGCACGCCGGTAGAAAATTGTCCAACCGGAATCCTAAATCCTTCAAGGTCTCTCCATAGCTGGCGTGCGATACCAGCATCAGCGCCAGCGCAAAACCTACGGGTATCGCCATCAACACTTTGCTGCCGCCGGAGAGCGCCGTGACAGTCCATTCAGCAACCAGACAAGAGACCACCACCGAAGTGATTTCCCAGCTTGCGATTGCTCGTCGGCCGATGGGCCAAGTTTCGCTTCTTAGAGTATCTGCCATAGGTTCTATCGTGAGCGAACTGGAGAACCGGTAACAACGCCGTCGCCGTTTACCGAAAAAGGAACCGGAGCACCCAGCAACTGCATAGTGTAACGATCCGCACTTTGATGGATGGCAAAGACTTTTGCTTCATGAGTTCCTTGCTTCAGCGATGGCAGTTTGAAAGCATACCCGTGCCATTCATCTCGACTCCAACCAGCTTTGGCTACATCGGGTCTCGATAGTGAAGCAACCTGAGTGGCTACCAGTTGATCGTCAACAACTAACTGAACTTCGACCCTGGACCAGGGGTTGGCACTATCGACGGCCCAGCCCGCGACTGCCCGTTGACTCGTATCAATTTCGCCCCATCCATGAAATGTCGGAGGAAACGCCGTGGCTCGAAATCCAACGGCAAGTGCAGCTACAAAAATGGTTTCGAGCAGAGCCTTCCCAATCATGACCTGTATCAGACGTGCCGGAGGTATTTTCATTTACGCCGGTAAACTCTTGGGTGGGAATACATCGGGCCATTTACTGCGAAATTCAACTCGAACTATCTCTTCAACCTCATCCGCAGTGGCACAGGCTAGACATTTTCTGGCTATTGTGTGAGCCGACGCAGCATCAATTTGACTAAGAACTGATCGCAATCGCGGTATCAATGCCGGTGTCATGCTCAGATCAACTGAGCCCATTCCAATGAGCACAACTGCATAAGCAGGCGTAGACGCCATCTCACCACATACGATCACGGGAATTCCTGCCCGTCGTGCGGAGGTCAAGGTGCGGTCAATTTCGTAAAGGACGGCCGGATGTAGAGTTCTAAACCAATCCGACACTTCATGATTACCACGATCAACGGCAAGTGTATATTGGACCAGATCATTTGTACCAAGCTCAAAAAAATCGACTTCACGAGCAATCTTTTCGGAAGTGAGCACCGCCGAGGGCACTTCAATCATCGCGCCTACTCGAACAGGTGAAACAGGTATACCGTTAGCCCGCATACTACTGAGTTCGTGTTCGATGACGCTCTTTGCCTGGCGAACATCGGCAACATCAGCGACCATCGGTAATACGACACTCAACGGTCCGGCAGTCGCAGCGCGCAGTATTGCTCGCACCTGAGTACGCATCACCTCGGGATGGCGCAGATCAAACCGAACAGCCCGGAGCCCGAGCGCCGGGTTACGTTCAAGTCGTTCGGAGAGATCCCGCCCAATCTCACCGCCAACGTCGAAAAGTCGGACGACCGCGCCATCATCACCAGCTGCTTCAATCAGCCTTCGGTAGGCCAGGTACTGCTCTTCTTCAGATAGCATCAAGCCCGGACGCGAAAGGAGAAACTCCGAACGAAATAGGCCAATTCCGGAAGCCCCAAACCTACGAACCGCCTCAAACTCTGTTGGTAATTCGACGTTTGCCCTGAGAACAATACTCACTCCATCTTTGGTTATCACTGGTCCAGAAGCCACAGGCTCCTCGAGAGTAAGAGAGGGCGCCACAGTATTCATGGAGAATTGATAGTGATCGATGGTCTCCGGCAACGGATGTAGAATCACTTCACCACGTCGCGCATCTACTATTATCTTCTCACCAGTGCGTGTGCGATGATAAAAATCACGTAAACCTACAACTGCAGTCAACCCGATACCACGCGCTATGATTGACATGTGTGACGTCCAACCACCAGCGTCGGTCGCAATCGCCTTTACGTACTTTAAATCCAACTCGGCGATAGTTGATGGCAGGATGTCCTGGGCGACGATAACGGCGTCTTCGGAGAGGCTGGGGTAAGTGCGTTCCTGTCCGGTTAAGTTAGCAAGCAGACGCTGAATTACGTCTTCTATATCAGAACCCCGTTCGCGCAAATACTCATCACTTATTTGAGTGTAGATAGACAGCAAACGATCGCCAACTACACGCGCAGCCCACTCCGCATTGGCGTGTTCCTTAACGATGTAATCTTCGACATCACGCGTTAGCTTCGCGTCGTCAAGAAAAAGCAAGTGAGCATCAAAAATATAGGCGTGACCTCGTCCAAGTTCCCTTTCCGCTCGAGTTTTTATCGACTCAAGCTGGGTGCGCGAAGCTCTAACGGCCGCACGAAAACGTCTCCGTTCATGCTCTATATCTTGTTCATCAATTGACGCCCGGTAAAGATCGCTAGTCGAGCCTTGCACACGAAGCACTCTTCCGATTGCCACTCCATCGGAAACACCTAATCCTTTTACTCGGAACTCTGGACTGGTCGAAGCGTGGCGTTCGACGGGGATCGGATCTCCCTCGTCGAACTGTCGTACAAACAATACCGTGATTTCATTGATGGCCTGTTCTTCGTCAACACCATCAGCAGTTAGCAGGAGATCGGTCCCGCAACTCGCAGCAAGATTCAAGATACTCAGGATAGACTTAGCGTCAGCCGCTTCTGCCCGACTCAGCGGAGTGTCCAGCCGGCGCAGTTTTATCTCGCTGCGAAATTGAGTCGCAATCCTTACCAGATTCGCAGCGGCGCGCGCGTGAAGGCCAAGGCGACCAGTGACTCTCAGCTTCCGTTCGGTCACTTTAATCCGCTCCGCCCTTGGAGCGGGGTGCAAGCAAGGCACCGGCCAGATAGATGCCCTGTCGTCCCTGATCGCAGATCTTCCGGGCGATTTCTGACAGCGATTCTTCGGGAGTAGATGTGGCCAGCTTGATCACCATCGGTAGGTTTACTCCAGTAGCAACTTCGACCGAACCTTCGTCCAAGAACATGGAGGCAATATTTGTTGGAGTACCGCCAAACATGTCGGTGAGCAATAAGACTCCGCGCCCTTGGGAAACTCGGGTGATCGCCCGTTGGACCTCGTCTCGCGCCGCATCAACATCGTCGTGCCAACCGATAGACACTGCGGCGATGTGAGATATTGGTCCAATAATCATTTCCGCGGCAGCGAGGAGTTCGCCGGCCAAGTGTCCGTGAGTAACAATCACTCCGGCTGTTCGCTTAACATCCGCAGGTTGAGACGTATTTTGCAGCGTATTACTCATTTCTAATCTCAATTCTGAATTGTTAACTGACCATTCGTAATTCACAATTCATAATTAATAATCAATGGGTTCTTCCGCCACCCCGACTCGTTCCCTTCCTAACATCGCGGTGCCTGGCGTGAACTTCAAAGCCAGCCCGTCTCAGGGTCCGCGCCAACGCATTAGCCACCATTACCGAACGGTGTCGTCCTCCCGTGCAACCAATGCCGACTGTAACGTACGACTTTCCTTCCCGTTTATAAAGCGGTAGCAAGTAGATCAACAAATCCGTGAATCGCGAAATAGTTTCTTGAACCTCCTGGTTCGAACGCAGGTATTTCACCACTCGACTATCGTGACCTGACAAAGGCTTGAGTTCCGGGACAAAATGTGGATTCGGCAGATGCCGGACGTCGAACAACAACTCAAGATCGCCTGGATTGCCATACTTGTGTCCGAAGCTCAAGATCTGCACCCGCATCGGAGCGCCCGCCGACTCCGGACTAAATCGATCAAGTAAGAATCGCCGAAGGCTGTGAACAGTGTGCTCTGAAGTGTCGATTATCTGATCAGCGAGAGCCCGAATACTTGCCATAGCTTCGCGTTCAGAACTGATTGCTTCCAGTAACCCATGGCCCTTTTCAGCCGGGTGAGGGCGTCTCGTTTCGCTAAACCGGTGCTGCAGGACATCGTTCGAAGCTTCAAAAAACAGAACGGTGACAGTTAGACCAGAATCTCGCAAAGCCAGCAGTTGTTTCTCAAACTCGGCGAGAAACACTCCCTCGCGAATATCGATGACGAGTGCGGCGCGTCTAATTACTTTCTCATCGTCTTCAGAGGTAATTAGTCGCGCAAACGTTTGCAACATCGTTAAGGGAAGGTTGTCGACACAGAAGTACCCGAGATCCTGAAAGGCGTTGGTAGCCGAAGACATACCAGAGCCGCTCAGACCGGTAATGATTACAATATCTGGAACGTGGTTCGAACTGGCAGAATGTTGTTGGATTGTCGGATTACGGGCCATTCGCTGCGACGCGCTCTCGACCTCGGTTGATCGCTTTCGTTGCGGGTGGACAACTTGCTCCGCTGGATTTCAAGAGTACCCCAAAACACAACAAGTTGTCCGTTTTTGAGTGTTCCCGTTAAGGCTCTATCAGCCCGTAGTTACCGTCTTTTCTCTTGTAGAGTACTCCGAGTCGCTCGGTGTCGGCGTCACGAAAAACGACGAATTGATCGGGCTCACCCGATAACCTGAGCGCAGCTTCTTCAGCCGTCATCGGTTTCACCGTGTATCTGCGGGCAGCAATAATTCGCGGTGGTCGCGGCGTTGCTTCTAAATGGCCGTCCGGTTCGGGGGCCACGCGTCCCGTCGACTGGCCGCTCTGCTTTCGATCGATAATTTTTTTCTTCAGTTTAAGAGCTTGCTTTTCAATCTTGGAGATGGCCCTGGTCAGCGCCATGTACATATCCGCGTTTGTGTCTTTCGCCGTCAGGGTATGATCGCGCCAGTAAACAATTATTTCTCCGGTCTGACGATTCTTCTCTACGTCGATGATGATGTGGGTACGAAGCGTTGAGTCGTTAAAGATATGGCCCAACTTCTTGAAATGACCTTCCACGTGTCGGCGGATAGCTGGAGATACATCGACGTGCCGACCGGTATATTCAAATTTCATCAGGCAACTCCCTCCTCGAGCAGTGACAAATATGCATGCGAAGCCTGTCTCCAAACGAAAGGCTACGCGCAATGGTTATCCATGATACTTACTTGAATCTGTTTAACCGTGCTAGGGGGCGTTCAGACAACGGCACGGCGCTCGCGCGAACCAGGAATATGCATCTGATCGCGATACTTTGCGACGGTGCGGCGCGATAATTTTATTCCATCTTTAGCCAGGATTTTTACTACCTGATCATCAGTAATTGGATTATGCGAATCTTCGTCCTCGATTAGCTTTTTTATTTGAAGCTTGATGATGCGAGTGGAAATCTCCTCGCCATCTTCATTCATCATTCCCTCGGTGAAAAATCGTCGCAGCTCGATGACGCCTTGTGGCGTATGAGCGTATTTACGATTCACCACGCGAGAGACAGTTGACAGGTGCATACCGATATCTTCGGCGATGTCTTTCAACATCATGGGTTTCAAGTATTGCACACCATGATCGAGAAAATCGCGTTGTCGTTGCACAATCGATTCCACGACCTTGTAAATGGTCTGTCGTCTATGTTCAATGTTTCGCAGGAGATCGACGGCCGAGCGCATTTTCTCTCTAATAAAACTCTTAGTCTCATTGCTCACACCCTGGCTGAGCATCTGCTGATACTGCTGGCTGACGCGCAATCGAGGACTGCCATCATCTGCAAAATAGATGATGTATTCGTCATCATTTTCATCGAGTTTCTCGATGTAAATTTCCGGGCTGATTAATATTGGCTCGTCGGAAGAATAGCGTCGACCCGGATACGGATCGAGCGTACGAATAAATTGTAATTCCTCCAGTAAAACTTCAACGTCGACGCCGATTTGTTTCGACAGGTGCGGAAGTTTGTGCTGCTGCAGATCAGCAAGATGTTCTGAAATCAGGGTAGCCGCGAGTCGATCCTTTTGACCCAGCACTTCGAGCTGGACCAGCAAACATTCGCGTACATCTCGCGCGCCGCAACCCACCGGGTCCAGGCGCATGACAGACTGCCGAGCTTCTTCCACAACTTCTTCAGAACACTTCTCCATCGCAGCCATCTCTTCGTTTGTGGCGTTGAGACGGCCATCGGCATTCAGGTTACCGATGACGCAAATTGCAGCGTCGCAGACGTCCTCCTTGATCGGACTCATGTGCAGTTGCCATTCGAGGTGTTCTGCGAGTGATGGCGGACGCGTTAAAAACTGCTCAAAGGTAGGAGCATCTTCTTTGTATTCGATCTCCTGGGTCTTATAACCAGGGTCAAGGTAATCCTGGAACTCTCGTCCAAAGTCGATCTCTTCGAAGGCGTCGCGAGGCGCTTCCTCACCGACTGCCTCCTCGCCACCACCACCACCTTCTTCGAAGCCGTCCTGGGGAATGCTAGAGAAATCTGTATCTTCTCCGCCAGAGGTTAAGGCTGCCGCTAGTTCCGGGTCTCCGGAACCATTAGTGGAAGCCGCCGGGAAATCCGCATCGCCGGCGGGCTGCTCGAAAGATGCTTCTCCGTCAGAACTGGCAAGGTGATCGAGAACTTTTTCCGCCAGCTCCTGCACTTCCTCGTGACTCGGCACTTCTTCGAGTACAGGGTTCTCCAACAACTGTTGCTGGATTAGGTCGGTCAACTCAAGAGTTGTCATCTGCAACATCTCTATGCGTTGCCGCAACTGCGGAGTCAGCACTAGTCGTTGGGATAAGCTGGTGGTTAATTTAAGAGACATTTATCGAACTGAAATTGCTTTTGATTTCGTAAAATTGGCACTTATGACAGTGCGCGGAAGAGATTATAACCGATCCGGCATGGTTTGTGCGTAGGGGTTTCACATTCGGAACTTCTCACCGAGGTAAAGTCTGCGAACTTCAGAGTCATCGGTAAGATCTTTAGGTTTTCCAGAACGGAAAATCTTGCCTTCTGCCATTATGTAGGCCCGATCCGTGACACCTAACGTCTCACGAACATTGTGATCAGTGATCAAAATACCTATGCCACGATCTCGTAAATAAATTATTACATTTTGAATGTCATCCACAGCCTTCGGATCAATACCGGCAAAGGGTTCATCGAGTAGGATGTATTGAGGCTCCGTTGCAAGGGCTCTGGCAATTTCGGTCCGTCGTCGTTCACCACCTGATAGAGCGTCGCCACGGGTATTACGGACGTGACTGATTCCAAATTCCTCTAGCAGTTCTTCGAGTCTTTTCAGCTGTTCGCGGCGCCGCAGACCCATTGTTTCAAGGACAGCGAGAATATTTTGAGCCGTCGTCATCTTCCGAAACACGGAGGGTTCCTGTGGTAGATAGCCAATCCCAAGCCTGGCTCGCAAGTACATCGGCAGTTTTGTGAGATCTTGATCGCCAAGTAATACTCGACCGCCATCCGGTCGCTCGAGGCCGACTATCATGTAAAACGTCGTGGTCTTGCCTGCACCATTGGCTCCGAGTAGACCAACTACTTCTCCTCTTTCGACTTGAAGACTGACGTCGTCGACGACTCGACGTCTACCATAGTTCTTGATGAGATGATCTCCGCGAAGGGCGGTAGTTTTGACTCTATCAATTGTGGACTGCAAGGAAGTATTCGAAGCTTCCGCAGTAGTGCGTTCCTCGAGTTGCAATTGATCTACAGTCATGGTCTAGAGCGGCTATGGCTTCTTGATCTTGTGTGTCGATCTAATGCGGCCAGGCGATTGTGGTCCACGCGCGTCATCGGCGGTGACAATACTGTCTCTGACTGACAGCGTCAAACGTTCTCCCTGGGTATCTCCCTTTTCAGCATCCTGGACCCTCGCCGGATTGCCTTTCAAAACTGCTACCTCTGTTGCCGCGGTATATTCCACCCAATCTCCAGTTCCACGTCTGGAAGGTTGAGTGAGAACTACGTTACGTTGTGCAACCGTCCTTTCCATATCGTTGGTTTCTTTAGCGAGATAGACATCGGCAACACCACCAGTCAAACGGTCGGGGCTCTGCTTAATATCGACGTTTCCTTCGTAGTGAATTATGCGATCTGTATCTGCATAAAACATCGAGTCGGAGACAGCGAAGACAGGAACGACGGACGAGGCTCCATCCGTTCGCCGTTTTGCGTTATACAGAGCGGTTTGAACGTGACCGGCAGATTCCATTCTCTTTTCGTTTGTGTAGATTGAGATCTTATCGCCTTTGACGAAATTGTCGTCTTGCCACGCACGCGCATTTCCGGTGTAGATACCGAGGCCGCTCTCATGACGAAACTCTGCGCGGTCGCTCGTGATAAACACGGGACTCTTCACCTTGGCGAATGGTGTGGCCCCATTAGTCTGCT
The DNA here is from genome assembly GCA_035646955.1 of Pyrinomonadaceae bacterium. GTDB lineage: Bacteria > Acidobacteriota > Blastocatellia > Pyrinomonadales > Pyrinomonadaceae > PSRF01. The sequence goes on from DASROI010000135.1 coordinate 30,679, forward strand.
CCTGACTGTAATAGGTAGTCGCGATCTTTCCGCGTCCATAGGAGACATTGTTGACCAGGTCTGAATCTAGTTCCAGGCCTTTCGTGCGGGCGCGCGCATCCCAGACTGTTGGCTCACCACCGCGCAGTCGTACCGTTTGATCTCCAGATGTGTACGAGATATTCTCGGCAATCCCATTCCGATCATTTTCGTTAAACTTGGCGTCGCCCTGGGCGTCTAGTCGCTCGATATCCTGTGTCTCGCGGACAAAGTTTGCCGCCATATCTTGAGATGTAATTGTCCGAGTGCCCCTCTTGGGTGTGGGCATGACCGGCTCGAGTACAGCTTTTGAATTGCCGTTTGCCTTACAAGCTTTTGTTAGATTGCCAGCTTCGAAAAATTCGCAGTTGAACTGTTGGGCCGTAAGCGTTTTACGTTCTGCTAAAGCATTTTTAACTACGGGTTCTACAAATAATTCTGCCCCGCCCGCGACTTCAGCTCGGTCGAGATCCTTCCCTGAACCCCGCCAGGTCAACTTCACTGAATCTCCCGTTAGCCGTTTGGCGGCCGCCCTCGGATCGCTTGCTTTCGATTTAGGGGCTGACAGCGTCACAACACTTTTGCCCAGGGCTTTCATTTCAGTAAGTAAGCTGACGCCATTCTTAGCCTGAAAATATACTTCAATCGAATTTCCCGCATTGAGTTGCATGTCCGAATCGGCATCGAGGCTTCGTGCGATTACATCGTCCCATCCCACCGCTCGTTGCAACAGCTGATTCTCGTCCAGATAAAAGTCCATGTTCAGAGAATGAACTTCGGCCGAGTTCCCAGGTTCCATCGCGCGTAAGTAAGCGTTGCCTCGCACCTCAACCTTTTCCAGTTGTTGTTTTTGGTTGAGATTCGCGTGAATCGTGTCGCCGCTCATGATGTCGCGGTTTTGTTCGACCGTCACCCCACCTGCAAATGACAACTTCATGATCTCCTGCTCGAAAGTCGCTTGCGCTGACTTTATTGTTGCCGGAGAGCCTGGCGTTTTTGACTGGGGCTCAGATTTCGGAGTGACGGTGATAGCAACGCTATTCTTCAAGTCAAGTCGTTTGGTGTTCTGGTCCACAACGGCGCCGACTGAAGTTCCTTTGATGGTCTCTTTTTCGAAAGTAAGCGGGGCGTCAGTTCTCGAGATTTTGTTGTTTTGATCGAAGACCAGGGTTTCGGTATTGACGCGGAGGCTCTCCTTTGTATCAATCTTTACGTTTCCTTGAAACGTGATCACAGAACTGTCTGGCATATAGACTGCCCGATTCGCGCTTATCTGGTCCGGCACTTCACCAACATCCGGATAGACCGCGACGCTAACATCCTCCAACTCATGGTGACTGTCAGAGTAGGTGATGTCGCGAGATGCTTTGACTAAGAGATAAAGGCGATCATTCTTGGTGACTCGGCGCTCAAAACCTTCGATGACACCGGTAATGTTCTTCGAGAGCTCAGGTGTGCCCGGTTTGGACTTCCAGCGAGTATTTCGGAGCTTGTAGTAAGAGATCGAGACAAGAGCGATGCCCGAGCAAAGTAAGACAATCGCTGCGATCTTGGCTAAAAGTGGAAATCGGGCCCTTAACCCGATACCAAAAGCTCGTTTTCTGGCTACTTCCTGCATATACGGAACTCAGTATACTGCCAGTAATCTACAAACCCTTAAGGTCCTTTGTCATCAAGGTTTAATAAACGTACGTCAGGCGAGTTCGATGCGACGTTAGTTATGGGCGTTCGCTTTGAATGGGGAATGTTGCCAAAGGTCCAGGACGGCCCCTTCATTTCTCATTGATCATTTTTAATCGGCGAAGGGAGTTAGGTTGGAAAGCCGAATGGAGATTGAAACCGGCCGGCAGGTCCAACCCCCTTTATTTCTGATTGATCATTTGCCATCGGTGTAAGTACACCTTGCAAAGAAATGAGAAATGACCAATGATCGATGACCAATGACCAATAAAGCTTCAACCCCCGGCCAACAGGACAGTCTCTATTTCTCATTGATCATTGGTCATTAATCATTTTTCATTGCATCACTGCCCATTGAAGCTCCCTAACCCGCAAACCATCCATTCTGGTCCAACAA
>DASROI010000136.1:0-15632 GCA_035646955.1 Pyrinomonadaceae bacterium
CCGATATTGAACATGAACACTGGCTCGGTGAGTGCTTTGAACCAATGGACGTTCGTACTCCTATCTGAGACTGTGGTGACTGCCCCAACATTCAGAACTGAGTCGCTGGTCGGCTTGATCGTTAAATAATCCTTCTCATCATTGACACGTTCAAACTGCCAGCCTTGAGATTGTCCCTTCAACATCATGTGCATCGACGACATATTACGATGACCGTGCGGAACAATTGCTACGCCCTTTCGCAGTGCATAAAAATATGGCGCGAAGCTCAACTCCTCCGGTAACCCCTTGGTTCTGGCGAAATGAATGTCCTCGGCCGATTCGTGGTCTTCCGGAAAGACCGCAGCCTTCGCGATCCGATCGTAGTCGATCGCCGACAACAGATCGCTCATTTCAACTTTTGATAGCAGCGACTCGATTTGACGCTGCCATTCTACGGGCGCCACCCGTCCCTTTCGGAGCTCGACGGTTACCTGCTCCATGTCGTTAAGCCATTTTCTGACGATAGGCTTGACGGGACTGGCCAAGCTGTCCAGTTGATCAAGATGCTTGACTAGCGAGAAGGTGAGCAGTGAGCTCAATAGGCTTCGATTGAAGCTTCGACGTGATAATTTCACCGCTGCTATCCGTTTTTGAAAGATTTTGGACTTAGTCTGAACTGAGGATTCAACCGACGTCTCATGTTATCAGTTTTTTGAACAAGTTCTCCATGTAATTCTGCGTTGGAACGTTTTGAGTCGTTCAGCCTAAAACGATGGAGAGGCGCGGCGCAGCGGAACGGCAACCAACAACTACCCGCTGACTTTGAAATTCGCCGTCTCCCTGAGTTTCACCTCGATCCTCTATCTCCAGTGAAATGCCCAACCGCTACCCGAGCAGGGTGGACAAGGGACATCGATGCTGCTTTTTTCCAAACCACTTCCGTCACAACGCGCACACTTTCGGGCAGGCTGAAGTACAGCAACGCTACCGCGGCCACCACACGTCGGACAGTTACTCGATTTTTCGGAGATGCTGATCCCGGTGCCCCGACAACGCGCACACTCTTCAGGAGCGTAATGTCCAAACGGATTGTCAGCCATTGCTACTTCAGATTCTTCAAGAAGAATATCAAACCCAGGATGAGTAAAAACGCCCCGAATAATGACATAGCTGTCGCGTATTCTGCTTTTGAATTGCTTTGAAAGAGTTTGCTTTCAGAGATGTGAGAAAAAAGCATATAGCCTCCGAAGACAATCGGAAGTGCACCACCTGCCGCTTTTCCATTCATTGTCTATCCCCTATCGTTTCTTAGCGGAACCGAGATGTCGGTTTCGTGGGTTTACAGCTCAGAGTGAGAATGGCTGGCGAACCGATTCAGCAGCCTCTAAACAGTCAAACATATTTTTGGGAAACCAATCAACAACTTTTGCATTTTTGATGGCTTGGAACGACACAAGTCTGTCCACAACGTCGTCCGTAATGATCGCATACTCAAGTGCGCAAGCACCAAAAATAGAGGTAGGGTCCATCTTGGGAGGTCGAAGGATTCGACCCTTAGCCAGATATTACTGCTGTTAGGTCGCGAATGAAGGCGGTGCATTTCGTCCATCAACATATACCCATGCACGTGTTCCTGACTGAAGAACCACTGCGACTCGCCGGCAAGGTTCCACTTCATATTCGTCCGCACGCTGAAGTTCCTCAACGGATACAACAAAAACTGTTCCCGGGATCTCGTCCGACGCTCGACCGGTGAAGGACGCAATTGTATGTTCGCTCTTCCCGCTGACTGCGATCACATATTCATCCTCGATAGGCAGCGGTCTTAACTCAAAGCCGGCAAGAACATCAGGAGTACCAGTCAGCAGCCGGCCAAATGTAGCCTGCTGAACCGGGTCCAGTTGAAGTGTTCCATACGAGAAGAGAAATTCTGAGGACATAGATTTAGTTTGCTTGTTAAATGTCCGACTTGCTTTACCTTGTCGGTTCAAATGGTAAGTGTGCTTTAATTGCCATCCAAGCCTAAAGAGCCTCTTGCAAAAATCATTTCTTCACTCCGGAGGAGTGCGATGTTTATAGCTCAAGGCCTGTACCATATTGCGCTCCGTAGGACTGCTATGTAGGTCGTCGACCGCTGATTTTTGTTCGAGGTCGTACCACAATCCGAAGCTAATAACTTCCGTACTAGACATGGCACTCCTAGGGAGCGCGATTTGGGTAGTGCTCTGAGCTATAAACATTGCACTCCTCCGGAGTGATAAGATGACTTTTGCAAGAGACTCTAAAGCATGTCGGACAGTCTCAGGATCTTGATTTTGCCTCGACTTGTTTCCAACGAACCTGCTTTTACAAATCGACCCAACATCCGCGCGATGACTTCACGAGTTGTGCCCAGGTGAGCAGCAATCTCACTTTGCGTCATCATCAGCGTTCTGTCGGATGAAGCGCTCAAAAGCAGAAAGTTCGCTAAGCGTTTTTCCAAGTTGTAGGAATGTACGGATTCAAGCTCAGTCATTAGCCTGTTAACTATGGTGGAAAAGGCTCTGACCGTGATGTCCTGAATAACCTTCTCCGTCTGGAAAAGAGAACGATAGACGTTGGCAGGAATAATTGCGACGGTTGTGTCCAGGTCAGTCTGAACCCACGCCGGGTAAAGTAGATCGTTGAAGATGCAATTTAAGGTGAAGACGCAGAACTCGTCAGGCCTAATGAAATACAAAGTTGCTTCGGTCCCGTCGGGACTGATTGTGAAGACTCGAATCTTGCCGTCGATTACGAAGAAGGCTCCGGAGACGGTTTGCCCTTTCTCAACGATCGTTGTTCTACGTTGGTAATGCTTGATATGGAGCCCGCGTTTGAGCAGTTCTTTCCCCGAAATCGTCAGCTGACGAAAAGCGTTGAAAGAGTCGAGCTCAATCACGGGCTTCAATGATTGATTCATGTCATATCACGCCGCCACTTCGGCAGCGCGATGGAAAAATATATCACCAGGCGTCGCGGTCGTGACCTCAGTAATTGAATCAAACGGGAAGTCAACTCTGGCATGTGCTCGCCGAACGGCGTCGGCGTCCGGCGCCATATTGAAACAGAAAGCTCTGCCATCTTCCAGGGAAAGGTGTGACCGCAATACAACCACTCCCTCCGCGGCACAGGCCTCCAAGTATTGCTCAAAAAAATCTTCAAAGTCTTTTACGGACAACTCTTTCGGGAAGGTGCCGCGTGAACGGTCATGGGTATCAATGAAGAAACGCATCTGAGTCATTTGAAATCTCCTTCACAATATCGTAATCGCATAAACTTGTGTGTTCATGCGATTCGTGATTTTGCTCATGAGAGAGTGGCTCGTATGTAACTAAAGGTACACAAGTGAAGGAAGATTTCATTAGAGAGGACCGGATTAACAAAGCGGCGCCGGTCCGCCGCACTCCAAGGTCAGATTATTTTCGACATAGGGACACAGGCTATCTCAATACCGGTTTGCAGCTTATATTTTTGTTGTACATCACCACTGTAGCCGGCCTTTCGGTAGAAGGGGACCGCATTCAACGACGCGTTTAGGTGAAGTTGTTTGATACCAAGAACCGCAGCTCTCGCTTCAAGCTTACGCATCAATTCCATGCCGATACCTTGACCGCTGGCCGCGGGATCGACGTACACCGCTTCAATTACGAAGGTCGCCGGGTTCAGAACGCCGAATCCGACGATGACATTCCTGGCCTCAGCGACAAAAAACTCTCTCGTGCGAATTAACTCCTCATAGTTCGCAATCGTACGCGGCCTGGACCACGACTCGATCTCTGCGGGCGTGTATAGCGAAGTGCTGATCGCCTCAACCGAAGCTACATGCACCCTGGCAATTGCCTCCGCATCCTCAAGCCTCGCACAACGAATACTAGTCATTTTCACCAATCTGGATCTCTGTGTGACCTCTACGTTCTCGGTGTCTCGGTGGTAGAAACGATGGCCAAAGATTTCACCACAGAATCACTAAGAACACAGAGATCGCACAGAGAAGATCCCTGTCAACCGCTAGAATCAATCTCCTGCAACGCCGGCAAACCACCATTGCCCGTTGCGAAACTCGAAGTAGTAATAGTGGTCCAGTGTAAACCTTGTTGATAATTTCTTATGCCTCTTACTTACTCGGGTTCCCCTGGATATTGATCGCCGCAGCTCCCTCCATGAACCTTTGCGCTCATTCTCGTCGATATACTGCAACCATTCCGCCGGTGTCTGTCCGCCACCTCCATCAAAAAAATCATCCGGTATCATTTTTAGGAGCTTAGCTTTGTCCTTTGCATTAATCGCGAGTTTGAAGGCGCTCCAAAACTGGGCCACGCACTTTCAGCTTTAGAAGCAGGCACTTGGGCGTGAACTGAGAAGACTAAAACTCCCACCATGACAATAGTCTTAAGCATTGCCTTACTAAACCAGTTCATATCTCATGAACCAGTGCACGCGCAAATCCGTGAAAGGTTGCGTGCGATCAACCCAACTCAACTACCCTTAATAAAATTGGAGGCATCACAATTTCTCAGCTCCTTCGGACACTCGCCGATCTGTATCCAGTCATAGAAGAACGACGGATCCCCTTCGACCGCAAAAAAGACTTTCTTGATCGATGGAAATTGTTTAAGCGTATTCTCGACCTGGCCGAAGAAATTCGAGCCGCCGCAACTCGTCGTAAAATTCCCCATACCCGGAACTGCGGTCAAGTCTCTCAAGTTGACGAAGGCACTTCGGCTCTTGATATTAACGGTCAGTAACAACGTTTTGGTGGTTTCAGAGAAATCTGAATAGAAACCTTGAGCCTTTTCTGCATCTGTTGGACCAGCAAACAATTGTTCCAGCGTCGCTCGGGCTACCGTATTGGTTTTCGGGATGGATCTGGTTACCGGATAGACCTTCGCCGAACATTCTCCGCTATCACGTTTAGAGTTTGGAAAATAGAGTTTGATTGTTTTACTTTGCTGGGCGTGGGCAGTAACAATGATCAGGACGCTCAGAATGGCAGTTATCAGTGTTTTCATAGTCGGCGATCCGTCGTGTTGAACTCAACAGCCGTCTTGTTTTGTGATACGCCAGAAGTCCGCTTCACAAGGGTCCGGACTCTGGAAAGCGTTTAACAGCAAGACTATCGAACTTATAAGGAGAATGGCTCCGACTATTCGTTTTCTGACTGTATACCCTCGTAGCACTGTCATCCTTAGCGGTGGACCAAACGTCTTCATTAGTAACGGATGGCGCTCATAGAGTCCCTGCAGATATTGACGGACCAGTAACAGTCTATCTCTCAGCTGGTTTGCAAAGAAAAGCTGAACCACGCCAATTACCATCAGGATCAGCGCCAGAAGGATTTCAATGATTTGCTCTTCGAAACGCCTGGTCACAACTACAACTCCGTTATGTCAAAAACTCGTTCTGCGAGCAGCCTCTCCAGCTACTTTCGCTCACACAACTCATGGACATTTCCAAAGGGATCAAAGAACGCTGCATAGCGACATAAATCGTTCTCAGCAGGTTTTTCATGAACGAACTTAACCCCGCGCGCTTTCAGTTCTCTCATCGAGTCAACAATGGATTCCACGTCGAAAACAAATACCGACCTCGCCGAGCGACCATACTCCCGGGTCACCGCAGGCTCTTCACATTTGAACGCGATGAACTCAATCGTTTCATGAAGGAACTCTAAACGTTCGACTCGTTCGGACTTGATTTCAAATCCAAGAACGTCGCAATAGAAACGTTTTGCCTCGCCCAGGTCAGGGACGAAGATCATGATCATCCCGAGTTTCATTCGCTTGACTATTACTTTTACTCAGACGATTCTTGAGTCGAAACGGCTAAACATTAATGTCTCTCTCCCACTCAGCAAACGAGGGATCAATAATTCTTGCTATTAGACTTGTCATAGCAACTCATTATTTGCGTTCAACTACATTCAGAGAATGGCCACTCCGGAAGTGGCTCACTAAACTTCTGCCAATCGCTGGGGATCTTCTCCACGCCAGTCATCATCACGACAATGCTTCCGACGATTGCGCAGGTTGTGTCGCGATCGCCCAAGCCACTCACAGTCAACCAGAGCGCCTCTTCATAGTCATTAAGGTGTCGGGAAGCACACCACAACGCAAACGGAACTGTGTCCTGCGCCGAAACTCCAACCCCATTGCCGAGGACTGAAACAGCAAAAGCTACCGAAGCAGTGTTAGACATATCTCTAGCCTGGCGGATCTTACTTCTTACTTCACTGTCAGGTAAGTGAGAAAAGACAAAGTCCAGAAACTCCACCCGATCCGGTTTGCCGTTTGTCTCTCGCAGCTGTGAAGCTCGAGCGGTGGCTACGGCAACAGCAATCGCACCGGCGATAGCTTCGTCGTGAGCGTGGGTAATAACCGCAGAACGAGTTGCTTCCTCAGTAGCTTTCGGTATGTCGTCCCAGAAAAACGCGCCGATTGGTCCGACTCGCATCGCCGCGCCATTTCCAAAAGAGCCCTGCCCCTCAAACAATCGCTGCGCGCAGTCTGACCAGGCTCCACCGCTCTTAATATCGGCTAACAAGCGGTGCATGGCCGGTCCATAGCCACGACCTGAGTCGTAACGGACCGCAAAACTTTGGGCGAGAGCGTCCTGATCGATTCTTCCATACTGGCGAAGTACCGAGAAGATCGACAGCGCCATATTCGTGTCGTCGGTGTAGTTCCATTGGCGATCGCGCAGGGCTCGTTGCTCGATCAAGCTCTCTACCAGGTCAGGAGTGATGAAGTATGTCTCGCCAAAACAGTCACCAACGGCTAAACCTTTAAGACTAGTCGCTGCTCGGGTAATTGGGTCCATAAAGTTGTTATACAAGTCTATTTATAAGGCTTGGACGGTATGCGCGAATGCCAGAACCTTTTGCAGCAGGTCGTCATCACAAACTTCCGATAATACCTGGAGTGTGATAATCAGCACTCTTTCTTCCAACCCAATGAGATGATGAACTTGAAAATAATCTTCTCCCTCGAAACGATATTCAAACCATACTCGTTCAATCGAGCCCAGAACTCGGTTTTCGATCATCTTCTGGCCCAGCGCGGCTAATAGTTCACCGTGCTTAACCCTCTCACTCGCAAATGGACCTTGCAAATAGAGGAGCGACTGATCCGGACCGACCAGATCAAAACCCGGAGGCACATCGGGTGTGGGGCTGGAAACGATAGCAAAGTCTTTGGGCCACGATAAGGTGTACAAAGAAGTCACCAACCGCCACGGCTCGTCAGGTCCAACTGAGAGTTCGACCAGCTCCGAGTCGACCTGATCAGAGACGTCATTAATCACAAAACACGAACCCTCACGTGCCACTGTCAACGGAACATCCAAGGCCGAAGCCCGCGAGATCTCAAAGGGAGGAATCGGAATTATCGTTAGGCCATGGCCCTCCAGCTTGAGATACGAATGAGGTTGCGCCATTTTTCAGCGGTCGGTTAAGTCTGATCTAAACAACCAGAATTTTCGTGGCCCAGGCCATCGTTTCTGCGGTCAACTTTGGATTGGTGAATTGCGCGTTCTTTCCCTGTAAATCACTTTCGGCTACCCCACGGGCAGTCGCGCAAGCCTGTCAAACGTAAATAGGAATTTTCAAGTCAATAACTTTCGCCAAAGCCTGGCTAAATGGTGGCCAACCAACTGGCGTCACGCTATTCGACACTGCCGTGCGCATCAGCACGGTGGCATCGCCCGCTAATTCAATGCGCACTTCATGCTGAGCCTGGCGCAACGCTGCGGCCCAGACGAAAGGAAAGTTGGCCCGAGTTGGATTCTCAGAGCCAACAAGCCCCACCAGCAGAAACTTTTGTGTAGTCAAAGTCTCCTGAGAAGCATTAACAGTCGTTGCAGCGCCGGCCACAACACCGGCACAAACATGAGCGCTTTCCCCAAGGAACTTTCGTCGATTTGGCATGCTACTCACCTCCAGAACGTAAGTACGCAAGGTTCAATGATCAGTTTCCCAGGCCGCACAACTTAGCGGTTCAGGTTCGAGTCACTTTAATCCGTCCGAGCAACTGGTGGCAACGACTGGTTAGAGATGTGTCTCATTCTCCCCGAGCTTAAGCTTGGGGGCAACGAGACGTCTAAGTAGCAGATAACCGTTTCAACGGTTTATTTCTTGAACCCCACAAATCCTGAGCCTCCGCGCCCTTCGCAAACCGTTAAAACGGTTGCCGAAATTCGGATTGGAGCACGCGACCCCAAGCTGAAGCTTGGGGAGAATGAGAAGGTTGACTTTCATAGTCTCTTTAGCCCGGTGTGAATGAGACTTTAAGGCTTTAAACTAAACCTGTACCTTAGGGATCTATAGCACACATCCTTAAATTAGCGAGCGATGAGTACATTAGGGCGAGCGAAGGAACTGGATGGTACACTCGCGTATATTTGATAAGTACTCCGTTGAATGTACCGTCCAGTCGCTTCCATCTCCGTACTGTACTGTTCGACGTGTTTCGGATAGAAAATTCATATGTCATACGATGAAAGGTTAAGGGCTCGCCTGAGCATTGTAGATGAGCATATCCGATGTGAGAACCGTCATGACCTGGAAGCGGTAATGGAGACCTTTGGGACTGAGGCACGTTATGATGACGAGCCATGGGCAGATCATCGAACGGGTCGCGACGGTGTTCGTTCGTATTATGTCGAGTTGCTGAAAGCATTGCCGGATCTCGAAATTGAGGTGACGCAACAACACGTGGCAGAGAATAGTGTAGTTGTGGAAGTGGTCATTCGTGGCACCCATCTTGGACAATGGCGCGGATTACCGGCCACTGGGAGACGCATTGAGTTTCCCCTTTGTGGCATTTATACGTTTGGCTCCGACAACCTCTTAGCCGGAGAACGCATTTACTATGATCGCGCAATGGTGCTCGGCCAGCTCGGGATGTTTCATGAGCCGACCAAAGGATGGCGGAGATTGGCTACCATCGTAAGTCATCCGGTTACAATTGCGCGGGCAATCTTGAAGAGTGGTCATCAATAAACCAATGTCCGGCGATATATTTGATCAATACGCTGACAAATACGACGACGCTCTAAACCAGAGCATCACCCTTTCTGGTGAGGACAAAGATTACTTTGCACACGGAAGGATTCAGTTTCTTTCATCGCTTTTGAAAGAACGCCGCGCTTCGGTCAGGACAATTATGGATTTTGGTTGCGGCACCGGCAGTGCGAGTCCCCATTTGCTTGAAATCCAGAAACCCGCGTCGCTGTTGGGAGTCGACACTTCACTGTTGTCTTTGAAAGAGGCGAATGATAAGCACTCAAGCAAAACGACCAAGTTTTTGACACTTGAACAATACTCGCCCAGTCAGGAGATCGATCTTGCATACTGCAGTGCTGTCTTTCATCACATCGCACCCGATGAGCGAGCCGACTCTGTTGATTATGTTTACCGGTCTTTGAAAAGCGGCGGCTATTTTTCGTTCTGGGAACACAACCTCTGGAATCCGGGAGCGCGTTATGCAATGTCGCGTTGTCCGTTTGATGAAGATGCAATCCCACTTCGCGCTTCTGAGTCGCGGCAACTTCTGACTGCCAGTGGTTTTAAGGTTTTGCGCACAGATTACCTCTTTATATTTCCGCGGTTCCTGCGTTATTTCCGGGGGATTGAAAACAAGTTAACGCGACTCCCCATTGGCGCGCAGTACCAGGTCCTCTGCGTTAAGTGACATCCACAGATTACGCCGATTACGCAGAAGAGCAGAAAGCATCCGGAATTTTCTCTGTGCCGGATTTGTGACCTTTGTGACTCGGTGGGTGGTGTCCTCAATTTGTCAGAGCAACCACCACGGAGTCACCGAGAACACAATTGGGCACGGAGAAAGCGAAAAACTCATTCGTTGATCTGTATCTAATTCTGAGAGACAAGAACCACAGTCTTGAGCTTAGGTCTTGCTATTAAAAACCAACAGTTATTCGCTTGTGAGAGAAGGCTGGTCCACCGACTCAATCACCCAGATAATAGCTGGTCCATTGAGCCCGCATCGCCTCTTCATTGGCGCCATAGTCATAAGCGGGTGAAACCAATGGTCGAACCTGTTCCACTTTGATGATTACAATGCTCTGAATTTTTTTGGGCGCGTCAGATAGACCAAGAGTCCCGTAAAAAGCTACCAGTCGATCGAATTCCGCTCCACTATCCAACACTTCGGCGTGGCCCTTGAACCGATAGCCTTTACGAATGAACTGATCGACGACGTTAACTTCAATACTTGAATTCTGCCGAAGATTGCGAACCGTGGCCGGCGATTTGAGATCAGCAAAGACCAGGCGCTCGTCGTCAAGGACACGCAGCGTTCCCTTTGGCGATAGATTAGGTGTTCCATCGGCGCATACTGTCGCAACAAACCCCAATCGCTGCCGCTCAACTAGCTCTTTCATTTGTTCAGTGAGAACTGCCATCTGCTTTAGGGTTCAAATGAGACGACTTTCTTTTCCGAGCCTAAGTCACCTCGAAAACGTAAATAGCATAACCTCCGGTCAATGCGCGGAGAAATAGTTTAAGCGCAATCTTTGGTATCTTCAGTAACCCGTACTTAACCGCACTCTCCACAATCGATATCTTCTTAATCAGTTTGTAGCCACTCGTCTCAAACAGCTCTTCTGGACTCTTAACCGTAAACTTGAACGAAGCACCCATTCCAGTGAGCTTTTCATGAATTTTCTTTCCGTACTTCTCAAAGAATTCGCGCGTCATCAGATCGCAAATTACTTTATGTCGCGGAAAGAGTTTGTGCAGCGTTTGCAGTAGCTCGATGATCACCAGCTGATCCAGGTACATAAACACGCCTTCGATAACAAACACCACCGGTTCATTCGTCGCAAAAGGCAACAGCTTTTCTTCTAACGATTCAGTACTAAAGTCGATCGGTATCCGGTGTAACTCATTTTCAGACTGAGAGATTGGCAGTTTCGCATTCTTGTATTCAATGACTTGCGGTTCGTCAAACTCGATCCAACGCCCACCTTTGAGACGATAAGCACGACTGTCAAAGCCGGCGCCAATCAAGACTACTGACAAACTCGGATTCATACTGAGTTCGTTCTTTAGCAAGTCATCGATGATCCGGTGGCGTGCGACATTCGAAGCGTTTGGAGCGGTCTCATCCTTGAACGTTTCGAGGATCTTCAAGCCATCTTCATTCATGAACGAACTCGCATACGTATCGCCGCAAGCTGGGTTTGAGCTTTCAGCATCCTGCATGCGTATGCCACAACAATAAAAGGCTGTTTTGGAAATTGGCTTCATCGTTCTCCAGGGTGGAAGGGTGTCCGATATGACTCGTGGATGAAGTTACCAAAAGAGGATGGTTAGTGCGAGTAAGCAGGAAAAGTGAGGAGGGGTGGAGGAGGATGGCCACGGCGGGCCACCCCTGCTATTTAAGTCTGCAGATGAAACCCCAGCCGCCGCCGAGTTCGGATACGGCGAGTGTCAGTTCGTTGTGGCCTTTTTTTAAGGGGAGATAGATGGTGTCGTTTTCGGGGTTGACGATGCCGAGGAAGCCGGGGTCGCGGAAATATTGGGCGCTGCGCCCGCGATAGAGAACCTGACCGTTTAGAAAGACGCTCACCTCGTCGCTATAGCCGAGCAATAGTTTCTTGATCTGGTCTCTATCGGAGTCAATCGTGGTTTTGGCGTAAACAAGCTTGCTACCTGGCTGAGGATCGAGTCGTTTGGAAAAATCGTTAGCGAAAGAGACTCGCAGGTGTGGTGCCTCGAGATAACGATATAAAACTACAAAACCCGGCGACTCAGCTTCAACGTCCTGCCATTTAATATTACTCGTTTCCGCCGTGGACAGGGCTTGTTCGAGATTGCGAGCAAGCGCGTCGAACGCAGGAGAGATGCTCCACTTGATAATCGTGTCTGCAGGCATCGGTGGCAGATGGCGGACCCACGGCGCGTCCGCCATTTCTCTAACTTCAAAATTTGAAAAGTAGGTAGCACCGGTCAGGACATGCAGAGCAACGGCACCCTTCTGCACTCCACTCTTTAAGTCATCCATGACGAGCGCCGGTTTTTCCATATCTTTGACATATAGCTTGGCCTGAGCCCCTGTCACTTCCAACCTCAGGTGAAACCACGTGTCCCTTGGTATATCGACCGCTGCGGTGAAGCCTGGCCCATTGTAGATTTGCCAGTTGGCGCCAGTGTTCAGCACCGGTGTGTATTGCATAGCGTCGGGAAGACCCGACTTATGCTGTCGAAGATAAACCCACTCGCCATTTGCGCCTTCGTTCGCGAGTCGAAATTGCAGACCAAAGAATCCGCGGTTAGCTGGAGTGGCGACGTCCACGTCTATAACTCCGTCGCGCATTTCAAAGTCTTTGATAACCGCCGCACCGCCATCAAGAAGGAGGCTCTTGCGACCTTGATACTCCGCGGGTTTGGCCTGCCCTTCGAATTCCCATCGAGGTGAGTCGGGAGCGAGCGACAGTGTCTGAAGAGATTGCGCCTGGACCAGCACTGCGAACTGGCATGTTGACGCGATAACAAGAAGAGATTTCTTGATGAATGAAATCATTTGGATGTTGTTCATGATGGCATCACTACGGCCACAACATCTCAAATGTTTCCTAACAAACGTCCTGCATGAAAATTTATTGGCCTATGATCCAACGTAATGCTCAGTCGACAAAACTGTGGATTTCAAAGGCTCGCGGACTTACCTTCTGGCACTTCTTTGATATCCGCTTGGACCTCTGAATATGGCAATCGGATCTGCACCAAAAAAAGTCGATGCCTAGCGAGCCAAGCGGTACGAATTCAGGAATTCAACTATCGGCCCAATCCGGATCCTGGTGGCTTCTCTGCTGCGTCGAAATCCGCGGATCGTTCACGCCTTCAATTGCCAATGGAGTAGCCTTTCAAGCTCTGGCTGGTATAAGTCGCTGCCTCTCAAACTGCTGCGCCATCTTTCTGGAATACCGTCGATCCCGTATCGGATTCCAGCGACTCCTCCAGCGATGCACGCGGTTGTGTCAGTGTCTCGACCGAGAGAGACCGCAGCCCTAACGACTTCTTCATAAGTTTTGAATTGCATCGCCCATCTGGCCGAACGTAGGGAATCAACCACATATCCACTGCCCTGGACTTCAACGGACTCGTCAGGTCTGATGGCCCATTCCAACTCTTCGTAAAAAGGAGACTGCTCTCCGTAGATTACCCTTAACTTACGAACCGCATCATTCCATGAATCATCGACGTCGTTAAGCATGTTCCTGGCCCACAAACAGTACAACGCGCAACAAATTTGCGAGCGTTTGTGACCGTGCGTTACTAGAGACTGTTCGTGAGCATCAGCAACCAACTCGGCATCACTTCCCTTATGCCAGAGAGCAAGCGGTAACACTCTCATCAGCGATCCATTTCCATTGGCCCCGGTATCCGAACGCGCTGCTCGATACGGCGAAACTCCATTTTGTAATTGTAAAATCGCCTGGCTTGTTTGGATTCCCACATCGAACACATGACCATCTACGGCCATATACCCTTTGTCGTACCAATCCACCAGACCTTTAGCGAAGTGGGCCAGGTCCATCTTTCCGCATTCGAGGAGCGATGCTAGTAACACGAGAGCCTGAGCTCCATCATCGGACCATGTTCCCGGAGGAACACCGGCGTGTGCTCTCCTAAAACCCTTGGGAGGTTCAAACTCGATCTCTGTCAGCGCGGGAATCTCTTCGCGAGCGTGGAACTCATAAGGAACACCCAGGGCATCGCCAACCAGCAATCCGATTAAACCGCCCGCAAGTTTTTCTCGCAGAGTTAACATGATCCCAAAGAATATACAGTACTGTGAGAGTAGCGACGGATGTTACGATCCACGCCAACGAGCTCTTTATTGAGTGCCATCTGGTCGCTGCGCTCGCGGTACTGTAAATTTGTCTAATACTGAGATATCTTGTGGGCGAAATTTGTTCGCTTTCCCAGGTACTTTAAAAGCGGCAACCGTCTTTCCACCTCGAAGTTTACGCGGGCCTATCTGGACGCTGCTTTAGCAATGACCGAGTCATCAGAATCAACACCGAATCCGACCCGTTCTCGCCATACACGTATTGTTAGGGCGAGTCATTGGATTGTCACCCTCAGTTTCATACTGCTCGCCTTCACCGGAGTGGTGATACTGATGGCCCACCCCCGACTTTACTGGGGCGATACGGGAAACGATCTGACTCCTGCGTTGATCGAACTACCCATCAGTCGTAATTACAAACATGGGGGCTGGGACAATCAAGTTGCTTTTTTCCAGGGCGAAGCTTCTCCGGTGAGCGCCAACAGGACTTTCGACATCTTTAACAAGAATGGCTGGGGCCGCAGCCTGCACTTTTTAGCCGCGTGGTTTCTGGTGATTGTCGGGGCCATATACGTGTTGGTCGGAATTTTAACCGGACACTTCCGGCATCATATTGTGCCACGCCTGGCCGAGCTCAAACCAGACTTGCTCTGGCACGATTTCAAAGAACATTTGCGTTTGCGAATCCGGGCAGCCACGGGTGGACCACAATATGGGTTAATGCAAAAGTGTTCTTACTTCGGAGTCGTGTTTCTTGCGCTGCCTTTAATTGTTCTGAGCGGTCTGGCTATGTCACCTGCGATCACTGCCGGCTACCCTATTTTGCTGCGAGTGTTCAATGGGTATCAATCTGCTCGTACCATTCACTTCTTTGCCTTTCTGATACTGCTGCTCTTTCTACTGGTCCACGTTTTCATGGTGATCAAGTCTGGATTCAGGCGGCAGATGCGCGGCATGACCATTGGAGATAGTCATGAAGACTGATGAACTGATCACCCGGCGAAACATGTTAATCGCGGGAGTCACGGCTGTCGGCGGCCTGGTCCTAACGTCTTGTTCAAAACAACTTCCGCCAACCTATGGAAATATTCTGCGCATGGGCGACACGTTTACCTATGCCGCGCACCAGGCTTTGATCCCGGGAGAGTCACTCGTTAAAGAATACAGTCACAAAGACATCTCCTCATTTCCTGCAACTGGAACGACAAATCCAGGCGATCCCGACAAGCCGAACTCGAGCGAGCTCTATCGAAACTTGCAGCGCGGTAATTTTGCCGAGTGGCGCCTAACGATTGAAGGTTTGGTTGCGAGGCCCGGTTCATACTCGCTCGCCGAGCTCAAAGGGTTTCCTGCTCGCACTCAAATCACCAGGCATACTTGTGAAGAAGGTTGGACCGCAATCGGCGAGTGGACGGGCGTGCCTCTCAGTCGAGTGCTTGACGCCGCGGGAATGTTGCCAAGTGCCCGTTTTGTAAGCTTCTACTCCTTCGACGATTGGGTAGACAATATTGACATGCTTGACGCGCTACATCCTCAGACGTTACTGGCGTATGGCATGAATGGCCGTGATCTGGCGGTGGCCCATGGCGCTCCCGTGCGACTAAGAGTTGAACGACAACTTGGCTACAAGAGTATGAAGTACATTCAGCGCATCGTCGTGACGGACAAGTTCAACGATGGCGGCAAGAGTGGAAGTATTCAAAACGGTTGGGCCTGGTACGTGGGTATCTGAAGTACCCACTAACGGATTGGATAAGCAATCTCATCAAAGTCGCTTCGTAAAGTCTCGAGCTCTACTACTGGATTCAGAGTCCC
>DASROI010000137.1:0-3105 GCA_035646955.1 Pyrinomonadaceae bacterium
GCCATTTGCCATTTCCATCATGCGCAGTTTGCCCGGAGAGTTGCTCGAGTTAGTTAATAATTGATAATTACTGATGGCTTTCGTTTTAGAGAGTCCTCACCCGAAAACCTCATTTTAAGGAACACTTAGTATGGCTCCTCACAAGCTGTTGCTACGTTACGTCGTTCTTTCAATCCTGATTGCCTTTAATAGTTCGGTGAATGCGCAGAAGCGAAAGCCTCCTGCGGGCGGTAGAGTCGCGATCGTTGTTGATGATCGACTTGCTGCGGTTAGAGGCACTCCGCAACTCAATGGCACGCTTGTTCGGCGCCTGGGAAGAGGTCGGTTGGTAGCCATTCGTGGAAAACGGGAAGGCAACGACGGTGTTGTTTTCTTCTTTGTTAATGTAACAAGCAGAACCCACGGCTGGATCCAACGAGAAGCATTGGTTTCCCCGTCACAGCGAGGAGACGATGCGCGACTAGTGAGAATCGTTAAGTCCTCGGCATCAGAGTTTGAGAGAATTTCGCTGGCGCGCATCTTTCTCGACTATTTTCCACGCTCGAGTCTGCGTCCCGGTATTTTGCTGCTGATGGGTGACACGGCGGAGCAGGTGGCTCAGAAGTTAACCAGAAACGTTAAGAAGCGGCTGTCCTCGGGATCCGAAGAAGCCTCTGAACAAAGTCTCTATTTGAATTATCCGGGATTAGATCGTTACAACCGGCAGGGAATTAAGTTCGTTTTTGACTCCAGAGCCAAAGGGCTTCATTACGACGGGTGGGCCTGGCGGGAAATTGTTCGAGTGCATAGGAAGAGCCCGGAATCACAGGAAGCGATTAAGAGGCTCAGGGAGTCGGAGAATCGAGTTGGAAGTAGATAGGGCTTGCGGGCCAGTGTTATTGGTCAATGGTCATCGGCCATTGATCCTTTCCCATTTAGAGACAGCGAGCGTGTCAGCATCAAATGAATCACAGAGGCGTAAAGTTGGTTGTACCGGTAGCTTCGCTCGTCGGTCCTGTACTGACACTCGCCAAGGTTTTAGCAGAGCCAGCCCGGTGAGATGTAGATAAAAGCGTCGTTTTGCCAAACAATTTTCTCAACACATTGTTAATAAAGGCTCCTAAGGCACGTTTTTCAGGTTGGAGAAGGAGAACAACGTGCAGGCAGCCGTCAAACACTTGCAGCTCGTGACAGAAAACCAGCCCCCAAGCCAGCTGGAAAAACTCTTCCAAACACATCATGCACGCGTGTTTCGCACCGCGCAGCGTGTCACTGGCAGCGCTACGGACGCCGAAGATGTGTTGCAAACAGTCTTCCTGCGCCTTGTGAAAGGGCAGGAACTGTATGATTTATCGCAGAATCCGGAAGCCTACCTGTCACGTGCCGCGATTAATGCTTCGCTCGATTTATTGAGATCGCGGAACCGCTCTCGTGCGATTGGTTTGGATGATGTTGATGCTGAATCAATTGTCAGTCGCTTTAAGAATCCGGAATTGGAACACTCCGATCGAGAGCTTCAAACGCTCGTGCGCCAGGCAGTAGCACGTTTAGGTAAAACCGCTGCCGAGATGTTCATCCTTCGATATTACGAAGGTTACGACAACAAAGAAATCGCAGTTGTTCTCAATACTTCACCCCTCGTCGTTGGCGTCGTGCTTCACCGGGCGCGGACAAAGCTGAAGAAAGAGATTGGGCACTATCTGGAGAAACACAATGACAAGTAATAAAAGAGATGAAGTGATGCTCGATAAAATTACGGCCGACATCAGAAATGAAGTTATTGAT
The DNA here is from genome assembly GCA_035646955.1 of Pyrinomonadaceae bacterium. Classification (GTDB taxonomy): domain Bacteria; phylum Acidobacteriota; class Blastocatellia; order Pyrinomonadales; family Pyrinomonadaceae; genus PSRF01. Next base: position 1,765 of record DASROI010000137.1, read on the forward strand.
TCGGCCAACGTCTCCGCAGCGGCAGACCGTGTTTGGGCGCGTGTCTCCGCTGCGGCAGACACCAACCAGTTTGAACTTCCTGCCTCTGTAGAGCACATCGAAGGGTGCAACGATTTTCAATCACTTATCCCCGCATATCTCTCAGGCAATCTATCTGAGGCGCGTTCACTTCTGCTCGTGGATCATACCCACGAGTGCATTCCGTGTCGGAAAGCAATGAAAGAAGCTCGAGTGCGTCGCGCGGGAACACAAACGCCAGCGAAAGCCAATCGCTCTACTCTGCGTCCAGTCATTCTCCGTTGGGGAATAGCGGCGGCACTCGTCATAGGTTTCGGTCTTTTGGCGGTTCCGTTGGTCCAGCGTTATTGGCCCATGGGTGATCTCGAAGCGACTGTGCAGGCTGCCGAAGGTCAGGTTTTCCAGGTTGCTGATACACGAACCACTGCCGTCAATGCTGGTGCCAAACTTCAGGTGCAGGAGCGAATTCGGACGGCGAAGGATGGTCGCGCGATTGTCCGCTTGAAAGATGGCTCGACCATCGAGATGAAGGACCGCTCAGAGGTCTATCTGACGCGAAGTGGTCAGGGTACGACGATTCACCTGGATCGTGGCAGTATCGTTGTCGAAGCCGCCAGGCAGCGGGGCGAACACCTCTTTGTCGAGACTGCTGATTCTCTGGTTTCCGTTACCGGAACTGTCTTCTCGGTCAACAATGGAACAAAAGGATCTCGAGTGTCGGTGGTTGAAGGGCAGGTCAAGCTTAATCACGCCGGCAGTGATCGTGTATTGACCGCCGGTGAGCAAGCGACCACTAGTCCATCGATCGGGGTCATACCTGTGAAGGATGAAGTGGCCTGGAGCCGTAAGGCGGATAAGTATGCTTCTTTGCTCCAGGGCTTAGCTGCGTTGAGGGTTGACCTGGCCAAGATTGCGAGCCCGCAAGCTCGCACCTCCACTCATTTGCTCGATCTGATGCCTGCAAACACGGTGGTCTACGCCGCGGTGCCCAATCTGGCAAACAGTCTCGTCGAGTCGCATCGTGTCATCGAAGAGCGAATGAGCCAGAATCCGGCTTTGCGGGAGTGGTGGCAGAAAGAGCAATCCGGCAAACAGAATATGGACCAGGTAATGCAAACCGTCCGGCAATTCGGCGATTACCTTGGAGAAGAGATTGCTGTTTCGGTGTCGTTGGGTGCAAATGCAAGACCGGATGCGCCACTGGTGCTGGCCGAATTGAAAAACTCAAATGGCCTGCGGCAGTTTATTGAACAGGAGATTGCCAGGTATTCAGCCGGCGATACTCGTAAACCAAACATTCAGTTTGTAGATGATCCGGCCACC
>DASROI010000138.1:0-6016 GCA_035646955.1 Pyrinomonadaceae bacterium
CGTTGGTACTCGGGAGTGTTGGTGATTCGCCGAAGAGTTGCCTGAAGAATACTGTCCGATGTTGTACTGCTGTTCATGCTTTCCAAAAATTATAAGTGCTTATGGATTTAACCTCTAAAGGACCAGATCGATCCCCAAAGCTCTAAGGGCGATAAGGTCAAGGCTTCCGCTTAACCTTTTCTATCATTGCGGTCGTCGAGGCGCCCTCGACAAACGGTAGCGCTACGACCGCGCCTCCTGCCGCCTCAACTTCGTCACGTCCGTGAATCTCTTCGAGCTTATAGTCACCGCCCTTTACGAGAACATCGGGCAACAACTTTGCGATCAAGCTGCGCGGAGACAAATCATCAAAAACCGTTACGTAGTCAACCGCACGCAGCGCCGCGAGAATCTCAGCTCGCTCGTCCTGATCCGTAACCGGACGGTCCGGGCCCTTTAACCCGCGAACGGCGTTATCACTATTGATTGCAACAATTAGCGCCGAGCCTAAAGAACGCGCCGCACCCAGGTAACGAACGTGCCCCACGTGCAGTAAATCAAAAACTCCGTTGGTGAAAACTACCAGGTCGCCAGCCGCACGCAAGCGATCCCGCTCGATTACCAGCTCGTCAATACTCAAAATTTTTCTGTTCACGGGTTGATAGAATCTAGCACGATGGCATTAACTACTTGAAATGACCACCTGCATTTTGCATTTGATTTTGTCTGATTCAGAGAAAGTTGAATTGCACTGTCGCCGCTCGGTACCTATAATCGCCGACCTGTTCCGGAGGATTGAAACAATTTGTCGCTGCCCTTCCTCGAAGAAAATGATCAAACTTTAGCGCGTCGAGAACATCTCGATGCTCTGCGCGAGCTTGTCGGCAATGTCTACCCAAACAAGTTCGAGCGGAGTGAAATTATAGAAGAAGGACGCGAAGACACGATCAGTGCGATCGTTGAAAAGTTTAGCGCGTACGAACCAAAACCTACAGAGGGACGGCCATCCACCGAAGAGATCGAACTGGCGAACGAACAGCTCAACAGTTTTCACGTGCGTTTGGCAGGACGCATCGCAACTCCGCCACGAACAATGGGCAAGGCCGCTTTTGTTCATCTTTCAGACGGTATCTCGAGATTACAGATCTACCTTCGCAAAGCGGATTTCGTCGCGTTGAGTAACGACGCCGGGCGCGGAGAGGTTGATGGCTGGTCGGTGTTTCAGCTACTCGATCACGGCGACTTCATAGGAGTTGAGGGTTATCTGTTTGTTACAAAGACTGGTGAACTCTCAGTCCATGTCCAGAAACTTCAGTTTCTATCGAAGGCGTTACTACCTCTACCCGACAAGATGCATGGCATTAACGATCCCGAGATACGCCAGCGCCAACGCTACGCCGATTTGATAGCCGGCAGCCTCAAGCTCGAAAAGGATGACTCCTTAACACCTCGGGAAGTTTTTGATCGCCGCGCAACAGCAATTAAAGAGATGCGCCGGATACTCGAAGATCATGGATACGTCGAAGTTGAGACACCGATGTTGACTCCGTTAGCAACGGGCGCCGCAGCACGGCCGTTCAAAACCCATCACAATACACTCGACATAGATCTCTATGCGCGGATTGCTCCTGAGTTATATCTGAAGCGATTACTGGTCGGTGGTTTTGAAAAGGTCTTCGAACTCAACCGGAATTTTCGTAACGAGGGAGTCTCCACCCGCCACAATCCTGAATTCACCATGTTGGAGTTTTACTGGGCGTATGCTGACGTAAACCAGATGATGGATTTTTGCGAGGATTTGATCCGAGCGGTTGTGTTTACGACAGTGGGCCATACTATTCTGAAATTCGGAGACGAATCACTTGATTTTGCCGGGAACTTTCGCAGAGTAGGAATGAAGGAGAGTCTTTCGTCTCTGGTTCCCGCGGAGAGTATTACGAACGACAAGGTCGTGGAACTCTTTGAAGCGCATGTCGAACCTGGGCTGGTCCAACCAACCTTCATAACTGACTTTCCGAAACCAATCTCACCACTTTCGAAGGCCTCGCCGGCAAATCCTGCAGTAGCTGAGCGTTTTGAGCTTTATATCGCAGGGATGGAGATCGCCAACGGGTTTTCCGAGTTGAACGATCCGGTTGAGCAGTTTGATCGTTTTCGTGATCAAATGGAACAACGGGAGCGCGGCGACGAGGAAGCAATGTTGATGGATGAGGACTATCTGAGAGCACTTTCCTACGGCATGCCTCCGGCCGCAGGCATCGGCATCGGCATTGATCGTTTAGTGATGTTGCTGACAAACAAACAGTCGATTAGGGACGTGATCCTCTTCCCACACATGCGCCCCGAGAAAAAAGAAAACCCAATAAGCTGATGCTGTAAAATTCTTATTCCTGATCTGTATTGAACACTTTCTTCAATAATGGACCTTTATCCATTTGTTCCGGGAGTCTCACCAACGAGAGACTATGCGAAAACTCAAAAACACAGCACTAATAGGCGAAGCTACTTCACTGTAACAACCTCCAAGAAAATGATTGTTTTTTGTGAGGACGACGTAGGGCTGCCTCAGCAACGTGCTGAGAACTCCAGATTACGAGAAATCGCGCAATCAGGGCACAAATTAGTTCTGCAGTCGCCTCATTCCTACACCCCAACCTTTATATGCTACAGCCTTGAACAATAATGAGCACTTTCAGTATGGGTAAGTCATAAACTAATAAATCATTCATTGGGCTCGCGACAGATGTTCCGTGAAAATCAAAATAATGCCAGCAGCCGGTTATCCTTCGGCAAGGGCTGATGAGGCATCGCCAAATGCTTGGTTGATCTTTATCTCATTAGGATTCTGCGGTTTGAGCCAGAAGAAACTTGTCAAAGCAGTCGTAACCGTAGGTTGCATCATTGCCGAGTCGCAGGCGTGCTCTTTCTGTACTTTGAAGTTTCCTGCCCGCGTAGGTCACGCGGCCCGACTTCTCATTAAAGTAATCGTAATTGTAGTTATACCCGAGAACGTTCGAGACGTTCCAGGTCTTAACTCGCTGTACGATTGAATTGTGAAATTGTCATGATTAGGATCTGAATCATTGGACGTAACGCTCATTAGCATGCCCGCATGAACTGTATAGCAGTCGTTGCCAGCAATTGGCGCCGAGTTCGGCACGGGTGAAGCTAACGAGCTCCGAAGAGCAGTCGAGGCGAGAGAGATAATTGCGACCACAAAGAGTATGAAGATGGGCCTTATTCTCATATTCGAATCTCCAGGACGACGTGCAGACGCATCCCATTTTGGTTACAAGCCAAGCGTTAAGCGTGAGTACCCCTAGCCACACCAACATCACCAGTGTGAACAAACCAGGTTTGTCAAATAGATTTGAGTGGCGTACGAACGTCTAACTGAAGGGAAGATGTTCGATTTGTTTAGGACGTGCGTGTTAAGGGAGGTTCACGCAAATGATCTGAGCGTCAAGAAGTCTAGTCTCGTGGTATGTGCTAGTCAACAAAAAAACTTGACGAGCTAGAGGCTGTAACTTCTAACGGAGTGGAAAGCTTTGTGATCTCGAAGGTCAAGTGAGGATTTACGGGATGAAATACTCGTAGAGTCATAAAGCTTTCATCATTCTACATGGTTGCACAGAATAATTTTTGACGTCACGCGAGTCACGAAAGTGCTCCAGCGGAGCACGATGTTTATAGCCGACCATCATAAAGACATCAGCGCTCCACCGGAGCGCCGTGTCTTTTAACGTTTCGACTTACATTCCGTTCCGGACAGAGCGGCGTATATCAGGCTACCGAGGCTATAGACATTTTGCTCCTCTGGAGCAAGCAGTAGCTTCAATCGCTGACTTAGTACCTTGACCAATGACACATTTCCAACTGTCTACTTGGCCGGCGTTTCCTGGTGTGACGCGGCGTACCATCTTCCGCCTCGTTTGACATAAGCACTCGTGGCCCATACTGCTGTTGGAAGTGCTTGACCTCCACAGGTGGCATCTTGCGTCGCTTTATAGGTAATCAACGCCGCGTCATTGTTCATGAATGTCACCTTGATGTCGCTCAAACCGTAAGACTTAACGTCGCAACTCATTGACTCCATCTCTTTCAAAGCATCGGCTTTGGAGGAAACTCCCGTATCGCCGATCATCAAACTGTCAGCAGAAAGGTTCGCCTTGAAGACTTTCATATCTTTAGTCTTCCAGGCTTCCCAGAGTTTCTTCTCTGTCGAAATGATAAGTCTCTGACTCTGGGCACGGCTCATCGCAGGTTTAGGAGCTGGCGAAGGACTGGGAGTAGCTTCCTGGGAGAACGCAACGGAAGCAAATAAAACAAGTGCGCTTAAAGCGAGGGGGAATCTTTTGGTCATTGACTTCAACTCCTTTGTTGATTTGTGATTTCGGAGCTAAACCGCGGAGTTTTTACTACCACCGCGATTGCGTGTCAATGACCGGAGGGCGCCTTATGAGGTTATTCGGGCACGGTTGCAACCTTCTGTCGCAGAGCGGAAAGTCGGCCATCTGACCACTCGTATTTCAAGCCTTTAGCCTCAACCTGCTTTACGTACTTCTCCATCGCTTCGAGTGCGCCTTTATAATTCCCTTGTTTCTCGCGAACTCTGCTTAGGTCCAGCAGGAATTGATTACTTTCTGCGCCGTACGCATTTGCTGCTTGCGTGAATGCTTGCTCCGCTTGTTTAAGCTCACCTTTATTCTCGTAGACGCGCGCCAGGTGGTAGTAGCTGATTGGATAACGTGTCCCATCATTCTTCGCTACCTGGAGCAGATTGGTAAGTGCTTCGTCATAGCGTTTTAAGGTAATCAACGCGTAGCTGATTTCAAGATTCGCCGGTGCAAAATAACCACCTTGCCTGACAATCAACCGTCGATAGTTGTCTATTGCGTCCGCACTATTCCCATGTTCAGATGCGTTTCGGGCGCGCTGCAGATAATCGAAACTAACAGTATCAATCGTGAGGTTCCTGGAACGAGCACTTGCTGACACGTTATTTGATGATAGAGGTTCGACGGATCCGCTCAATTTTGGCTTCGGCCCATTCACCGGTTTAGGTTCAACTACAATTCGATCCTCTCCCGTATTTCGCGACAGCGCTTCCGCAGCAGCTGAATGTCCCGGATCCACAGAGAGCGCCCGGCGCCATTCTCGGACCGCTAGATCGTTCTGACCTTGCGCAGCATAAAGGCGGCCCAGATTGTAGCTAGCTTCAGCGTAACGAAAACTCTCAAGTTTTAACGCCGCCAGAAATGCCTGATGCGCCTCGTCCCAGCGACCGGATCGAAGCAAGATCACACCCATGTTGTTATAAGCTCGCGAATAATTCCCCTTACGTTGTTCGATTGCTTTTCGATAGGAATTAATTGCGGCATCGGTCGCACCCAATCCAGCAAACGAATTACCGATGTTGTAAAAGCTCGTCGGATCAAAGATGTCGGTAGATGATCCTTTGACCAACTCGGCCATTGCTTCCGGTTGCCGACCTGCCGTGACGAGCTGATCAGCGAGCTTTAACTGTAAACGCAGTTTCTCAACATCGGTGGCCGACTCAATTTTATGCCGGAGATCGGCGATCGGATCGGCCTGCACTTCGGGTTGCGCGGGTTTCTCTTCAGTTGGATTTGCTGTTACTTCCTTGTTCGGAGAGGCAGGGGTTGTTGGCGCTTCGGTTTTAGGACTGGGATCGGATTTTACTTCGGATGGCTGAGCTTCTTTCTCGGGCTCTACAGGTTTTGACGGACTGTCAGCGGTTGCAGGCTTGCCTGGCGCAACTTGTTGTTTTGCAGTAGTAGGCTTGGTCCGAGCACCGGTGGTCGAACCAGTTTTACTACCAGAAACTTGTTTTTTTGAAGAGGTTGTTTGCCCGACAACACTTGAAACGACGACACTTGCAATAAGAATACTGATTACTGCTTTATTCATCTCCAACCTCATTTGGTATTTCCGATAAGATCGGATCAGGGTTTACTCGACAAACGCGGCGCCTCGACGGTTCCATGAACCACAACTGTCCCACCGAATCCGACGG
>DASROI010000139.1:0-9892 GCA_035646955.1 Pyrinomonadaceae bacterium
GAGGTGAGCGTTCGCGCGTTGGCTTACACCATTGCCGGACACGAACTGCATCACATGGGCGTCCTGCGCACTCGTTACTTGCAGAGTTAGGAAGACCCTCGAGTTTTACGATTCGGGATCGCAAAAAGGATAGGTAAAATCTGGCACAGTTTGGCATACAAAAATGTGCTGACATTGCAGCTACACCCATCTATCCCCGTAGTTTTCCTTTCTCATTCATTTCAGGCCACCGCACTCCAAGAGGCACGCTAAGTTTGAGCTCCGCAATATGCCCCGAGGCCAAAACCAGCTTGACATAAATGCAACGCTTTACTCAGTATTGCACCACACGGGCTAGATAGACTAATTCTTTGGATACAGGTACGGGTTCGGGCTCCATAATTCTCCCGAAAACCATGGACCTTGATCGGAGCTTCTAATGTCATCTCCAGAGCAACAAAAAGCAAACGATGAGTCAAAGTCACCTCTTCATAATGAGGGCGAACCCCAGTCGCAACAAACCAGCGGTGCCGGCGTCGAACCGGATATCGGCAACATCGACAAGATCAGAGAGATCCTCTTCGGCGGTCACATGCGCGATTACGACCGACGATTTTCCCGTGTCGAAGAGCAGCTGGTTAAGGATTCGCTTGAACTCCGTGAAGACACGAGAAAGCGGTTCGAAGCACTCGAGGCATTCGTCAAGGCCGAGTTCGCTGCGTTGACTGACCGACTGCAAGCTGAACAACGAACCCGCGACGACGCTGTGTCAGGTTTATGGCGCGGCGTACACGAGTCGAGTCAAGCACTAAGTGCAAAGCTTGGTGAAGCGCAGGAGCAAACTGCGCGCGCACATACCGAGTTGCGACAGCAGATTCTCTCGCAGTCGAAGGATCTAAATGATGAGATGCGCCGTAAACAAGATGAAGTAACGGCATTGATCCAGCGAGAAGTAGCGGATCTCAACCACGGCAAGACAGATCGTTCATCACTGGCGACCTTGCTCACTGAAATGGCCATGCGATTGAACAACGATCTCAAACTGCCCGTCACCAATTAAGACCGTACTTGCTCATCTTCCAGGTCGCCACCATGCAGTCTGATGCGCCGGACGTGCTCGATCAGGAGCTAGCTGCCTCTTCATCAAACGATGACGAGAGCATGGCCGAGCTCCGAACTCTGCTCCTTGGTCCGGCAGAAAAACAGATTGCCGAAGTACACGAACGACTAACGGATCCACGACGGCAACTTAAAGAAGTCAGTCATGTATTGCCTGCCGCCATTCGCTCTCGCAAGGACGACGAACTCACCGACGCACTGGCGCCAACCGTAGCAGCAGCGCTACAGCAGTCAGTGCGAAAGAATCCGAAACCTCTTGCCGACGCAATCTTTCCAATCATTGGTCCAGCGATCAGGAAAGCCATCGCCGCTGCCTTGAGTGGGATGGTCCAATCACTAAATCAGAGCATGACCTACAGCCTTTCTGTTAAGGGTCTGAAGTGGCGACTTGAAGCCCTGCGAACCGGAAAGTCGTTTGCGGAAGTGGTACTGCTCAAAACACTACGCTATCGAGTCGAACAAGTCTTCCTGATCCACAAGGAGACAGGGTTGTTGTTGCATCAAGCGTCGGCGCCGGGAATAAAAGTACAGGATGCTGACATGGTGTCGGCCATGTTGACCGCCATCCAGGACTTCGTGCACGACTCTTTCGCGACGCCAAAGGGTGACGAGTTGGAGACATTGCAGGTAGGCGAACTGACAGTATGGATCGAGCGTGGTCCATTGGCCGTGCTGGCTGCAGTTATTCGTGGCAATGCCCCACAGGATCTGAGAATAGTTTTACAGGAGACCTTGGAGCGAATTCACCTTCAGTTTGGTCAAGCGTTGAGTGAGTTTCAGGGAGACGCGTCGCCTTTCGAAGGTACTGCACCGCTCCTCGAAGATTGTCTCGAAGCCCATTACGATACGGGACAAGACGCAACTGCTCGTCGAAGAATCACTCCGCTAGCAGTCATCGTCAGCTTACTGGTAATTGGCCTGCTGGTTTGGGGATTCTTCTGGTTGCGCGACAAGCGACGTTGGGATGACTATGTTGAGAGACTCCGAAATGAGCCAGGCATTGTTGTTTCGGAGAATGGCAGGAAAGAAGGAAAACGTTTTTTGAGCGGTCTGCGCGACCCTTTGGCACGCGATCCAAATTTAGTAATGCAGGAGTTCCACATCAATCCAAATGACGTTATCAGCCGTTGGGAACCATTTGAATCGTTGACACCCGAATTTGCTTTGTCGAGAGCGCGAAGTTTATTGAGTCCGCCAGCGACCGTTAAGTTGAGTGTAAAAGAGGGAGCGTTGGAAGCCGAAGGATTTGCCACGCACGAGTGGGTCACGGAAACACGCAGGTCGGCTCGTTTCTTACCTGGGCTTGCTGGGATACACGACGAGAAGTTGTTGGACCTGAACCGCATCCAGGATCCGTTGCTGATGTTCCAAATGGATCGATCAGATTTAGTTCCAGGGCAGGATGAGAAATTTAATCTTCTTGTTGGAGACATCGAGCGTCTACAGGCTATTGCAGTGGAATTGAAAAAGAACGTGAGGCTGGAGATCTCAGGGCATGCTGACGGAACCGGAACAGAAGCTCGGAACGCCGCTCTTAGTGAAGAAAGAGCGAGGGCGATTGCCACGGCTTTGGAATCGAGGCTACCCAAGTGGCCTAATCTGACGATTCAGGCGGTCGGGTCACGTGAACGAGTGAAGGAAGAAGTTACGGAAGCTGACCGAGCGACCAATCGTAGTGTGACGTTTAAGGTTGTCGCGACTGATGTTCAGTAGCCTCATTTGAGTTTTCTCTGTGTCTCAGTGTTCTCTGTGCTCTGTGTTAAAACAAGTGCTGGCCTGCTAGAGTCCTTTTTCACCACAGAGAACACAGAGAACACAGAGAAGCAATCGAAGCAAAAGGGCGATCGATGATCCAGAAAAAGATTTGCATGTTGGGTAGTTTCGCGGTCGGCAAGACCAGTTTAGTGCGCCGCTTTGTCGAAAGCATCTATACGGACAAGTATCACACAACCGTCGGTGTTAAGGTCGACAAGAAGGTTCTTAACGTTGGTGAACAAGAAACTACACTTTTGCTTTGGGACCTCGAAGGCGCGGAAACCGAGTACGATTTGCGCAAGTCATACCTGAGAGGTGCAGCAGGTTACTTGTTGGTCGCCGATGGAACGCGTAAAGACACTCTCTACCGTGCTTTGTCGCTCCAGTTGCGCGCGGAGGAGACGCTTGGACCAGTGCCGTTTCTTCTGCTCCTGAACAAATCGGATCTTACTGATATGTGGGAAATTGATGCTCGTGAGAGGGCGTCAATCGAGCAGAAAAACTGGAAGATAATCGATACTAGCGCCAAAACCGGGCACGGAGTCGAAGATGCATTTCGGTCTCTGACCGAGAAAATGATGGAGAAACACAATGGCTGATTTGCCTGGTCCAATACGCGAATTCATCGATGCTCTTACGGATGAGCTGTTGGCTCCAGCGTTCATGCTGGTCTCGGACGACGGTGGACTGATCGACTGGGGTGGAGCGTTGTCCTCCTACGAAATAGGCGGTATGGAGGAGAACATGCAAGTCGGTGATCACGTCCCGTTTCTCATGGGACTCTTGCCGCTCGATTCTGGCAGCGTCTTTCTACCCAAGGTCCAAACTGCACCACAAGTGTTCGCTGATGTCTACCTTTTCCGGCGTCACGAAGTAACCTGGATACTGTTGTTGGACGCAACCGATGACGTCAAGAAGAGGCAGGCTCTTCAACAGCGCACTTACGACATTAGTCTCCGAGCTACTGAACTCGAACACGAAGGTCGAACACTTTACGACGCTAATAGTAGGTTGGCAGAGCGCGTCAAAGAACAGACCTCAGAATTGTCGCAGACGGTGGTCCGGTTGCAGCAGGAACTGGCTGAGGGCAGGCAAATCGAGCAGGCATTGCATGCAAGTGAAGCACGCTTCCGCAGTTTGTTTGACAGCAACGTAATGGGAATTGTCTATTTTGATAGTGCCGGTAACATCTTTGAGTCGAACGATACTTTCCTCCAACTCTTGGGTTATTCGAGAGACGACTTAAAACGAGGCCTTCTTACCTGGAGCCAAATTGCGCCCATCGTCGCCGAAGTTGGGTCTTCAAATCCGCAAGAGACATTGAGGCAACAAGAGTTCATTCGAAAAGACCAGACCCGAATTTCTTTACTCTTCGCCACCGCACCGCAGATAGAGGCACCAGGAAACCGGATAGGTTTCGCGATTAGTTTTTCCCAGCCTAAATCCACACAAGCAAGCTCGTGAGCCGGCCGGTGTTCGTAATTAGCATGTCGGTCTCAGATCGACAGATAGGTTCTTCACCCTAATCGTTCAACACGAACGTGATTTTGAGTCTCACTTTTCCAATCCCTGATACGAGTGGAAGGAACAAATTGCTGCCATCCGCACATTCCTGAATTACTTTCTCGAGAAGGACCTCAAAGAATTGTCGGCAGTTGAACCTGTAGCTAAGGAGTCCTGAGGTAGCCCGCAAGTCAAAATGGACCAAGTAACCGGAGAACCGTCCGATCGATTGTGCTGTTCTTGCCAGCAGTCCCTTACAGTAGGATTTCCGTTTGTTCTCATGTTCCAACATACATAGCCGTGATGATAATAAGATGCGCTGACATATGTGCAATAATTGCCGCTTCAAGACCTCTCTTCCAATAAAGATAGCCGGCAATCAAACCAAACATCGAATTGGCAATAATGACATAAGCGACTATCGGTATTGTGAAACCAGCACCAAGTGCGGCCACGATAGGCAAATGCGCAATCCCGAAAATAACTGACGAAATTACAATGGCGCTTACAAAACAGATGGTTGGTGGCCTACCCTGAACTCCTTGGAAAAGCCGCCAAGAAACCCAAACTAATAGTGTCATCAATCCCCATCTGAGGAGCAATTCTTCGGTGATGCCCCCGTAGAGAAGTCGAGTCAGAACGGGCATGAATCTGTTGAACTTTTCTGCCTGTATTACAAAGAGAGTCGGCAGGAAGGGCTTCCATAAAAGCCAACTTACTAAGATCGTAATGCCACCAACACTACCTCCTATTACACCCGGAAAAATCTGCGGTTTTAGAGCCGGAACTAAATTTTTCCGAGCGGCCGCCGCCTCCGCAACAGGCGCTGATAATAGGACTTTATGTGCAAGTGTGGTTCCGACCAGCACCGCAAGACTCATCAGCACTATCGGCTGAATTAAGCTCACGACTCCCATTATTAGTGGAGGGAACGGCATCTCCTTTCCCGCGGTCACAGGTAAGCTGCTAAGCAGTGCGGATAAATCTACGAGCAAGAACGAAAGGATGCCGGTCATGCCTGCAATCCAGAGAATCACAAACAGCTTGGTCCTAGTCTGCATAGTGTTTTCGAATGTCCTCTGCGCGAGTTCATGGTTATTCGTTAAGTGTGCATCAACCTTGCCTTCTGCAGATCTGTCGATCGGTGATAGGTTGAAAGACTTGAGATACCTGTCGGATGCTGAATTGGCCAACTGAGCTGAGTCATCTTGAGGAGCTTTTCAGGTACTACTGCTGCTTTCTCTCCGATCCGACAGTTGCTTGAGTGTCAACGCCATTATTTCGCGATTGGGCCCAAAAATTCTCCTTAACCCCCTCCGCATTTCAAAGGAAACTAGAACGTACCGAATTTCTTACAAGTCCGACACCAATAACCTTTGCCGAGTGTCGCCCAAATTATCAAGTAACATCCTGCGAGCAAGAGGATGATGCCTGGAGCCCAAAATAAGGGCACGAACGCCGCGATGGCTAGCGAACTGACCATCAAGACGCCGACGATGAAGAGTCGCCAACGATTCTTCTGGATCATCTCACCATCACAAGTCTTGCATTTTATTCCTGACATGTTTTCTGTTTTGGTCTTCTTCGCGATGCCACACAGCAAACAACTATGCAGACAATAAGTCTACAGACCTAACAATTCAGTGAAGGTGTGTACAAAGCTCGCAGTCAAAAGGCCTGTCCGCACGCGACAGCAAATTCTAACAGCGTAGCAAGAGAGATTGGTCGGAAAACCGTGACGATCGGGTAGTCTCATATTAAAATGAATTCTCGATTTTCCTGTGAGACCACGACAGATCTGAGACAAAAGAATATGCGACATTCAGACTCAGCATCGGATCGGAAGAAAAATACTTGCAAGCTGGAGCCGAAGTCTACTCAAAACGTGTTGTGTCCGTTTGGTTTTTTCGCGACTATTGCCCACGTCACGGAATCTTCAATGAGCCTTTGTTGGCCCATCCACCGGAGACACATAGGGGTTGTCATTTCGATTTTACTCGTTGCTTTCGCGCTGGCGCCTGTTCCGTTCATCGGACAGAATCGCTCTTCGGAAGTGGTCCTACCGACCAGCCGACCGTGCGATCGTAGCGCGCAGCAGCGATTGGCCCTGGTTATCGGCAATGGCGCTTACTCAATCAAACCTCTACGGAATCCGCCCAACGATGCCACCGCAGTCAGTAATGAGCTACGCGAACTGGGATTCTCGGTTACTTCCGGCCTGAACAAGTCGCAATCAGAAATGGAGCAGATGATTCGTGAGTTTGGGGACCGACTAAGATCTACCTGTGGTGTTGGTCTGTTCTACTATGCCGGCCACGGGGTGCAGATAGCTGGACGTAACTACCTCATTCCGGTTAACGCAGACATTCAGAATGAGGCCGACTACAAATACAAGAGTATTGATCTCAATTGGGCGCTCGACCAGATGTATAACGAGCAGAATCCGCTGAACATAGTAATTTTGGATGCCTGCAGGAGCGATCCATTTCCGCGAAGTCATCGCTCAGATCAGGGAGGCCTGGCCCAGGTGAGCGCTCCCACTGGAACCTTGATTGCCTACGCGACTGCACCCGATAGTACTGCCAGTGACGGCGACGGCGCGAACAGTCCATACACCCAAGAGCTGATCAAACAGATGCACGTTCCAGGCGTGCTGGTGGAGACCATGCTTCGCCACGTCGCTGAACAAGTTTCGGCCCGGACTGGTGGTAAGCAGGAGCCTTGGTTTAACGCAAACATCAAAGGAGACTTCTACTTCAACAACGGCACTGGTCCAACCGCAACGACCAAAAAAGATACAAACCCTCGGCCTTCGGTTGCCCCGCCGATTGACGTTCCAGAGGCTCCGCGTTCCAAGCCAGACGAAGATTCCGCAGTCGCACGCGCACGAGAGGAGCTGCGCGGACGCGGAATAGCAGTCGATGTTACCAGCGTGAAGAACGCGTTAATGTCGATCGATTTGGACGTATTGAAGCTTTTGACCACTGCAAAAATCCAACCGAGTGTAATAGAAGAGGCTTTCCGACAGGTAAGTTCCGACGGTGTCACGGTAGCTCGCAAGTTTTTTGACAATTCCAGTAAGTCACCCGAGGCAATCAAATGGTTCGATTCAGCGCTGGGAAATGGCGTCGACCCTAATTTCACCGTTCCGAATGATTATTACGAACGAGAAGGAGTTTTAATCGAAGCAATACGCGCGGCAAATGTGCCTGCCATTAAGGTGCTTCTGGAACACGGTGCCAGTCCTCATCCTTATCAGAACTTGTTCCTGACTCGATACCCACTTACCCGTTTCCTCTATCCACTGAGATTAATCGTTGACGATGACCGCCTGACTTTGGAGGAAAAGCAAGATCTCACTAAAGCATTCATAAAGGCGGGAGTAGTTATTCCTAAAGTCTTTGATCCGGGTCAATCGGGTTGGCCCTCGGTTATGTATGAAGCAAAGAACCTTAGAGATCAGGACGCTCCTAAGCTGAGTATAAATTTTTCTCCTTCCCAACCATTTTGTAGCCAACCTGAGAATTCGGTCTGTAAGCACGCGGGTAGTGATTGGTGTTCTGCGATCGCGAAAATGCCTAACAAGTTAGTCTTTGATTTCAAGAAGAATTCAAGTTCACCTTTGTACGATGTAACGCTGTTGCACTTGCTGAGTATTCAGGGGAATAAGGCCTACTTCCTGGGCCTGACCAAATACATCACTTACGATTACGTACTGGTCGAGGTTGCGAAAGATGCAAGCAGTTGGACCGTGCTCCGTTATATGGCGCCGGAATCAGGTATGGGACTTTGTAAGAAGGACAGCGATGGCTCTCAGCCCGAGTATTGTTGGAGGCGGATTCCGATTCATCGTGTAGCAGGCAGCGATGAAATGCGCTTTGATGACTTTGGCCTCTCGTGGCGAATGAGCCGCGAGGAATGTTCCTCTCTTTACCCAAGATGAAGGATCAAAATAGATCTCACGTTGAATCAAAGCTGAGTTTTCGACGGAAGTCGTTCGGAGGAAATAGGAGATTCCATTGGGAGCCGAGGTTGGTGATACGGCATTCTCTACTTATTTAGTGATGGAAATCTTTTGTCGATACAATTTGCGAATCGCACCAACAAAACTTGCGCAAGCTGACTGACGCATTACCGTCGGAATTTGCTTTGTTGTCAGTGCTTGTGTTCACCCTCGACTGGTAGCCCTGCGTCAATCCAATCCTGCTTACCTTCGGCATAGTCACGCACATTGGTGTACCCCAGTGCCGCCAATTCACGGGCGGCGTTCTCCGACGCGTTTCAAGTATCCTTGGCACAGTAAACGACAATCTCCGCGGCTTTGTCGGGTAGAAGTTGCGGCGCCAGCTTCGCCACACTGTCGGGCGGCAGATTTATTGCTCCTGGAAGGTGGTTGTGATGGTAGGCCGTGGCGGGCAGAGTTTCGACGAGCAAGAAGTCGTCCTTGCGATCGATCTTCTGCTTCAGTTCGTCTCTGGAGATTGTTCTTGTCATTCGTTCACCTCGTTTCATTTCTAGCGCGCATTAAATCATCCAATCAGTTCGGCGTCGACTTTTGGGCAACCACGGTCTGATCATTAGTAGCAGGCCAGTAGCCGCTGACAAAGGTAATAACGCGCTAGTGCAGGATAGCTCATTTAACCCCTACGAAAGAAAGTGTTCGACCAATGACAAGACCTCAGTTACTTAATTCGTTGATTAATTCTGACCAGGCTTGCCCTTCTCCCGAAGGAGCAGCGAGGACAGCCAAACCATTTGGTAATGGAATCTACGCAGGTGAAAGCTGACTCACTTGACTACAACAGTGACTGGGCCACTGAGTTGCACGGAATATGTGCCGCGCCCCGCGTTGTCAGGAATTTTGACAGCTTGGACCACGATGGTAACTGACTTATCATTCGGGAAGGAAAGCGACCTCGCCGTGGATTGGCCATCAAACACCTCGAAAGGTACCCAAACTACTTTTCCTTTCTCATCCAGAAGACTAAATCTTGCTCCAGCGTTTTTGTCCGTCGCCTTGACGCTGAAGCTAAAAGTTACTGGCCCCAGGCCGGTGACATTCAACTGTTGAAGAATTGTTTTGTCATCAGCAGGGTTTAATGGGCCTGAAACAAGGTTGGCTCCAGCTGGAGGAGCTGCCCCGCCACCACCAGCGGGCGGAGCGCCAGCAGCAGGTGCCGGAGCAGCGGGGGCAGCGTCCTGGGCAAATGTGACTGGGCCTTCGAGCGTGATGGTGTAGGTGCCGGTTCCGCCGCTGTCTCCATACTTGAGTCCTTTAATCCTCATCACGATTTCACGTTTTCCGTTGAGCTGAACGCTGTTGACCTGTCGGTCGCTGCCGGCGTCAATGCCCTGGACCAAGACGTCCGATAGAATTGGCTTTGATTTGGCGAATAGATCAAGCATCGCACCCGCATTTGTGCCGGACGCTTTGACTTCAAGTGTCACAGTTAATTTTCCAGGGCCAGCGGTGAACTTGTAGAAGTATTGACTGTCGCTTCCATCAAGTTCGTCGTTAACTTTATTTGAGGAGAGT
>DASROI010000140.1:0-9852 GCA_035646955.1 Pyrinomonadaceae bacterium
TGGGCCAGACATGACCGTCTGGTTGTTCCAGGTTTACACGCGCGTCGAGTTTTAAGATCTTTGCTGCGTCAGATGCCTCTCGAGCGCGTAACTGAGGAGTCCCTCGAGTGCCCATCTCCCCTCGAGTCATGTCGCACACGCCGGTTTTGTAACCCATCGATTTCAGCTTCAGCAGGGTGCCGGCCACAGACAGTTCTGCGTCGTCTGGATGGGAAAAAAAACCTAGCACATCAAGATTAACTTGTTCCTCACTCATGCTGGAGGTTTAGCCTAATCTCCGCCACCGGTCAAGTTTTGGAGTGCGGTGGTCCGGCATGCTTTTTAACCCCCACCACTTTCCAAGCCCATATTTCCAACTCAGCGGCGAGCAAATGGAGATTCGAAAAAGCGGCGCCGAGCCGCCGCACTCCAAGGGTTCGACAATGAAAATGAAACACTTCTAAATACGAGTGACACGTATTGCGAGGAAGATTATCTGTAAAACTTTACTGGAATAGATCCCAGTTGAATCTGTTCAGGAGAAAGAAAAGTATGGCAGTCCTCTTGCTCATAACCTTACCTATCCTGCTTCTCGTCTATTCACCAGGCAGTCTGCAGACAGCTCGTGATCTGAGGTCCTCAAAGGCAATTGATACCGAGGAAGCAGAGCTGCTGGAAACTGGAGAGGCTAAACACATCCGAACGCAAAGACTATCCACGAACAAGATCAAGATTATTTCCTATAACATTCGTTGGCGAAGCGGAGACGAGCTCAAGAAAATGATCCAGTTCTTTCGAGATGATCCGGAAATTGGGAACGCGGCGATTCTCGGTCTACAGGAAGTCGATCGACGAAAAAAGCGCAGTGGAAATACCAATACCGCCAAACTAATCGCCGACGAACTCGGGATGCATTATGTATGGGCAGCTCCCCCCTCACCGAAAAGCAATTCAGAGGAAGAAACTGGAGTGGCAATTTTAAGTAGCTACCCAATTTCCGATGTCCAGCGAATTGTCCTTCCTTACGAAGGTCCAAACAAGAGGCGTCGAGTTGCCCTGGGAGCCACCGTGAATGTCGAAGGTCGACAGTGGCGTGTTTACTCGGCGCATGGCGAAACCCGACTGGAGTTCGACAAGAAGCTTGAACAGATGGGAAGCCTCATAAAAGATCTTTCTCGATATCCGGCGAGTATGCCGGCCATAATTGTCGGTGATTTCAACACGTGGGAAGGCGGATCCGATCGCAAGACCGCAAAGCTTTTTTCCGACGCAGGACTCAAGACGCCGTTCGGAACAGATTCGACCTTCAGCCGGAAAATCCTTTTTGTACCAATTGAATTTCGGCTTGACTGGGTTTGGTTACGTGGTGTTGAAGCCGCAGAGTTTGGAATTGATAAGAAGCTCGGTATTTCAGACCACTGGCCGCTTTGGACCAACATAAATCTGCCACCACTCAGTCAGAATTAGGTCCACGCTCTGACTTAGCTGATTTCAAGTAGCTCGAAACTGGACCAACGTCTTGCGCAACGTGCGCATTCCCATGTCTGGCGAATATCTGGTATCTTGAGCGACAACTCAGCCTCGTATTTCTGATTTTCGATTAAGTAAGTCTAGAAGAAGCTCTATTTTGGAGTAACCCGTGAAGTGTCCAAACTGCGAAAGAACGGTTCAGTGGTCCAGAACGCGTTGTCCAGCTTGCCGAAATAAAATGTTGCCCTGGTATGTGGCGACGGGAATCGCGTTAGTTATAGCGATCTACGTCGCGTTTCTCGTACTTGAGAGAATCTTCTAATTACCTGACTCCCCATTCCCAAAGGCCAAAAGAAATCTTCTTATCGAGGGGTTTCCCTGCTTGTTTCAGACTCAGCGCTATTTGACCTCGGTGGTGAGATTCATGAGAGATCAGGTAGCCCAGAAAAGCTCCGACATGAGGTTTGAATCCCTTAACCTTACCAGTTTCAGAACTCTGATTGAGTAATACACCAATTGCTTTTCCCGAATCGGTGAGTGCCTTTTTCAACAAGTTCTTATTGTTCGCTTCAGTTTTTTCGAGCTTGTTAAGTCCGGTTAAGAGCTCCGGTGCGGCTGATTTCAACCACATCAGACGAACGTTGTGGATGTGAGCAAACTGTTCACCGACGGTCCGACCTTTTGAGGCCGACTGACTGTTGAGCGAAGCAGGGTCGACGGCATCAAGCATATAAAGGTTGATACGATCGCTAATGTGCCAGGTGTCCAGGAGTTGGTTTTCAGGCATGGAGGTCCTCTGTTGGAGTTGGGGATTTGGATCTTGGTGTAGGTCTTACGTCTTAGATCTTAGATCACAGACAGATTCCAAGATTAAAATCAAAGTCCCAAGGTCAAAGGCCAAAGACCAAAAAATAAAGACCAAAGACCCAACACCATTACCTCACCACAATACTATTTATCGACAACGCGTTTCCAGTAGCCTTTTGCAGGTCAGCTATCGATTTATTCAAATCGGTCTGCGCTTTCAATTCCATACTTCGCGCGGTCGTTAACGAGGTTTGTCTCTCTAATACCAGGAAAACCGTCGATTGGCCTGCATCCAGTTTCCTTTGCTCACTTGCATACTGCTGTTCATTTGCCTCGCGAGTCGCAACTGCTGCTCGCAAGCGCGCCTCTGAACTCCTCACCGCCTGCAATGCGTTTCGCACTTCAACCTGAATCGTCTGTTGGAGTTGTTCACGTTGAGTAGCAATCCTTTCGCCTTCGACAAGGGTTCGGCCCAACTGTGCTTCTGCCGTCCGATTTCGCAGAGGCAAACTAATTTGAACTCCGACTTTGAAGTTGTTATACCGATTCGCCGCGAGGTTGTGGAGCGATTGTGTGTACCCTCCCAGCAATTCGGGTGCGAATGTCTGCGGCGGCACGATCGGCAACGGTTCCAAGCCCGCGAGCACGGATAGCTCATCGACCCTTTGCCGAACCTGAAGGCTGGATGCGGTAAAAGGATTCACTCCGGCGGTGCTGACCGACCCTGCCAATCCAGTGATGCCGTACGTCCCCACAAGATCTACGGCAGGCTTGGTCTGATCTTTGAAAAAGCGTTGATCAATCTCATTGATTTCACGGGTCACCGTCGATTGTTGAAGTTCTGGCCGATTCTCTTCAGCGGTTTTTAAAGCTTCGGGCAGCGTAACCTGTGGAACTGTTAGCTCAACAGAATCTGACGGCACTATTGATTCGGTCCAGATCGGAGCCTGGTGGTCTTCCGCGATCAAATTCTTCAAGCTGTTCTCAGCGCGTGATACTTCTTCCAACGCACTAAAGACGCCCTGCTCGTAAGTTGATATTTGTGACTCGGCTGCAACGATGTCAATTGGCGCAAGCTGGCCTTCCTCAACCAGTCTCTTATTGTGATCGAGCTGAGTGCGCGCTGCGGTCACCGCATCACGTTGCACTTGCAGGCTGCGAAGTTGAAAAACAAGATCCCAGTAGGCGCGCTGGACACCCGTTATCGTTTCAATCGCGCGTTGCCGAAATTGTGCATCGCTTAACGATAGATTCTTCTTCGCGATCTCTATTTGCCTGCGGCTGTTATCGAAATGTAGACCACGCAACAGCGGCTGTGTATAGCTAAAGGTAAGCTCGGTTGGATATTGTGGATTCAGCGCAACGAATTGGTTGTTGGTAGTCAATCGAACCGAAGAGAAATCAAGGCGGTAACTCCCGCCCAACGTTGGTGAGAGTCCTTCGAGGCGAGCTGTACCAGTGTAGTCGCTCTGAGTAGTTGATCCATTTTGCCCGCCACTGAGAAAGCTGGAAATCGGATCCTTAATCCGCTCGTAAAAAGCCTGCGTATTGAACCTTGGGTCATACGCGCCACGAGTGCCAAGTAGATCGAACTCCGCTATCCGGACGTTCTCTCTGGCAACTTCAATATCTTTATTGTTCTGAAGTGCCAGCGACAGCGCATCGCGAAGACTCAAAGGATGCTGACGGGTGATATCGATTCCGACGCGAGTTAGCTCCGGCATTGGCTTCGGTGCAGCCTTAAAATCTGTTGCGACGGGAGGAACTTCCAGCTCCTGAACCTTGGTAGGTTTTGGCTCCTGGGCAGATAGCGAAGATGCCAGGATAAGAGTCACTGTAATGATTAACGTTGACCGATTGATCAGTCTACGTATAACAAGGCGCCGCCGGGCCGGCGCACTCCAAGATAAATTTCTTTCCATGGTATTCACCCTACTGCTTTGAAATAAGTCCGAATAGAGAAGCCGCGGTGCTGGCAATCCGGCGTCGCGCACGTCCAAAAACAGCGCTCCCGGCTGCTCCTATTCTCGCCCAGACCCTACTGCGAGCCAGGTCATCGAATAGGGAGTAGAAAACCGGGACCGCCAAAAGTGTCAGCAGCAAGCAAAGCGATTGACCGCCGACAACCAGTACTCCGATTGACCGATTTGTGCCCGAGCCTGGTCCAGTGGAAATCGTCAGCGGCAACATTCCTGCTACAAGTGCGATCGTCGTCATGAGAATTGGGCGCAGGCGATCTCGGTTCGCTCGGATGATCGCCTCTAAGCGTTCCATTCCGCGCTCTCTGAGTTGGTTCGTATGATCGATTTGCAGAATGGCGTTCTTCTTGACCACACCAAACAACAAAAGCAAGCCCAGGCCCGAAAATGTATTTACTGTCTGACCCGTCATCAGAAGCGAGAGGATGCCAAACGGTATTGCGAGCGGGAGCGTAAGTAGAATTGTTATTGGGTGCACGAACGATTCAAACTGGGCCGCCAAAACCATGTACATGAATACAAACGATAAAAGGAACGCCAACCCGAAGTAATAACCCGCTCGACCCAGTTCCTTTGATCGTCCGGCAAGACCCGTCTTATAGGCAGAATCAATATTGACCTCTTTCGCAAACTCGTTGAGCTTTTGAATGATTGCCGCTTGCGAACCACCTGGCTTAACATTCGCGAGCAACATCACCTGTCGTTGCCGATTCAGGCGGTCAATCGCCGATGGCCCAGTTCCCTCTTCGACACGAACAAGATTGTCGAGACTCACCCAGCCCACCTTGGCCGAAGAAACGATCATCCGCTTCAAACCTTCAACACTGGTCCGAAACTCTCCGGTAGCGCGAACCCGAACATCGTACTGATCAGTTCCGGCATTGAATGTTGATACCTTTTGCCCCGCAACCAGAGTGTTCAGAGCTTGCGCAATGTCGCCAACCCTGACGCCCAAATCCCCAGCGCGAGCTCTATCAATCACCACTCGCAACTCGGGCTTGCCGGTTATTAAAGTAGAATCTGCATCGACGACGTCGGGAATCGTCTTCATCTTCTCGAGCAGAGCGTTCGAATACTCAGTGAGCTTATTAAGATCTGGACCGCCAATTACATATTGAATGTCCGCATTACGAAAACCTCCGCCCGAAATTGCGGCGACCTGCTGGACGCTGGTTCGTAACTGACCGGGATACTGCTTGACATATTTCGTCAACACCTCATCACGCGCTCGCGACATGAGTTTTTCCTGGGAAATGCTTCGCTCTTTAATTGGCGACAACTTCACATAAATCGTGGCGACGTTGACCTGCTCCTGTTGACCGCCGCCGATCGTGGTCAATGTGTCAGTCACACCAGGTAACTTTCGCAAATCAACCGCAATGCGTTCTGCCAGTGTGCTGGTTGCGCCAAGTGTCGAACCCTCAGATGCTCTGACGTTGATTTCAAACTGTGCCTGATCGTCCACCGGTAAGAAGTTCTTACCCACAAACATAAACAGCGGCACGATGCTTAAAATTACCGCCACGCACGCAACCACGATGACCCACCGGTGCGTCATGGACCATGTCAGGAGCTTGGTATAAACCTGGTCCACTGGCCGATAGAAACGAGACTGTTTGGAACCATGGTCGGCCGGCTCGGTGTGTTTCTCTAATGGCTTCTCTTTTTCGTCATCGCTTCGTTTGATTAATCTTGCCGCCAACATCGGAGTCAGCGTGAACGAAACTAGAAGAGAAACAGCGATCGCAAATGATGAAGTCAAACCAAACGAAGACATGAAACGGCCAACAATTCCGCCCATGAACCCAACGGGCAGAAACACAGCAAGCAGAGATAAAGTCGTGGCCATGACGGCCAAACCAATCTCCTTTGTACCCTCAATCGCCGCTTGAAAAGGTGGTGTCCCCTTTTCTTCGATGAACCGGAAAATATTCTCGAGTACCACGATCGCATCGTCGATCACGATGCCGACCATAAGCGTCAACGCCAACATCGTTATCTGATTCAGCGTGAATCCCATCGCCGCCATTAAACCGAAAGTGGCGATGAGCGAGGTGGGAATGGCCAAACCTGCAATAACAGTAGATCTGAAGCTCCATAAGAAAATAAAGACAACAATCGCCGCGAGGATACTGCCTTCGATAAGGTGTGTCTGAATTGCCTCGATAGAAGCTTTGATGAAAATTGACTGGTCGCCAACTACCTCGGTCTTGAAGCCGGGCGGAAGAGTCTTGGCTATCTCGTTCAGCCGTTCCTTTACTGCATCTGCGACAGCGACTGTGTTTTGACCGGATTGCTTTGAAACGATCAAAGTTACCGCCGGTTGACCGTTCAATCGTGCTTCGGTGCGTGGCTCTTCAGCGCCATCTTCGGCATATCCAATATCGCTGAGCTTGACTGAGTAGGTTCCCCGACTTCCAACGATCAAATCATTGAAGCTCGACGGCTGAACAATGCGCCCCATCGTGCGCACGGTTAACTCACGCGTGGCCTCGTTGACGCGTCCGCCGGGAAGCTCCATGTTTTGTGCGCGCACCGCATCCGCAACTTGCGCGACTGTTACATCAAACGCGCGCATCTTATCCGGATCGACCCAGATCTCTATTTCACGCGTTCGGCCACCAACAATCTGTACATCACCGACACCATTAATGGACTCGATCTGCTCCTTGATTTGCTTGTCAGCGATATCTGTTACTTCGCGCAGTGAGCGCGGCGCCGAAACCGCAATTCGAACCACTGGAGCCGCGTCAGTATCGAGTTTCTGAACGATAGGCTGCTCAGCCGTTACCGGAAGGTCGTTCACAATCAGATCAATCTTGTTGCGAACCTCCTGCGCAGCTACGTCGGGATTTTTCTCCAATAGAAAGGTGATGAAGACTTGCGACACACCCTCCACGGAAGTTGAACGCAACTCGTCGATGCCCGAGATTGTGTTTACCGCACCTTCAACCTTATCGGTTATTTCAGTCTCAATCTCTTGCGGCGAGGCCCCCTGATTCACGACTGTGACGGTGATCGTGGGAAGATCGATCTTCGGAAAAAGGTCGACTCCGAGAGACTTGTAAGAAAACAGTCCGACGACAGTAAGACTCAGAATCAACATTGTCGCGAACACCGGCCGGCGCACACATATTTCAGCTAGTTTTTGCATATCGCTTTAAGTAAGAGTTAGCGGTTTACTGCTTTACAGGGACTCCATCGCTAAGTTGCTCGAGACTGCTTGTAGCAACCACTTCGTCGACGGCGACACCGTTTTTAATTACGACCAGGTCTCCTTCAGTCTGTCCAATTTGGACCAACCGCTGCTCAGCATGTCCGTCCTTTATTACAAAGAGCCGACTAACCCCTGTTTCGGTTATCACTGAACGTTGCGGCACAAGAACCGCCGCGACCGGTCGAGGTTGTAGGATCCTGACCGTCGCAAACTGTCCTGGTTTAAGTGCGCCGCTGCTGTTGTCGATCTCGGCTTCAACCGTCAGAGTCCTCGACTGTGCCGAGACATTCGGGGCGATCCGGGCAACCTTGCCGGCAAAATTCTTGTCGGGCCAGGCGCTGGTTGTAATGGACACCGACTGACCAACCTGAACATTTGGAATTGCCTGCTCAGGAATGTCGATCCTGATACGGAGGGGATTAGTGCGAACAAGTGTTACCACCTTTTGCTGAGGTGAAACATATTCGCCGAGATCAGCTGTTCGCTCTACCACTGAACCATCGATGGGCGCCAGGATGTCGGTATAGGAAAGATTCTTACGTGCTAACGCGAGTGCTGCTTCTGTATTGGCGACATTCGTGCGCGCCACAACTACCGCAGCGTAATTTTGACGGGCCTGGGCCAACGCTGCGTCGTACTGCTCTTTCAACTGATCACGGTGAGAGCGCTGCTCATCGTAAAAGGAACGAGAAACGTCTCCCGATTCAATGAGCTTTTCCGCGCGCCGCAAGTTCTTATCGGCGAGTTCCAGAGCGACTCGGGCTGCATTAACCTCAGCAACTCGATTTGGGTCAAACGACTGATTGGACCGTAAGCCGATCTTTTCTTCAGCTTGTCGGACCGAAGCCTTTGCTTGTTCAACTTGAGCGGCAGCCTGATCAACCTTCAGCTTTAGTTCTGTTCCGTCCAAACGGACCATCACCTGGCCGCGACGAACGTAACTACCGATCTCCACGCTTACAGCGACTACTTTGCCGGAAGCCTGCGGCGCAACATCTGTTTGCTGATCTCCTGCGAGACTGCCGGACGCTTCGAAAAACTCGGGCAAGTCGCGTCGAATAGCGGCGGCCGTCGTAACCTCGATGACTTTTGGAGTGTTGGCGTTAGCAGCCTCGTCTTTTCTCGCGTTAGCTTTTGAGCCACCGCAGGAAATAGCGAAGGCGCTGACCAACAGCAGCGTCAGGCAAAAGATCACAACTTTGAAATGCGAAACGTATGACATCGTCAGTTCCTTAATTTTTCTTATTCTCAACTCTTTTCTGGGGACGCGAAGGCGAAGCAACACCGTTGAAGAGGATCTCAGTAAAGAATTCAGCCGCCTTCTCATTAGAAATGTTCAACAACCGTCGTTGGGGATCCCAAAGATTATTGTTGAGCGAGTGGTGCATAACCATTCCGACGAACGATCGAACTATGATTGCCGGATCGATCTGGGCGAACATTCCTTCCTTTTGTCGCTCGCGAATGTAGGCGCCCAGGAATTCGTAGACTTTCCGCACAAACTGATCGAAGAACATCTGAGCAAGTTCATGCTTCTCGAGAGCCGAGTGAAGCAGGAGACGCTGGAACTCCGGATCTTTTTCATGATGTTCGAGTGCACCGAAGGCCAGGCAACGGAAGACTTCGCGATCATCCTTTTGACGGATCGCTTCGGCTGCCATTTGTTCTGGTTCGAAGTTGGGACCGGAACACGCCTTATGGTCAAGGATTGCTGCGTACAGCTCTTTCTTAGTGGCGAAGTGCCGGAACACCATGGCTTCTGAGACTCCGGCAGCCTGGGCGATTTCCTTGGTTGTAGTGCCGCGAAAGCCCTTACTAGAGAAAAGGCTTACGGCGACAGCGAGAATCTGGTGGCGCCGTTCTTCGCCGGCCATTCGGGCTGAAGCGACAACGGGCTGAATTTCTTCGAATTCGGAAACTTGCTTGCTCAATCCTGTCTGCTCCTAACGATTTCACTGGCTCTTCTGTAAAGTAAGTACTTACTTACCATCGGGCCTTGGATGCTGTCAACTAGGAGATAGTTGGAGGAGTATGGGGGCATTAATTTCGGCAGTTATTGATGGGCGAACGCGCTTTGATCGTGGCTAGCTCGCCGACTAGGAGAGTAAAAGCTCTGCCGGCCCGGCGCACTCCAAGGTCAAATTAACCTCCTTGGGTTGTACTAATCCCGATCTTTTCCGCTATTGTTTTCGTACCAGTTCAACACAAATGGAGAATACGTAGTTGCTACAGTGCCATTAACTCGACTGTTTAATTGACCACGTATGTCGGCATAACGCTTGCTCTAAGGCAAACGAAACTTAGGTCCGAAGGAGAAAACAAGATGCCAGAGAATGGAAGTCTGAATGAAGCCACCACCGGCTTATCACAAACCGCACAAGAGTATGGACAAAAACTTAC
>DASROI010000141.1:0-8273 GCA_035646955.1 Pyrinomonadaceae bacterium
TGGGCAGCACGATTTCGACTTCGAAATTGGAACCTGGAAAACCCACCTCAAACGACGTCTCCGACCACTCACAGGTTCCAACACCTGGGTTGAATATGATGGAACATCAGTCGTAAGCAAGGTTCTGAATGGCAAAGCCAACCTCGTGGAACTGAAGGTCGATGGTCCAGCGGGTCACATCGAGGGTGTCAGTTTGCGTTTGTACAATCCGGTGTCGCGTCAATGGAGTCTGAACTTCGCGAATGTCGTCGATGGCTCACTGACGCCACCCTCAATTGGTGAATTCAGGAATGGACGGGGAGAGTTTTATAACCAGGATTCACTAAACGGCAGATCAATCCTTGTTCGATTTGTAATTTCCGACATAACGCCAAACTCATGTCGTTTTGAGCAGTCCTTCTCTGACGATGGTGGCAAAACCTGGGAGGTAAACTGGATCGCTACTGATACCCGATCGAATGACCTGTCCGCACCCGCACCCTGATAGCTTCTGACAAACACTCGCCGGGGAGTTGTTAAGTCAGTTAGAATCCTTCCTCAAACTTCGAAAGGCCCGGGTCCAATCGTTTCCAATGCCCTCGAAGCTTCCATCAGGCACAAAACTCGGACGCTATGAAATCCTCTCACTCCTCGGCGAGGGTGGAATGGGTGAGGTATATCGTGCGCGGGATGTGAAGTTAAAACGCGAGGTTGCTGTAAAGGTTTTGCCCGCGGCATTTTCAGCTGACACCGACCGGCTGCGCCGATTTGAGCAGGAAGCTCAGGCAGCAGGCTCACTGAACCATCCAAATATTCTGGCTGTATACGATGTCGGCTCTCACGAAGGGGCTCCCTATGTTGTGGCTGAGCTGCTTGAGGGTGAAACACTTCGCGAGATGCTCGCAACCGGGCCTCTACCTCAACGCAAGGCTATCAGCTACGCGACGATGTTGGCCCATGGGCTAGCAGCTGCTCACGAAAGAGGCATCATTCATCGGGACCTGAAGCCCGATAACATCTTCATCACCAAAGACGATCGTGTCAAAATTCTCGATTTTGGTTTGGCGAAATTACTCCCACCGACCGGCGACGAGGTAGTCCGCAGCGATGTGGAAACAATCAAGGCCCACACGAGCGCGGGCACGGTGATGGGCACCGCGGGTTACATGTCGCCTGAACAAGTTCGTGGACAACCTGTTGACCAACGATCGGATATTTTCTCGTTCGGCGCGGTTCTTTACGAGACAATTTCCGGCAGGCGTGCCTTTCATGGGGATTCGGCAGTTGAGAGTTTGAATGCGATTCTGAAGGAAGAGCCTCAGGACCTTTCAGAGACCAATACGCGGATCAATCCGCAGCTGACAAACATTGTCTGGAGATGTTTGGAAAAAAAGCCTGAACGACGTTTTCATTCAGCGCATGATCTAAGTTTTGCGCTCGAAGCGTTGGCGAGTTCATCCGACTCATCGTCGAGAACTGAGCTGCCAGTAGGCGTCGCGGCTGTCAATGACTCACGGCAGTTAAGCGTTCTTCGAAGTTCACGGGTTGCATGGACCATTGCTGGAATTCTTGCCCTGGCAACATTGACCATGGCTGCGCTGTACTTCATACGTCAGCCAAAACCAGAGACTCGCTCGATAAAGCTGCTGGTTCTGCCTCCGGAAAAAACCTTCCTGATGGCAGGCCAACCACCTATCATTTCGCCTGACGGTAAGACCCTTGCCTTCGTAGCGATGGATGTTTCGGGATCTGCGTTTCTTTATGTGCGCCCACTCGATTCGCTGGTGGCGCGTCCATTAGAGGGATCTGAGAGTGCCTACATGCCTTTCTGGTCTCCTGACAGTCGATCTCTTGGATTCTTCGCAAAAGGAAAACTGAAGCGTGTAGACCTCGCAGGTGGACAACCAACAACACTCGCGAATGCTACCAATGCTCGAGGAGGAGCGTGGAGCCGAGACGGTGTGATTATCTATTGCCCGGTACCGCCATCTCCACTCATGCGAGTTTCAGCATCAGGCGGTGAGCCAACACCCATAAACTCAGACAACTTGCTGCAGGGAGGAGCCAGCCGTTGGCTTCCCTTCTTCTTACCCGACGGTCGCCACTATCTATATGTCGCGAGGATGGCTGGCAGTGAACGCGAAGTTCGAGTCGGAGTACTGGATTCGAACGAATCGAAATCCCTCCTGAACGCATACTCAAACGCAGTCTATGCGCCGCCGGGTTACTTACTTTACCGACGCGAGTCGACCTTGGTCGCACATCGATTCGACGCAGACAAGCTCGAACTCATGGGCGAACCTATCCCAATCGCGGAGGACGTAGGTTTTGATGCCACCTCTTATCAAGGTTATTTTTCCGCCTCCGAAGATGGAGTCGTTGTTCATCACAGCGGCTCAGCAGGACTTACGCAACTAACCTGGGTCGACCGCACGGGCAAGCAACTGGGACTTATCGGAGAACCGGCCGATCAAGGAGATCTGGAGCTCTCACCTGATGACAGTCGACTGGCCTTCAGACGCGTAGACAATCGAACCGGCAGTATCAGCCTGTGGTTGATAGACATAGCACGAGGAATGCCTTCACGTTTCACCTTCGAGAAGACTACAGACTTTTCACCTATCTGGTCTCCAGACGGAGGTCGCATCGTCTTTTCTTCACTGAGGGATGGGCCACCAAACCTCTATCAGAAGGTCTCGAGTAGCGCCGGCAACGATGAGCCTTTAATCAAATCTCTTACGGCTAAAATTTCCTTCGATTGGTCGCGCGACGGTCGTTATATTCTCTATGGAGTCGTCGATCCAAAAACCAGTTGGGACCTGTGGACGTTATCGTTGGATGATCCTTCAAAACCAGTTCCTTTTTTGCAAACTAATTTTGATGAACGCGGAGCCAAGTTCTCTCCCAACGGGCGGTGGGTGGCTTACGAATCGAACGAATCTGGGGCCAACGAAGTGTGTGTTCGGGCTTTTCCAGTAACGGCGGGGAAATGGCAGATTTCAATCACCGGCGGCGAGCAACCTCGTTGGCGGCGCGATGGGAAAGAGTTGTTTTATATTTCGACGGACCGCAAACTGATGTCAGTCGAAGTGAACACAGATGGTGCCACGTTTGAACACCGCGCTCCAACCGTATTGTTCGGTACACGAGTCGGTGGGATCGATACACCAGGAGATTATTATTCCGTTACTGCTGACGGTCAGCGCTTCGTACTCAATAACCTGGTTGCCGAAGCAGCGAATACACCCATCACTGTTGTGCTGAACTGGACCGTGGACCTAAAACGGTAAAACCGCACAAACCCAGCCGAATTCTTAGAGCCGTTTGTTGCGATGTGCGCAAGAGGGGCGCCGTGGTGTGATCTCGCGCTTACCTCTTTCAATAACGCAGTCTATAGTGTTGGTGTTTCGAGTCCCTGGGCATCCTCAATCAATGCCTGGCACTTGGCGTCATAGCGCGCGGTTGGGATGGCTTTGAGCCGTTCCTCGTCAATCGGCTTACCGCAACGACGGCACTGCCCATAGGTCCCATCTTCAATTCGCTGCAGCGCTTCATCAATTTCTGTAATCAATTCTGACTCACGGCCAGCCAGATCGAGGGCGGTAGATTTTTCCAGGTCCAACTCTGACTCTTCACCGATATCGATAACATCGTCAGCCTCTTGACGTCCGGTCGCTGCATTAGCGCGTAGATCCTGCTCAGCTTGTTGTCGCTGTGCAAGGAGAAGATTACGAAAGTAGTCCAGCTTCTGTTTGTCCATAGTAGTTACATGAATTACATCAAGATTATGGTTAGCTTATTTCAAGTCTTTGCTAAATGTTGCGCTTTTGGGTCCATCTAGGCGTACTTAATTCTACTGAGTTTCCCGACAGAGTACAGTCTCTAAGTTGTTTTTGAAGCCCCGAGAACACAACTTAGAATCCAGGTTGAGAACATCCTTGACTTGGCACCTGAATTACCGTTAGAAGATTTGCGACGCAGCGGTCGTGCGGGCCTGCCTCAACGCTAATCGAAATGTCACTGGTTCAGCCTAAAGGACGTCTGGCTTCAACTTTCCGGGTTGAATCTGAAGATTCAGGGGGATTTCATGCAAAAGGCCCAGGTCACGTCGTCCAGTTCAAAACAGATCAAACCAAACACAAACAGGGCATTACTCAGCGTGCTCACTCTGCTGGCAGTGGGTGGTCTTGTTGCGCTGGTGCCATCGCTCAATCGGCCCACCAACGCTCAGACGGCGGCAAATGTGCCGTTGCTCATCACCGAGTTTCGCTTTCGTGGTCCTAATGGACCCAATGACGAATTCATAGAAATCTACAACAACAGCGACACACCGCATACCGTAAATTCGGTTGATGGCACATCATCAGGATACGCGTTGGTAGGATCATCAAATGCAGTTATCAATGATCAGCTGCCTGCGACTCGTTTTGTCATACCGAATGGGACTGTAATACCCGCTCGTGCACATCTCCTCGCCACTAACTCTATCGGGTTTAGCTTGAAGAATTATCCGGCAGGGAATGGAACCACCGCAGTTCCGGACATCAGCTATACGATCCAGTTCCCTGACAACGTGGGTATCGCGCTCTTTGCTACTGGAACTGCTTTTAATTACACGTTGGCAAACCGAATTGATGCGGTCGGTTCAAGTGCTGATAACAACCCGCTCTACCGGGAAGGTACCGGTTATCCGGCAATCCCTTCAACTGCGCTCGAGGGAAGTTTCTTTCGGCGGCTACCTGGCGGCTGCACCGGCTCGCTTTCAGGTAGCTGCAGCACCGTTTCTTTGCTGACCACTACACTTGGTCCATCGAGCAGCTATCCGCAGGATACCGGCAATAACGCCGACGATTTTCTGTACGGAGACACCGGTGCGACGGATACGGGAGTGAGCCGCAGGTTAAGCACACCGGGTCCCGAAAACATTTCTGGTCCAATCACTGGTATATTGGACCCTGGTCTGGTAGTCACCCGTCTCGATTCAACCGTGGCCGAGGATGCTGCGCCAAATCGTGCGCGAAACACTACTCCAGGAAACCTTCAAAACAGCACCTTTGGCACGCTCACGTTTAGAAGAAGAATCACAAACAACCTGGGCCAACCAATCACCCGCCTTCGCTTTCGGATTGTCGACATTACAACGCTTCCATCAATTGGTAGTGGTTGTAACGTCGAACCCGCACCGGCGACTTGCGCTGCAGATCTGCGGGCGCTGTCGGCCACAAACAATTCGGTCACTGTGAATGACCCAACCGTGTGTGCGCCAGCGGCCGCACCGTGCAATGTTTTTGTGCAAGGCACAACTCTCGAAGGACCACCCATTCAATCATTTGGCGGCGGATTTAACAGCTCGTGGTCGGTGGACAGCGTTACGTCAGCGACGCCATTGGGAATCGGTGGCAGCCTGAATCTGCAATTTGTGACGGGCCTACAACAGACTGGCGTCGATCGTCTCTTCGTTTTGGTTGAGGCCATTCCGCGTTCCGGTCCAGCTACGACAGCAGTGGTACGGTTAACAGGACCAGTCCCACCATCGACGTTTCAGTTTGAACAATCAGTTTATTCGGTCACCGAGGACGTCACCTCGATTTCGGCCGTTGTGGTTCGTACCGGTAATAACAACAATGCCGCGAATGTGGACTTCGCTACCAGTGACGGCACAGCGACACAGAAACAGGATTACACTATCGCGCGCGGAACGCTTAACTTTGCGCCTGGTGAGGTAGCTAAGACGATCAATATCTTGATCAACGAAGATTCGAAAACTGAGGGAACGGAGTCGTTTAATCTCAGTCTCAGTAATCCTTCCGCAGGCGCCGTACTCGGGGCCCCGGGAACTACTTCGATCCAGATTATCGACGATACGGTAGAGCCTGCCACAAACGTAATAGATGATCCCGCAATTTTTGTGGACCAGCACTATCACGACTTTCTAAACCGGCAAAGTGATGCAGCCGGAATAACGTTCTGGACCAGCACGATCACTTCGTGTGGGACAGATCAACACTGCATCGATGTTAAGCGAATCAACGCTTCGGCAGCGTTCTTCCTGTCAACAGAATTTCAAGAGACCAGTTTCTTTGTTATCCGGCTACAACGGGCTGCATTTTCCCGGAGGTCCGATACGGCTGCTTCGCGCTTCTCGTACCTCGAATTTGTGCGCGATGCCCGAAGAGTGGGGAATGGCGTGATCGTAGGAGAAGCCGGAGCGGAGCAGCAATTGGAGGCAAATAAGCAGGCTTATGCGACGGATATTGTAAACAGCTCATCCTTTACCGGATTGTTTGCGGTCGGGCTTTCCGCTGATCAATATGTCGACGCATTGTTTACGTCGGCGATAGTTGTCCCAACTGTTAACGAGAGACAGGCGGCCATCGTTGCTTTTGGAACGGGCGGCACTACAGGAAGGGTCGCGGGATTGCGGAGCGTTACTGACTCGGCTTCGCTGAAAAATGCGGAGTTCAATCCGGCTTTTGTGCTGTTACAGTATTATGGTTATCTCCGGAGAAATCCAACCGATCAGCCGGATGGTAATGACGACGGTTACCAGTTCTGGTTGAATAAGTTGAATGCGTTTGGCGGAAATTTCGTTAACGCGGAGATGGTGAAGGCGTTTCTTCTGTCTGCTGAGTACAGGAACCGTTTCGGACCCTGAATAGCATCCCAGGCAAGACTGTTTAGATTTCGAGAGAAGGGATAGCACGTTGGGAATGAAAGTTTTAGTTTTCTGTTGTCTGGCCTTCATTTCTCCAAGCTCAATATTTGCGACTCCTCAGCGAGGCGATCAGGCGCTCAATCGCGTCCAGATAAAAGAAGCAGAGCGACGGCTCGGCGAGTTGGGCTACTGGACCGGCGCTGTCGACGGCCAATTTGATCCTGGCTCGGAATCCGCTTTGATTGCTTTTCAAAAGTGGGAAGGGCGAACGATCAATGGGAAGTTAACGCTGGCTGAGCTCGAGGCAATTCGCTCGAGCAGCTCGCCAAAGGCCAGAGAGGTTGGCTATCCTCACGTTGAAGTTGACCTGGACCACCAGGTGTTGCTCATAGTCAACGAACAGGGTGACGTCAAGGTTCTTCCAGTTTCAACTGGCAGCAACGCGACTTACATGGACCATGGGCAGGAAAGTATCGCCTACACGCCGCGTGGCCGGTTCCTTGTTTATGACAAAACCTTCGGCTGGGAAAACGGGGACCTTGGCTCTGTTTATTATGCAAACTACATCACTGGCGGAGTAGCCATACATGGCTTCCGAACAGTACCGACGAAGCCGGCGAGTCATGGGTGTATCCGCATACCAATGTTTGCCGCTCGAAAGGTTAGTAAGTTGCTGACGCTGGGAACAATCGTTCTGGTTTTTGACAACGTGACTTTTGTTTCGGGAAAGTCATGGGCTGAGAACCCTAAACTGAAGGAAGCTGCTCTGGTGAATAGTGGAGTCAAGGATTATTTGTATGTGAGGGAGAGGAACTAATTGGGGATTTGATCCTTGATCTTTGATCAGAGTCCCTCACCTCACATATTCCCAGTGCCAGGGTTCATAGAAGTAAGGGCGAAACCCGAAGCGCTCTGCATTCCGCACCAACCATTGATAGGCTGGAGTTTTCACCTGGATAGCGCGATTCGCGTCATTCGTGTCAACGGGATCGCCTCCAACATAAATATCCAACGCGCGACCTGTAAAATGCGGACTGTTGACTGCCAGGCCCGCTGGACCAGAGTTTGGTGACTTTAGCCGTAACTGGTCCTGATATTCCCGCGAGCGAAAGGCGGAAATAATCTTAAAATATTTCTCCCTCGGCGCCAGCTCGTTTGCTGTTGAATGCGCAAGATCGAGAGCTGGATCCGCAATCGCCGCCGCAATCATCTGTTTGTAGGCCCCATATGTTTCCCGTTCCACTCCACGAAGTTCGTCGAGTCGACTAGGATCGTAAAAATCGGATGGCGGCCCGGTAAGCAACTGACTGGCGTCGGCGTAAGTTCGATTTTTCAGCCTCCCACTCTGCCAGGAGGCGATCATTGCCATCAGCGTGTTTTCATCAAGCACACCGCTTTGCGCAAGGCCTCTCTTCTTCTGCCAGGCCGCGAGTGCTGCGGCAAAATCTGAGGTGCTAGAATCACCATGACTATTCAAGGTCCTTTGGATAAGTTGGTTATACAGATACCATCCGCGTTGCTGTTTTCCACCAAAGGTCCAGCTGAGTTCGTTAGCAAGGATGGCGTTTTGGGTGGCAGCACCAGCAAATGCCGATGGTGCGTTCCGACCTCTTGCTGGTGCCTCCGTAATTCTCACAGC
>DASROI010000142.1:0-7892 GCA_035646955.1 Pyrinomonadaceae bacterium
CCGAGACACCGAGACCACAAAGGTCGCACAGAGAAGGAATTTGAGAAATAATCTTTTCCTCTCAGTGTATCTCCGGCTCCGGCGTGTCGGGTCCAGCCTCGAGAAAATCAAAGTCGCAACCTTTATTGGCTTGCGTTACGTGTGCGGCATAGAGCGCACCAAACCCTCGCTGGTAATGTGGGGGCGGCTGCTTCCAATTCGATCGCCGCTGGTTCAACTCGTGATCTGGAACGTGCATCTCCAGTTTACGTGCGGCAACATCCAACTCGATCAAGTCGCCGTCCTGAACGAGTGCAAGCGGTCCTCCAATAAACGACTCAGGAGCCACATGCAGAACACACGCTCCATACGCTGTACCACTCATCCGAGCATCGGAAATACGAACCATATCACGCACGCCTTGCTTCAAAAGTTTCTGCGGAATCGGCAACATCCCCCATTCCGGCATAGCAGGTCCACCGAGTGGACCAGCATTCTGTAAAACCAGAACCGAATCCGCATCGACTGCTAACGAGTCAGAATCAATCCGAGCGGACAGGTCGTTATAGTCTCGAAAGACAACAGCTGGTCCAGTATGTTTTAGCAAGCGCGTTTCAGCGGCGGTAGGTTTTATGACAGCGCCGTCGGGGGCGAGATTCCCGAAAAGCACCACTGTTCCTCCGGACCTGGCCACCGGATTTGTCAGCGGACGAATAACTTCATGATCAGTTACCGTTGCCGTTTCGATATTCTTAGCCAGAGTCTCGCCAGACACTGTGGGAGCATCCAGTTCCAACAGTTCACTCAATTCCTTGAGTGCTGCTCGCAAGCCGCCTGCGTAGTAAAAGTCCTCCATCAAAAACTCTCCTGATGGACGCAGATTAACGATCATTGGCGTCCGATCGGAGATACGATCGAATTCGCGGATATCAAGCGGAACACCGGCACGTCCCGCGAGCGCAAGGAGATGAATAATAGCGTTGGTTGAGCCACCGATTGCCATGTCCGCAGTGATCGCATTCGTAAAAGAGGCCCGTGAAAGGATGTCACGAGGTTTTACGTCATCAAAAACCATCTGCACTATTCGCCGCCCGCAATTTGTAGCCATGCGCGAGTGATTCGCATCGACCGCGGGTATCGAAGAAGCACCGGGTAAACTGAGACCAAGCGTCTCGGCGATAGCAGTCATGGTCGAAGCAGTGCCCATCGTCATACAGTGTCCCGCACTGCGAGCGATGCCATCTTCCATCTCAGACCATTCACAATCAGAAATATTTCCCGCCCTCTTCTCGGCCCAGTATTTCCAGACATCACTGCCACTTCCGAGAACTTTTCCGTTCCAGTTGCCGCGTAACATTGGACCAGCAGGCAAGTAGATCGAAGGGATGTTCATGCTGATCGCGCCCATCAATAATCCCGGTGTTGTCTTGTCGCACCCGCCCATCAAAACGACTCCGTCGATTGGTTGGCTGCGCAACAACTCTTCAGTCTCCATGGCCAGGAAGTTCCGGTACATCATTGGACTTGGCTTCATGAAGGTCTCAGTCACCGACATTGCCGGAAGCTCAACTGGGAAACCACCAGCCTGCCACACACCGCGCTTTACCTCTTCAGCACGAGTTCGGAAATGACTGTGACATGTGGCCAGGTCACTCCAGGTATTGATGATCGCGATGACTGGTTTACCTTGAAAATCCTCGAGCGAATAGCCCATCTGCTTGGTCCGGGATCGATGACCAAACGATCGCATATCGTTCTCGCCAAACCATCTCTGACTTCGAAGTTTCATTTTTCGAGTGCGGCAGCCCGGCGCCGCTTTGTCAAATTGCTACTCACCACCGCGATAGATCCTCTCTGGCTTTGCACAAAAACTCTAATCTTGGTGAGTGTCGAGCGAGCAGTACAGTACCGCGAGCGAAGCGCGGCGGTGGCACAGTCGACATTACGCCTAAATTCTGATGGTTGGTTCGTTGAGTGTGCCATCCGGTCGCTTCGCTCGCGGTACTGTAGTGTTGGCATGTTACTTTTTGTGCAAAGCCATCCTCTCTAAAATCTCAGCAACCCCTTTACCAATCTCTCCACCGACCACCGGCGACCTATCTTCGATCAAGGCGCTTACAAAATCCTCAATCAAAGGCTGATGAATATTCTGCGCCGGTGGATGCTCTTCGACACGCTCTCCCTGTTCACCGATTACGCGCATTGTGCCTTTACTTAGGCCGGGAACATGAATCGATCCGCGCGAGAAAAACAAACTGAGTGTATCCTGTGGCTCGAATGCCGCGTGACTAACACTCAAGGTTGCACAAGCACCAGTCTCAAACTGAAACTGTGCAGTCGCGACATCTTCAACTTCCCGTTCAAACACAACGTTGCCCATCGTACTCTTAACTTTACTCATTGGACCAAATAGGTCGAGTAAGACTTCTACTCGATGACAGCCAAAATCAACCATTGGCCCACCACCTGAAAGTTCCGGTTTCAACAACCACTCGCGAGGATGACCGGCCCGAGGATTGAACCACTCAAATGCATTTATCTGAGTAAAGACCGGATCACCAAGCTCACCTGAAACGATTATTTCTTTTATGCGACGTATTACCGGATAGAAGTGGCGATAATACGCAATGCCGAGTTTTACTCGCTTGCGATTGCACGCTGCGATCATCTGGTCGCATTGTGCAACATCAAGCGCCATCGGTTTTTCGCAGAGTATATGTTTTCCTGCATTAGCAGCGGCGATTGTTTGGTCAGCGTGCAAATAGTTAGGACTAGCAACATAAACTGCGTCAATTTCCGGGTTCTGAACAAGATCGCGCCAGTCGGGATATCTTTTTTCTACGCTAAATTCGTCGGCGAACGAATCAAGCAGCTGCGAGTTTGCCCTACTAACCGCAACGAGTTTCGAATTCGCAGTATTGTTCAGTGCCGGAGCAACTCGTTTCCGCGCAATGTCGCCGCACCCTATTAATCCCCACCGTATCCTTGGAGTGCGCGGGCCCGGCGGCGCTTTGTTAAATGGAACACTTGCCAACACCCACCCCTTCACTAGCAGGTTCTATTTTAAGAACAAGACTCGACGAAATTGAGACCCTTAAAAGCGGAGCCGGGCCGCCGCACTCCAAGGTTATAGGAACTTTTCCCAGCCTCCGAGGATCATTCGCAGTTCATCTTCCTCTTCCACCGTCACGTTCACCAGGGGAGGTCTG
Organism: Pyrinomonadaceae bacterium; assembly: GCA_035646955.1. GTDB lineage: Bacteria > Acidobacteriota > Blastocatellia > Pyrinomonadales > Pyrinomonadaceae > PSRF01. The sequence continues at coordinate 3,189 of DASROI010000142.1, forward strand.
ACTGGTCCACCATTCAAACCAACCATGTCCATCATCGCCTTCATGGTCGAAACTTCATAACCCTTACGTCGCGCACGAATTGAATAAAGTGGAACGACACATCTCGCTAGAAGATCCGCAAGATCATCCATGTTCCCTGCTTCACCCAATTCGTGAAGGCGTAGCGACAGACGAGGCGCAACGGTAGCGATGCTCGAAGTGAAAGTGCGTATACCGGTGCTGTAATAAGCGGCAACCATGTCGTCGCCGGCGCCACCGATCCAGTGTAAGCGGTCACCAATGCGATTCATGATCGACTGCAACATACGTATATCGCCCTGACCGTCTTTCCAGGCGATGAGAGTTGGTATGCTGGTAAGCCGTTCTACCATGCTCGGAGTAAACCTGGTCCAGTCGCGACTATAAATCAGCATGCCCAACTCGGTGGCTGCGCCCAACAAGCGGTAATACTCAAGCAATCCTTCATCATCTGCATTAGGGTAGTAGGGCGGGAAGGCCAGAATTCCGTCTGCGCCTGCTCGTTCAGCAGCCTGGGCCATCTCAACTCCAAGTCGTTGCCCAAAACCAACGCCGGCGATCACCGGAATACGACTTTCGATTGCGTGTACAGCCAACTCAACTACACGTGCATATTCCGAGGGAGTCAATGAGTAGAGTTCGCCTGTACCGCCCGCAATGACTACGGCCGAAACCGGGTGCTCGAGCAATTTCGTCAGGTTGTGATGAAGCCCGGGCAGATCCAGCGATAGATCTTGCTTAAAGGGCGTTATTGGAAACGCGATTACGCCGGAAAGGCTGTGCCTGAGTTCTGATGGATGCATTTTTGATTGCGCTCTTCTTTCAGCGCTTAGTTAGGTCATCAACCACCCGTCGAAGTTCTTTAGCCTGCTCAGCTGTCAACGGGGACACGTAAGGGGGAATCGGACCAACCTGAGCTATCCCCGCCAGCTCGACTGCCTGATGCAATACTCGCGCTGGTCCCCAGGCGTCTCGCAGATCTTCGAGACCTGTAAAATTGGAGCGGATCTGCAACGCTGATTCAAAATCTCCGGCTTTTGAGACTTCAAATAGCTCCTGGCTCAATCGCGGCGCGACACATCCTGAGCCGGTCGTAAAACCAGTTAACTGCCAATCGCGCAAATGCGTGACAGCAGGTCTTTCGCCAATGCCACTGATTACATACTTGCGATCAACACGCGCCAGCAACGCTTCTAAATACGGATCAATCGTTGGATCGTTTCTTACCACCGCGTACTTTATTCCGACGCAGATCCCGTCATCAATCAAACGAGCAACTGAATCGAGACCATGTTCAAGATTCGACCCGAAATTGGTTTCATCTTTAAGGTAGATAATTAATTGGGACTTGGCCGCTTCTGATATTTCCCGATAGCCACGCTCGAGACCATCCGCATCTCGAGGATCGGCGCAGGGAAGAACCATGACGCACGGGAAGTCATGATTCTTAATAAATTGCGTTTGATCCATTGCCCGCCCAAATGACGGTCCAATGCTGGGAATCACGCTAATTCTGGCAGTTAGAGTTGCCAACCAATCAATCAAGCTTTCAAATTCCGCGAGCGTAACGTGATAGAGGAACGCGTTCCCACCATAAATCAATCTCGAGATCCCGCCAGCTTCGATGAAGGCAACTATCTTGTCGTTCTGATCGAAATCCAGCGTGCGCGCCGAGTCATTCCGCCGCGCGAGCGGCGGGACCGCAAATACTCCATGAAGGTCAAAAGGCATATCGTTTGTAGGGGCGTCCCTCCGTGGGCGCCCCAATGGATTTCAAGGCGCTTTATAGTTTACGTAGCGTTAGAAAACTAAGGGGCCCGTTTGTTTACATGGGGCGGCCGCGGCGTACCGCCCCTACAGTAGTTTCAAGAACAACCACAGTGGCTATCGGATCCAGTGAATGCTCGCCAACCTGTAGCGTTATACCATCAGAAGCATTCTCAAAATGTAAAGCTCTTCGTTTATCCGCCAGGAAATATGCACGCTTAACTGAAGCGCCCCACGATGGCACAGTCAACTTTCCATCAGCAGGCCATTTAAAAATGTGAAGATAAACCCGCCCCGGTTTACTCGTCGCACGACCATAGTCTAACTGAGTTGCAAAGGGACTGGCCGTTGTACCATAGATCGAGTCTCCGTTTACTTTCATCCACTTGCCCACCGCCGCTAATCGCTCAACGCTGGGAGCGGGGATCAAACCTGAAGCGGTTGGTCCAACATTTAGGAGATAGTTGCCACCCTTCGAAGCAATATCGATCAAGTTTCTAATGATAACTTCGGACGATTTCCATTGCTGATCGTACGACTTATATCCCCAGGTTGTATTCATAGTCATACAACTTTCCCAGTCGACTCCGGACAGCCCGTTTGCCGGAATTTGCTGTTCGGGTGTGCCGAAGTCTCCGGAGTAAGCTCGATCTGTCTTGCTCATTCCCTGCATGCCCTGGCGGCCTTTCCCAACTCTATTGTTGATGATGATGTTGGGTTTCAACGACCTCACGAATCGATAAAGGTCCTGTCCGTCTTCTTCGGTCCACCAGTCCTGCCACTCGCCATCGAACCACAAAACCGCCGGGTCATATGAAGTGATCAGCTCACGCAACTGTTCTTTCATATACCGAACGTACTCCTCTTTTCCGCCCGGTTTCATTCTGGTAACCCGGTTACCGGCAGTGGGATCCTTGCCAACCGCATCGACATAAGCAGCTGGATAATGCCAGTCGAGTATCGAATAGTAGAAACAAAATTTTAGTCCCTGTCGCTTGGCTTCTGCTGCAAGTTCTTTGATTGGATCGCGATGAAACGGAGTCGAGTCCACAATATCGTAGGCACTCACCTCACTACCATACATTGAGAATCCATCATGGTGTTTCGAGGTGATGACGATGTATTTCATGCCAGCGTCTTTTGCGATTTGCACCCATTCCCTCGCATTAAACTTTACCGGATTAAACTCGGCGGCGAACTTTTCATAATCGGTGCGAGGGATGTTGGCCCAATCCATTATCCATTCACCGATTCGGTCAGAACGTTGGCCCTTGTACTCACCGGCGGGAACAGCGTAGAGACCCCAATGAATAAACATTCCAAATCTCGCTTCGCGCCACCAACGCATACGTTGATCGTGTTGCACTCGCGTTTCCGTCTCGCTTGCAAGGACCGGGCGGCTCTCCCCTTGGCCAAACACCTGCGGCGTTAAGATCGCACCGAGAAGCAGCAGATTAGCGAATGGACTGATTTTCACGTGTTCTCCAATCACCAAAGGATAGGCTGACGAATGAAAAAATTCCGGATTACTTCATCGACCCGAGAATCCGGAGGTAGCATCTTCCAAACTGCGATGTATTCAAAGTGGTCCAATGCCTTGCCGCCAAACAAAAGACTAGTCTGACGCATGGGCCAATCCGCGTCGTACATAACGTCAGGCTGCAACGGCCAGCTTTTCTTGTCCTTTATATAGGGGAACATGTAAGCAAGTGCGCGCCCGATACCACGTCCATCTGGTAAAGCAAAGGTCCAGAGGTTGTCTTTGCCGGTGGAAAGAATCTGACAAATGGTAGCTAGCGCCTCGAGGTTGAAGAGTGAATAGCCATAAGGTTTGGTGCGACGAAGTTCTTCCGGAAAGCTGCCATCGGCCGCAATCTGGTTAGGAACCAGTACCTTCTTAAAACGATCGCGACAATACTCCAACAGTTCCTGCTTACCTACAAGCTGAGAAAACGCGGCGACTTGCATCACCCAGCAAGTGCCGTGATTGTTCTTCGCCTCTCGCTCTTCGATTCCATTTTTGCTTGTAGTCAGCCAGAGCAGGTAATCCTTAAACCACTGCATGACGCCACCAAGGTCGCTCATTTTCAACGAGCGCGAATCCTTCAACACTTCAACAGCGCGCGCTACTTCCACGAGATGAATCGTATCGATGATCCCAATCCCCCTGCCCGTGAATCGACCATGAATCGCCTGGGCATATTGCAGATTCGGATTCATCCTGGTGTCCTTATCAACGAACCACGCACGCAGATGCTTTACCGCATGGGTCGCATAGCGCTCGTCTTTAGTTAACTTCCACGCCGCAACAAGCGCAGGGACTTGAACACTCAGACGCATTAAATAGCGACGGTGTTCGACAAAGTTGTCAGGATTGGTCATGCCGTCGCGCTGGATATACGGACCTGTAGGATTTTGAGGATCAGGCCACCAGTAGTCTCCCTCGGAAAAGAAGTCGTGTGGTCCGCCCGCACTTCTAGACGACGAAGAAGCAGTGATTGTGATGGGTTGTTCTTTGAGGTATTGATTGGCAGCCCTGAGGACACGCGCCCGGTCGAACTTCTCAACGTCAAAACTGTTCCCTGGCGCAGAAACAACTGAACTGACCAAACTTAACCATGCAACGATGAACCACAGTAGAGATTTTGCCATCAGGATTGATCACCCAAACATGCCGATGAAGCCTCCACCGGAGCGCGTCTCGATCGAGAGTGCCGTCTTGTCGTTGGCTGTCGTGTGCTCTATTTTAACGGCCGCCGGTTCTGACATATCGTCTCGAACGAGCACTGCGCGCCGATTTCCACGGCCTAAGAAGTCAAGACCTATATCAATCTTCCTTGGGCTTGGACCATTCATGATCGCCAGAAAGGTGAGAACCGTGCGCGTCCCTCCCGTCTTATCATTGACGAGGTTTACTCT
>DASROI010000143.1:0-12658 GCA_035646955.1 Pyrinomonadaceae bacterium
CCAGCCACCGCAATTCTAAATTCTGCTCCTGGACTTTCCGGCTCATTCCGAAGGCGTGCTAAACCTCCGAATGGATGCAATACGATTTCCTCAATATCTATTCCTTCAGCTCGGCCCATCAGAGCGTGAGATAACTCATGCCCAAAAACGGACAGGAACAAGCCGAGCGTAGCGACGATCGCTAATATCCACGCTGCAGTGACACTCACGGGTAGAAGTTTTACTTGCCCCACCCACATTCCACCGCGACTCAAGTTGATTGCTATCAGCCAAACACTCAAACCAAACACGATGAACCAACGGTAATCGATGCGCACTGGAATGCCGTAGATTCGAGCTACGGTTATTTGACGTTTATAAAATTCCAGGAGTCTCATGCGCACACATCAGCTTCATGCGGTGGCTTCATTTTCCATGAGGGGTTGAGCTTCGGTGCGAGCAACTCGGCGCAGTAAGAGTGGTTCTTCGAAGAGCTGAGATAGACCACGAACAATCGCATATCGCGGCTCGTCAGCCACTCTCACAGCGAGCCCCAATTCTTTCTGAAGGTATTGCGGCAGACCATCGAGCAACGCTCCGCCGCCAGTGAGAATTACGCCGCGGTCGTAGACATCGCCAGCCACTTCGGGAGCCAGCTCGGTAAGCATGGATCGAACTTCTTCACTGATACGTCGAATGATCGGAAGCGTTACCGCGTAGACCTCGCCCGCAGTGATGTCGACCGCTCCGGGACTTCCTGTTTGCACATCTCGGCCTCGTACATTGATCTTGCTGTTTGGATCCCTTGGTTCGATTGCGGAGCTTAGTTCGAGCTTAATCCGCTCGGCCGACGGAATTCCGATGGTCAATCCTCTATGACGGCGAAGGCGGTCCATAATTGCCGCGTCGATATCAGAACTCCCTATGCGCTCTGCGCGTGAAGCTATAATTGAACCACTGACGATCGCCGCGACATTTGTTGTCCCACCACCGATATCAACTACAGCTGAAGCATGCTCGTCGTTGATCGGAACTCCTGCTCCGATTGCTGCAGCTTGACCTTCTTCGATCATGTACACGCGGCTGATTCGTGCTTCTTCAGCAGCGCTCAACAAGGCGCGCTGCTCAACTTGAGTGACTTCTGAGAGTACGCTCATGATGGCACGCCGGCTGAAATGAGAGAAGCCACTTCGTGCTCTTTTGACGAAATGATCAAGCATCGATCGAGTGCTTTCGAAGTCAGCAACAACTCCATCGATCAGGGGGGCGATCACCGCCACGTCCCGCGCTTCGCGGCCCTGCATCTTATGAGCTTCATTGCCGACAGCAATGATCTCGCCAGAGACTTTGTTGATGGCCACAACTGAGGGCTCATCCACTACCACCCCGCGACCACGGACTGCGATGATTGTGTTGGCAGACCCCATATCGATTGCCATCGAATCTGAGACGATATCGCGCAACGCTCTGAGCCCAATGAACGATCCTGTTCGGCCAATAAAAGACATAAGCTAAGTCCAAAAGATTTAAGTCAGTGGAACTGACTGTAGTTCAAAAACAGAGAGGGTGAACAAGAACGGACCACATACTTTGCCGCTCTCATTCACCTCCCGAAACCTCCGAAACTCCCGGCTACTGCTGTGAAACTTCAGAATGCACCACTTGCTCGTTGCCAATCAACTTCCCAAAGCACTACTGGCTGTTGCCTGTTCTTCACCATGATCGGCTCTCTCGGAAGCAACTTGTACCGGCTATGAGCCGCCTTGGCAGTGGCATCGCTGATTAAAATTTCTCCTTCGCGGGCGTTTGCCTCAAGGCGTGAAGACGTATTTACGGTGTCACCGATGGCCGTGTATTCAGAACGACGTTCGGAACCAATATAGCCCACGACCACGCTGCCAGTATGTAATCCCATTCCAACGCCGATTGATTGCAATCCTTCCGCTTCCAACTCCTGATTGATTCCCAGTAAGCGTCGCTGCATTGCAACTGCTGCATTCAAGGCGTTCGAAGCATCATCTGGAGTTGCGGTCGGAGCGCCAAACAGTGCCATCAAGCCGTCACCCAGATACTTATCGAGCGTTCCACCATGCGCAAAAATTATATCGGTCATCGCCGAAAAGTAGCGATTCAACAAACTAACAATCTTCTCAGGTGGCGCATGCTCTGAAATTCGAGTAAAGCCACGAATGTCGGCAAACAGAATCGTGATGGTTTGATTAACACCGCCAAGCTTGAACGACTCCGGATTCTCGAGCATCTGCTTAACAACATACTCGGGCAGGAACCGACTGTAGTTTGCGCGAGCCACTTCTTCACGTGCGAGCCGTTCGTGAGCTCGGGCATTTTCAACTGCAACAGCCGTCTGCGCGGCCACTGCGCTAATCAACTCCAGGTCGTCGGGCTTGAAAGCTGCGAAAGGATCGAGCCGATCAGCGTAAAGCGCACCATGCACTCGTGTCTCAGCCATCAGTGGCGCGCAGATGGTTGAGCGAACTCCCTGCGACACAATCGAGTCGACACCGGCAAATTGTTCGTCAGCCGCGGCATCTTGCGAGAGAAGGGCGACACGATCCTTCATCACCTTGCGAGTGATGGTGCGGCCTATAGAAAGTTTTCGCGCATGGGCTTCGAGCTTGTCGTCGCGAGCTCGCATGGCAATAGGTGTCAGGTTTACTTCTTCCGGATTTGTGCCGGCAACAGGAGCGTCGGCGAGCAAGGCTACAACGCGGTCTGCTGGAGTTGATCTGAATATGACGTCGGTCGCTTTTGCAAAGATTGCATTCAGATCAAAGACGGACCCGAGCGTCTGGCTCATTTCATAGAGCGCGCTGAGAATGTTTGCTTTCCGTTGTAACGACTCGAGGACCTTATCTCGTGAGGGTAAGGCAACAATCTCCTCTTTCGATGATCGCAGCACAGTACTCATCACATCATTAGCTGAGATCAGGAGTTGCGTATGTCCGAGCGGTTTGTCGTCGTAGCGAACATCCGTAGTGCGTTCTTCTGCCGGCTGTTCGAACCGGAGCGTGCTGGCCCCAATCGTTATTCGGTCACCTGTTTTTAACTGGTGCTCGACTTCAGGTTCGCCATTGATGAAAACCTTATTGGCGCTTCGTCTCAGTTGTCCGGCGATGACTGCGCCATCGACGATTGTGAAGACTCCGTTGTCAGTCTGTTTGATGTGAGCGTGGTAACGAGAAGCTCGAGGATCATCAAGGACCACCGTGTTGTCTGGTGCGCGACCAATGGTGCAGGTAGCTTGAGGCAGAAAATTGTATTGCCATTGACGGCCACTAGCGTCGGTGATCTTAAGGTGAGCCATGCGCGATTGATCCTAGCAGTAGCAAGTTAAGCTGACAACTTTGGAGTGTGGCGGACCGGCGCCGCTTTGTCACTCTACTCGATCTCATGCAATGTTCGATAAAAATCTCATCCCTAGTCGGCTAAAGAACGGTACGGGCCATCGCGCTCCAAAAATCTGGTAACTAGAAAGGGCCTGCGTTATCATTCGCACGCTCAACTCACTCACCAAAAGGAGCCGACATCATGAGGACCTCTATCCGGCTGGGATTGATCGCCTTCACGGTACTCAATTGCTCCTTACTAATTACTGAAGCCGGGGCCCAGACAAAACCAACATCGCCCAGCACGATAAGCGGCAAAGTCACCATCAAAGGTAAGCCTGCACCTGGAATTGTTGTTGCTCTAATGTATTCCGACGGAGCATCGAGCAATCAGGCCCAGTTGCCTCGAGGGACCACTGATCAGGACGGGACCTATCGAATCAGCGATGTGCCGTCTGGCACCTACACGGTACAAACAGCCAAACCGGCTTACGTACAAAAAGATGCACAAGATGTCGGAAAACGGATGATTGTCGTAGGAGAGGGAGAGAGTATTGAGGAGATCGATTTTGAGTTGGTCCGTGGCGGAGTGATTACCGGCAAAGTAACTGACAGCTCTGGCAAACCGGCAGTTTTCGAAGCCGTCAATATTTACAAGGCTGAAGTATTTGAACGTGCAACTCAACAAAGACAAATGCCTGTCGTTGCTTTTAAGGTCGGGCAGACAGATGATCGCGGAATCTACCGGGTCTATGGCCTGCAGCCAGGGAAGTACAAAGTTGCTGTTGGTCGTGGAGAAGATACTCGGGTCGGATTTACGCTAGGTCGGACTGTGCGCCGGGTTTTTTACCCGGACGGAGACGATCAATCTAAAGCCACCATCCTGGAAGTGACCGAAGGTGGAGAGCTTGGCGATATTGATCTCGTTCTTGGCCCACCGATCACAACCTTCACAGCGAGCGGTCAAGTAATCGACGGTGATACGGGACTTCCGATACCAGACTTTCAATTTGGACTTCAACGATTTAGGAATTCGCAGTTCCCCGAATTTGTGAACCTTCCCGCTCGCACCGGCAAGAATGGAGAGTTCGCGTTTGAGGGTTTGATGCCTGGCAAATACGCCATATTTCTTTACGGCGACTTGAATCCCTCACGCCGGATAGATTCGGGAAGTTTCGAGATTGTGGACCAGGACGTCACTGGCATCGCTCTCAAACTAAGCAAGGGTTCCAGCATTAGCGGGACGGTGATAATTGATAGTGATGACAAATCGATTCAGTCGACGGTGGGGAGCACACGGGTCCACGCCTCTGTGCAAACAAACGTGCCAACTTTGAGCGGCAATCGCTCAGCTGTTGTTTCAGCTGATGGTTCCTTTTTTCTTGGCGGCCTGGCAACAGGCACCGCCCGCATACTAGTAGGTAATCAGAACGGCACTCTTGTGGTCACCCGACTCGAGCGCGACGGGTTTGTCCAATCGCAGGATATTGAAATCAAAGACGGCGATCAGATTACGGGCCTGCGAATATTTGTCGTTTATGGCGATTCAACCCTTAGAGGAGTGATCAACTTTAAAAATGGCACGCTCCCGCCAGGCGCCAGAATGTTCATACACCTAACTCCCGTGGGGCGACCAAACATGATGCAACGATCGGTAAGGGTGGATAGTCGAGGGCACTTCATCATGGATGGATTGCTTGAGGGCGTCTATGAACTTACCGGCGGCATAACTCTCACAACCAACGTTAATATCTCGAGCAAGCAGCAAGTAACAGTTGGTCCTGGGACAACTGATGTAAGTTTGATGGTCGACTTGAGCAGAATTTCCAGTCCTCAATCTCAACAGTGAACAAAATGATCCAAGCACACGCTTCGATGGCCCGCAGTCTGGCGTTGATATCACTATCGTTTGTTATTCTTCAGGCACAACAACCTGGCAATCCTCCGACTCCTCCACAATCACAAACGGGATCGATCACGGGCCGAGTTAGTGGTGAAGGTCAACCATTGCCCGGCGCCACAATAACGATCCAACCAGTCGCTTCGTTTTTTCAGCGGCGTATCGTGGCAGCTGACAACAACGGAAACTTTCGAATAACCAACCTTGATCCTCAACTCTATTCCATTTCGGTGTCCTATCCCGGTTATAGATCTGTTCCTCGTGACCGCGACGTGCCGGCTCCTTATTATCGGATTGGCGACAACGTAAACCTTGATCTGATCCGTGGTGGCGTAATAACGGGAACGGTGACTGATAGTGCCGGCGAGCCTGTAGTGGCTATTCGAGTTCGCGCCGTGAGGGTTCGCGACGTTGATGGAAAAAAGATAACTGACTTTCTCTCAAATTTTGGCGAGCAGGCCACTGACGATCGAGGTATCTATCGCATCTACGGTTTGGTTCCAGGTACTTACGTTGTTTTTGCAGGTACCACAAGTCGAAACGTGTACGACGTCAGCCCTTACGACGATAACGTGCCCACTTATGCTCCCGCAGCAACTCGAGACAATGCTGCTGAGATCACAGTGCACAGTGGAGACGAAACGACAGCGGATATCCGATACCGCGGTGAACAAGGCCATACCGTTAGTGGAAAGGTGCTGCCGACCGGAAATCAGCAAGCCACTGTCTACTTGTCGTCGCGTGGCAGCGGACCTGCTAATGTGATGATTAACTATCAGATTCCTGAGAGTCCCGGATTCGCTATCACCGGCGTTCCTGATGGCGATTACAACATCACCGCACAAACGAGTTTCGGTGGCGGCTCGGGAACTTTTAAGAGCGCAGTTTCTGCGCCCGTACGCGTCTCCGTAAAAGGAGCTGACGTCACCGGATTGGAATTGATACCAAAGCCTCTCGGAAGTATTGCCGGTCGAGTTTCGTTAGTAGCTTCGACATCGCCAGACTGCCAGGGAAAACGAAAACCGTTGTTCAATGAGATTGCTGTAGATACAAAACGAGATACTGCCAAAGACGAAACCAACGACATGCCCTTTATGCGATTCTTTTCGGCGGTTGCCTCTCTTAATAACGATGGCGCTTTCGAGTTGCAGTATTTGCGCGGCGGCCAGTACGTGTTGGATCCGCGGTTCTTTGCGCGGTACTGGTACTTACAATCCTTGATGGTCCCACAGGCAAACGCACCCAAAAGCGTTACCGTAAAAACGAAGTCAGAAGTTTCTCGAAGTTGGATTTCACTCAAAGACGGCGAACAACTCTCCGGACTCAAGGTGATCCTCGCCGAAGGTGCGGCGTCGATCAGAGGAAAACTAAATCCCGGCGACGGAACGCGAGTTCCCGATAACGTGAATGTCTACCTTGTGCCGTCCGAACGTGAGAAAGCGGACGACGTTCTAAGATACTTCGCCAGCAAAGTTGAACCCGATGGCGCCTTCGCTTTCAACAATCTACCGCCCGGAAGATACTGGGCCTTAAATCAGCCAGCCCTTAACGACGAGTTGTCAGTGGCAAAGTTTCGCTTTCCCTCATCAGCAGAAGCACGCTCAAAAATTCGTCGCGCTGCTGAACAACTGGCAAAGGAAATATCTCTCAAGCCTTGTCAAAACGTGACCGATCTTCAGCTTGGCCCAAAATAAAATGATCAAACGGGTCTCCCTCGCAGCGATCTTATTGCTGACCTTATCTGTCGCTAACCAGGCGCAGACCATTGAGCAACTTGGGACGATTAGCGGTCGCGTAACAATGAATGGAAAACCTGTCAAAGGCTCATTGGTGTTGGTTTGGCGACAACCTTTTGAAGAGCCACTCGACAGCTCAAGATTAAGTGGCAATACAGATGCGCAAGGTAAGTATCGGATTAAGAATGTTCCTCCCGGAAATTACTACATCTCCGTTCAATCACCGGGAAACCTGATCGCTGAGAATGGAAGACCGGTACAAAGCTTACGAGCAGTTGTGATTACTGATGCTGATAATATCGAGAACGTAGATTTCCAGTTGGTGAAAGGTGGCGTAATAACAGGCAAGGTTGTAAGCAGTGACGACAAGCCGCTTCCCGAAGTTACCGTCACAGTCCTTCCTGTGACTGAAGCAAAAAATTCGGCCAGGCCCTCGAGCAAGAGACCAGACGCTACCCAAACTGACGATCGCGGGGTTTATCGTATTTACGGTCTCGCTCCAGGAAAATACAGGATTGCAGCTGGAGAGACCGTAACAGCATATGCAAGCTATAGAGGAGGGATTGCCTTGGCTCGAACTTACTATCCGAACACAGTCGAAGAGAACAAAGCGACAGCGTTCGGGTTGGGAGCTGGACAAGTGCTGACCATAAACATAAAAGCCGGAACACCGGAACCTTCGTTTTCAATTGCCGGAAAGCTCATTGACGATCAAACCGGCGCGCCGCTACCTAATGTTGCATATGCAGTCGAGATTTATGGCAAGGGTGATATGCGAGGCAGTATCAACGCACTCAACTTCTCTAACTCGCGGGGTGAGTTTGTCATGGATGGTCTTACGCCCGGCACTTATCGAATAGCAGTCCCTTCGTTCCTTATTATTCCCAATGCGGAGCTTTTAGAACACTTTGGCTCGTCAGACGAAATCCAGTTGGTCGACCACAACGTTGAGGAGGTAGTCGTCAAGCTGTCAAAAACCGCAAGTGTCTCAGGTGTGGTCAAAGTTATTGGAACGCCGGAACCAGCGGCTCTCGAAAAAGTCAGAAGTTTGTCGATGCATATGTATTCGATTCCGGGTATCGGGCAACGAATTTTTAGTCGACGCTTAGAGATCAATAGAGACAACACTTTTCTGATGCGCGGTGTTCATCCAGGCAAACTGGGCATTTCGTTGAACCCGCCCAGCGTCGGCCAAAGCATTCCATTTCGATTTCTAAAACTCGAAACAGTAGCGATGAACGGCGACGAGGTCGAGGTTAAGGCCGGCGAAGAGTTAACCGATTTGGCGATCGTTTTGTCGTACGCCAATGCAAGTCTGCGGGGAACTATAAAGCTTCCCTCGAGTGATCTTGCCGGCAACTTTAGTGGTCAGGTTGTTCTCTATTCCGACAAGACTTTGATCGCTTGGGGCCCGATAGGTTCGCGTGGGGAATTCATTTTTCAGGACATTCCCTCCGGTAATTTCAAACTAGTTACGACGGTGCAAGTGCCAGTTTCGAAGACGCTACTGAAGGCGGAGCAATTCGTAGAAGTCGTCGCCGGAAAGGTGGCCGAAGTTATCGTGACTCCCCTCATCCAGAATTAGGGCTTTCGCCCAGTCTCAATCTAATTTCTTGGATTTAATGCAAATTTTTGTTGCCTCATTTTTCCTTCAAATATATACTGCCGCCGCTTCAGTCGACTGATCCCTTCGTTTTGTCCTTCGGAAAACTTATTAACACCTGATTGCCTGTGAGGAGGTGTCACGTGCGACGATTTGATCCCCAGCTTTTCGCGCAAATATTCTGTATCTCTCTACTTCTTTTGCTTGCACCTGATTCAAATGGCCAACTTCCGATAAAGCCAAGTGCTGGCCGGCAGGATATTCAAAGTCGAGAGTGGGCACTCGGGCACATGCGGCCTGAAGTAAAAGCCCAATACGATCGACAACAACAACAAGCCAGAGTCGCTCTTCAGGAAGACTTTCGTAAACTGCAATTGGTCAACAATACGTTGATGAAGCGAATGTTCCTGGCCAATAAGTACAATACTCCCAAGCTCACTCCAAAAGAGATCTCCGCGAGTTTGAATGAGATCAAAAAAGTCGCTCAGCGATTGAGAACCAATCTTCCGATTCCCCAGGTAGAGACTCCTAAAGGTTCGGCCAATTCTTATGATGAGTCGTTATCACCTGGACTGCTCCGGCTCGATAAAGTAGTGATGAGCTTCGTTGAAAATCCACTTTTCAAGCAGCCACGCGTCTACGATGCTGAACTGGCGACACAGGCGGGAACGGATCTTAATGAGATCGTGAGATTGAGCGACCTTCTTCGAAAACTTTCAAAGGATAAGCACGAATAATCTAGAGTTTCAAATTAGACTTTCAGCGGAAGCGTCCTAATCTGAAATTCTCTTAGCCTCGCCTGCTTGGTCAGATCCTTAAGTATGGACGACGGATCGTTCGTGCAGCCTGAACTCCTGGTGGACCGCTTCGACTGCATTTTTTGTAGCCGTTGCTTCTATAACAAAGGAGATATTGTATTCGGAAGAGCCTTGAGCAATCGCTATTACGTTCACACCAGCGCCAGCCAAAGCGCTAAATGTACGTCCTGAAGTCCCCAGACTTCCACGCATACGCTCTCCCACCACTGCGACAATCGCCACATGTTTGTTCACCGAAATGTGTTCGACCTTCTGTTGAAGGAGCTCGAGCGCCAGCTTTTCGCGCAGAGCATCAATGGTTGGCTCAACATCAGCGGAATGAAGCACAAAGCAAACGTCATTTTGTGACGAAGCCTGAGAGATCAAAAGCACATTCGCTCGCGCACTAGCGGTAGCTGCAAAGACTTTGGCTAACACATCAGGTACGCCTACTATTCCGCGCCCCCCGAGTGTTATTAAGGCCACATCGCTAAACGCTGTGACTGCCTTAACTCCGGTGGCTGAGGGATTACCGGTGGCCGTTATTTTCGTGCCCTTGTTCTTGGGCGCGAAACTGTTTCGAATCCACACTGGAATGCCTGCTTCAGTCACGGGACGCAGAGTTTTTGGGTGAAGGACTTTCGCACCAAAATAGGCTAGCTCGGCAGCTTCGTTATAAGAGATTTCGTTCAAAATTCGTGCCCGTTGGACCAGTCTTGGATCTGCGGAAAGAACTCCGTCAACGTCCGTCCAAATAATAACTTCGCTGGCATCGAGCGCGGCGCCGAGAATGGTTGCTGAGTAATCAGACCCACCTCGTCCAAGCGTCGTGAGTTTTCCCTCCGCCGTGGCGCCAATAAACCCGGTAACTATAGGTGAAACTCCGGCTCCCAGAATGGGCAACAGATTTGCGCGAGCGACGTCGCGTGTCTTTTCCATCAACGGTTCGGCCTGGCCGTGTTGCGCATCAGTAACGATCAAGTCGGTAGCGTCGACCGCTACGCTATCTACTCCTAACCGGCGAACAGCTGCAGCTACAAGCCGAGCTGAAAGTCTTTCACCCGCACTGGAAATATCGTCCAGCGCACGTGGGGTAAGTTCATTTAAAAGGGAAGTACCGCGACATAGATCCGCTACGCGATCGATGACCACAGCAATCTCCCGGGAGAGTTGTTGCCGAGTATTGTCATCATCTACTAGTTCCTGGATTGCGCTCACATGTTGTTGTAGTAATTCTTCCTTGAGCTTTTGTCCTGCCGCCTCATCACCGGTAGCTGACTGGTGCGCTGCAGCAATCAAACGATTCGTTACGCCACCCATCGCAGAAACGATTGTCACCACCGGACTCGTTTTCGAGGCGATGATTTCAGCGGCACGCTTGATACATCCAGCATCCTGAACTGATGTACCACCAAACTTCATTACGCAGAGGTTGTTATCTAGTTGGGCCATTAATTTGTGAGTTTACTGAAGCACGGCTGAATGTACAGATGAAAGAAAAGGATTTTATACGAGGATAAGTTGATTGGGCTGCGAAATCGGCCGGGGCACCACTTCCCCCTCATAACCTTGACGCTGTGCAAGACCGCTTGCTAGACTTCAATTACTTTCCAAACAGGGCATGACGCTATCTGCGTCGCTCAGATTCTCCTAGATTCGCGCGTGCGGCGCAGTCTGATTTTTCACAATCGATGGAGGTGCATGGTGGGCTTTAAAGTCGGCCAAAAAGTCGTTTACCCGAACCATGGAATAGGGACCATCGAGCAGATAGAACAGAAGCAAATAGGCGCTACACTATTACCTTTCTACACGCTTCGTCTTGCTGCCAATAACTCCCTGGTCTTAGTTCCCGTCTCAAATGCATCCGAAGTTGGCCTTCGCGCCCCAATCTCGTCGGGCGAGTGTGACATGCTGCTGAAGGCCTTAGCAGATGATTTTACTTCCCCCGCTAACGATTGGAAGGACCGCTTTAAGGAATTTTCAGAGAAAATGCGCACAGGCGATATTTTTGAAGTCGCTGACGTGCTCAAACACCTGACCTACTTAAGCAATCTCAAACCCCTCTCATTTCGTGAACAGCGGATGCTGGAACGCTCTAGATACCTTGTTGTCTCGGAACTAGCGGCAGTTTGCCGTCAACCCGAATGCAACATTGAACCTAGAGTTGACCAGGCTATCGCCCGGGCTTGCACGAAACACGAAAGGCGTCCCCTTCGTCGTGCGGCCGGTGCTGCTTCCGGACATTAACGATTTTCCGATCCTAACTGGCTTTCTGGCTTCGGTTTCGCGGCCTATAAGTCTGCGCGTCCCGGCGACGCGTGCTATGATTTGCCAGTTTTGTAACGAAGGGATGAAGCGGCTGGCGATCCTTACTCGCCTTTCTCAGAATGGACGAATTACCAAGTAGCTTGTTGTGCTTGTTGGCGGTTCAGGCCGACGTGACTTCGCACAACGGCAGTTCAATACTTTTAAGATTATTCGCCGTCCTTTTTTTGGTCGCCGCTAACGGGTTTTTTGTCGCTGCCGAATTTGCACTCGTCGGCGTACGCTCTTCTCGTATTGAAACCCTCGCAGCTAGTGGCAGTCGTTCCGCGAAGAGACTGCTACTTCAACTAAAGGATCTCAACGCTTACCTCTCAGCTTGTCAGTTGGGTGTAACGCTGGCTTCGCTAGCCCTGGGATGGATTGGTGAACCCGCCTTCGCAAGACTGCTGGAAGATCCCTTATCTGGTTTATCAGATACCCTCAGACATGGAATCGCCTTTGCGATCGCGTTTTCGATTATCACGACGTTACATATAGTTCTTGGCGAGCAGGCGCCCAAGTTAATGGGGTTGGCTCGTGCAGAAAAAGTTGCGCTCGCAATTGCACTGCCGCTGCAAATTTTTTACCGCCTCTTTAGTTGGCCTATCCGTGCTCTGGATTGGGCCAGCGCCAGGACCGTGCGACTGGTAGGAATCGAAGCGAATGGCGAGCATGCTTCGACTTATACCGAAACTGAGCTACGCCGGCTGGTCGACATCTCTCGCGAGAGTGGACACCTGCGAGCAGAAGAACGCCGGCTCATTCATCGCGTTTTCGAATTCTCTGACACTGTCGTACGCGAAGCAATGGTGCCGCGGACGGAGATGGCCGCAATCTCCAGCAACTGCTCGCTGGAACAGATCACCAAGGCCTTTGAACAGCATAGGTTTTCACGCCTTCCTGTTTATCGCGACTCGCTGGACGACGTAATTGGGTTTATCCACAGTAAGGATGTCATGCCTTACCTGCTCAACACTGAAAAGTTCAGGCTG
>DASROI010000144.1:0-11861 GCA_035646955.1 Pyrinomonadaceae bacterium
GAGTTGGTGCGCGTTGCGTCGCACAAGATGGAAAGTCGCAAGCATTACGGTACCGCGAGCGAAGCGACCGGATGCCTCACTCAACCAACCAATCGCGAAAATTGAATGAGGCATCCGGTCGCTTCGCTGGCGGTACCGTACGACAGCACCTCGTTAAATCCAACACCCAGCAAAGCCGCCGCGGAATAAAAAAAAGAGGGCGGTCGGGCCGCCCTCGAAAATTCAGATTTGAATTATCAAGTCTGAAGCTCAACGCTCTCTCAAAAGACATAACGCAATTGCAGTCTGCCAGTGCGAGCTCCTGTTTGTCCTACCGAGATCCCTGAATTGAGATTCGGTTGGTTGAAAAACGAGTTGGTGACGTCTCCATCTGATAAACCACCTACTTCAAATCGAAAGATCGGTGTGTTGAATACGTTGAAGTAATCAAATCGCAGTTCAAACCGATCCTGTTCCCATGGAGTAAACGGTATCTTGAACGAGCGCTGGAGACTCATATCAAACGTATTGTAGCCGGGAGCACGAAGGGTATTGCGTCCAGCAATCCCTGTTCGAATCGCCGGATCCACTACGTACCGAACTGCCCCCAGGGCAACCGGTTCACAGTTAATATCGAAGTATCCTGTCGCCGACGCTCCGCAGCCAAACACACCAGCTTGTGAGTTCGCAAAGCCAACCGACGTTGCGGGCGCACTTGGATTGGAAATCGACGGCCGATCATTCGTTCCGCTGAGATCGCCATTCAAGTCGATACCGGTCAGGAACGCCGATGAGACGTTCCCCGACTGGTAGCGCCAGATCGTCGAAAACTGAAAACCACCAGTCACTTCTTTCCAGAAACCTGATCCGACACCAGGGATATCCCAGAGTCCTGAAAGAGTGAAGATATGTGGTACATCAAAATCCGCCACGCCACGGTCGACGCTGCGGTCAAACGGATTGGATCCAACACTGTTACCACCGGTCGTCGCAAACACTTCACTGTTCGTGTTGTCGATCGTCTTTTGGTAGGTGTAGGTCATGCGATACAAGAAGTTGTTACGAAAACTTCGTTCAAGTCGCATCTGCAAACCGTTGTAGATTGAATCGCCACCGTTAGTGCGAGAAACGACTGAGCCTCTCGAACCAAAAGCTCGACCATTCGCATTCGAACTTCCCACAATACCTGGATTGAGTTGTTCGTTGATTAGAAGCCTCGTTGCGCGCGTGCCCACATAAGCAACATCGAGGATGTTGTGACCGGGCAGTTCCCGCTGAATGCCAAAGTTCCAAACATAAGTTTGTGGAGCTTTGAGATTATCTGGAATTGTATTTTGCGTAGCCTGGGGGTTCGCCACCAACGTTGACGGCAATGAATTGACGTTGAAGTTTGGAATACCTCGTCCGCCAAAGTTTGCCCCGGTAACGGTGGTGCCCAGTGCGTTTGGCGACGTGCCCATGATGTTGCTCAGGATGTTGTTGAAGAAGACATCATAGTTGACTGCGAAGCCACCCCTGATCACGGTCTTCTCTCTCCCTGCAACTCGGCTCAGGAACCCCGACTCGAAGTTTGGCGAATAAGCAAAACTGAAGCGTGGTCCCCAATTGTTGTTATCGACTCTTTGTTCGACACGAGTTTGCAGCGGAGCGTCAAAGCCGGTAAACGCCGGAAAGGGTGCATTGTTAGCGACGGCCCCAAAGTTCTCATAACGCAATCCAAAGTTGAGCGTTAGATTGGGCCGAACCTTCCAGCTGTCGTTGATGAAGTACGCCTGGGTAGTGACATTAGGGTAGTCGAGACCAGCCCCGAATACTTTTTGAGCTGCTCCCGAGCCGACGCCCGAGAAGGCATCTACGAAGTTGCCAAAAACCGGGAAACCTCCACCGCCCGCAAAGGTCAACGTCCCCCGAATATTGATCGGAACAAACTGCTTCGCTCGCTGGGTAAGTATGTCGGCCCCAATTCGTAGGGTGTGATTACCGTGTGTATGAGTAACTGTGTCCTGGAATTGGTAGTTGTTAAATACTCTGCCCTGTACGAAGCTCTGCGAGAGTCCGACCGTAGAGACGGTTGAACCTGAGAAGATGAATTGCGGTCCGCTGGCGATCAACTGCTGATCTCTTGGACCAAAGAAGAGATTGAACCGGCCATAACCAAAGCGCACCTCATTCAGAGTTCGCGGCGAGAAAACATATGTGTCGCTGATATACATATTCTGAGTGAGGGATGGCACATCGATTTCAAAACCCGGGAACTGGCTGCCTGTTATACCGGTGGACGGATCGGGGAATTGGTTGCTGAAGAACTGCTTATTCGCAAGGTAACGGAAAGATGCACTGTTCTTAGCCGACGATGACCAGTCGATCCTCGCCAGATAATCGTAAGTATTCACGGGCTGTGCGCTGGTGTTAGTGGCAGTACCAAATTCAATATCTGGACGCCCACCGCCTAAAGGCACCATGATGAGGTTTGTCGACCCGCGAAGGTCACCAACGATACCAAGGTAACGATCGAGATTGGCGCTTGCTCCTGTGGGAAAGAGCGCCCGCAGCTGGCTAAGACCCGCAGCTGTCGGAACGATTGCTCGACCGGTAACTGCGCCTGCTCGCACCAAATCTGCCTGATACGTTCCAAAGAAAAACAGCTTGTTCTTAATGATTGGACCACCTGCCGAAAATCCAAACGTGTTCTGTGTGTATTGCGGAACTTCGGTGAGTCCAGACTGTGCCTTCTGACCAGGTGTCAACGAATCGAATGCGGCGTTCTGAATGATGTCATATGCCGAACCGTGAAATTCATTCGAACCACTTTTCGTAATGACATTCACAATAGCGCCGCCTGCTCGCCCGTACTCGGCTGAGTAGTCGCCGCCCAGAACAGTGACCTGCGAATAAGCGTCACGCACCGTCGGTTGATAGACCTGGCCGGTGATCGAGTTATCGTTGTTGTCGAGTCCATCAATTAACTGATTGTTGCCTCGAGGCCGCAATCCGTTAATCGAGAACTCGGTGCCCTGGACAAAGCCTGCTGCCACACCATTGTTGCCGCCGACGTCAGCTACGCCGGGCAACGTGAACACTAAATTGACCGGGTTTAGACCGAGTACAGGCAGATCACGAATCTCGCGTTCTCCCAATGTGTTTACCCGAGCGCCATCGGAACTCTGGACCACCACTTCGTTTGAAGCGCTGATCACTACTTCTTCTGTTGGACTACCAATTTCAAGGCGCAGGGGAACATTGATAGTTTGCGCTGCATTAACTTCGACGCGGTCCACTTTTGCAGTCTTAAACCCCGGGGCTGTAGCTTCGAGTGTGTAGATGCCCGGATCGACTGCGTCGAGTCGAAAACTTCCACTGCTATCTGCGACTGTGTCACGTACGACACCTGTAGTTATGTTAGTAATTTTTATTGCGGCGTTGGGGATACTGGCGCCGTTTTGATCTTCGACGACACCGGTCACGAAGCCTTTGCTGGTTTGTGCTACGACTGAGCCGAGAGCTACCAGCACAAGTACCAGCGTGATCACTAACTGGCAAAATAACCTGTGCATACCACCTAACTCCTTTTTCTTTACTGTAACTTCCGATCTTTTGGATCGTTGTTGATGGGGAGTTAAATCTTGACGCCGAGGTCCATCGTTCATTCCAAAGTTTTGCATAGCGAATGATTAGGACCTGTTAAGGCGCAGATTAGTAGGCGCAAGATTTGTGCCTGATTAAGAGGTAAAAGTCAGGCCACTTGGTCACTCGGGAGAAGCGTTTCGTCCCAACTTTGAATTGTTGATTTTGGATGGCAGTTGTGAGGATCGGATTTTGGATTTCAGCCGGTCTTGGTTTCGCCGCTCGTGATACATCCTTTCGGATTGCCGTCGATTTATGATTTCGTACTGTGTCGGCGTTCTCAAGGTCTTAGGCCTCAACCAAATAATCAAGTTGCGATACCAGGGTCAGTACCGCAACGCGGTAGCGTCGGGTGAGCTTTGTAACGTGCTGCAGCCAATAAGACGAGGCTCACCCGACGCTACCCGCGTTTCGGTACTGACCTCGGCGATAAAATAAAAGGGACGGATTTGACTCCGTCCCGCTAAGTCAGAAATGTGGACCAACTTAACTAGCTGTAAGCTCAGCAGCAATCTCGTTAGCATTGAATACTTTCTTCAATACTTCGAGCATTCCACGAGAATCAACTGAGATAGCTCGATTCACCGATGGATCATACATAAAGTCTCCCACCAGCGATTGAATATTGCCATCGAAGATCAATCCCACAAGTTCTCCATTCTGATTAATCGTCGGCGAACCTGAATTACCGCCGATGATGTCATTCGTCGAAACAAAATTAAATGGAGTATTCAGATCAATCTCTGATTTCTTTTCGAGCCATCGTGGTGGCAGGTTATAAGGAAACTTCTGCTTGAAAGCATCTGCGCGATTATAGAGGCCTCCCAGAGTCGTGAAGGGTGGAATTTTCTTTCCGTTCTCTGTGTAGCCTTCGATCGCACCATAAGAAAGGCGAAGAGTGAATGTCGCATCCGGATAGAGTTTCGTCCCCTCAGTTTCAAACAGGGCACGCGCAATTTTTGAATAGCTGCTGCGCTCGACACCGGTCACTTCACTTTCATATCGCTTCCGGACTTCTCGTGCTTTGTCATCAATCTCCCGAGCTACAACGATCATCGGATCAGTTGAAGCTGCGATGGCCGCTGGACCACCCTTAGCTAACTCTTTTCGATAATTGACGTCGGCCAATTTTGTTCCATCGATGAGCTCGTTTGCACGGGCCTCAGGACTCTTTCCATCAAGAACCTGTTTTGAGAGAACATTGTCTTTGCCCAAAAGCTCGACCATAAACTCCAACGAGTCGGCCAGCTTTAGCTTTTCGAAATCCAAATGGATTGGCGCAGGAGAATAGAGGGACTGCTCAAGCGATGCGCGTCTTGCTTCAGTAAATTCTGGCAATCGCTGAGCATTTGGCTTTTGATCTTCCGCCGCCATTCTCACGAGCGTACGCGCAAAAGTGAACAGCGTGCTGTTAAAGCCACCCGCCTGCTCAAAGATCCGGCGCTCGCGAATGTAGGTTGGATAGGTCTGATGGGCCTTAGCAATCGCATCCCAGGCGTCGCCATATAATTTCTGTCGCTCGGGATTCGCGGCGATTGCTTTACGAAGCGCATCCTCGTCCTTCTTCTTCCGCGCCAGTAAAGCATTGTCCTTTAGACCTTGTATCTGACCGCGATAAACTTTCAGTGCATTCTGAACACTATTAAGTTCATTCTGCCCCTGGCGTGTTTGCTCCTCACCAAGCGCCATGTACTTTTTCAGCATGGTTTCGCGACGTTCAAGCAATCGCAGGATGATTGGGATGCTGGTGTCGCGCAGTTCTTCAAGGTGCGCAACTGTGTCAAGACGGGAGGTCGAGCCCGGGTTGCCAGTAACAAAAACAAGACTTCCCTCTTTCGCTCCCGCGGTCGAAAACTTGAAATAGCTTTCGGGATGAACCGGCTGGTCGTTTTCGTAGACTCTCACCAACGACATATCGATGTTGTATCGCGGGAAGTTGAAGTTGTCAGGATCGCCACCAAAGAAAGCTGCCTGAAACTCAGGAACAAAAACCAACCTGACATCGGTGTATTTCTTGTAACGGTACAGGTTGTACTGGCCGCCCTGGTAAAGGGTAACCACGTCCGAACGCAATCCGGTGGCTTTGAGTGACTCACCTTCAATAGCTGCTATCTCCGCTCGTCTTGCGGCAAACGCTTCGGCGTCAGTAGAGTTGGCTTTGACAGCGCCGTTTACGCGGCTGGTTACGTCTTCGATACTGATCAAGACATTCAATTCAAGGTTCGGGGCCTTGATCTCTTCTGCACGTGTGCGGGCGACGAACCCGGTCTTCGAAAGATCTTTTTCCGGAGTGCTTACCTCGCCAACAATATCTTCGACGATGTGATAATTGGTAAGGACCAGGCCATTTGGCGACACAAACGAGCCGGAGCCGCCATTATTAAATCTCACCGAAGCGAGTTGTACCTTCTTGAGCCAATCGTCGGTGATTTCAAAACCATACTTTTTCTTAATTTCCGCGCGGGGAACGTTATTGAAGGTCCACATTCCCTCGTCTGCGAGCGCAGTCAGCTGAAGGGTTTGGATTGAAAAGAGCGCCAGCATTAGCGCAGACAAAATTTTTCGTGCTTTCATTTGAGTCCTCAATTAGTAAGCTTGCGGGAGAAGATTTAGAGAGTTAATCACGTCCTCAAGATGCCTGTAACGCCCGAAACCTAAACCTTTCGGCAGGAATAAGTCAAACGAAGAGTAGGCAGCTTGTGGGTCGTCCAACTCCTCTCTACAAAAGACTGCTACAAAATCCCACATCGCGGCAGCGTGCGCATCTTGAGGTCCTTTCTATTAACAGCGCCTCGAACCTTCTTGTCGCGCGAAGCGCGCTGGAAGGAACTCCGCATTTACCCAACAGAAAGGACTTGAACAATCCACACGCTGCCGCGATGCGGGATTCCGGCGTGGATAAATAGGGCTCTTTTGGTAGGACTTGAAAAGCAAAACGCTGCCGCGATTCGGGATTCCGACGTGATGAATCGCGGCCTTTGATTGCCTCAAAATTTTAATTAACTGAAGTAGTTCACCGCTCCTTATGGGGTTCTTTCTTCGGATTTGGCTTGGACTTGGCCTTTACTTCACTTCCACACTGCCGGCATCGATACCGATCCCCGCTTTGGGCCGAAGGGATGAGCCAAAGACACCCGCACGAATGACAGAGAACCGTTGAACCCAGCAGCCATTCGCTTATTCCACCTTGCTTTTCAACCGGCATTATTTCTTCCCTCGCTTGATCATTACTCAGTCGGCCATCGTTCTAAACCATAATTTTCAATAAATTGTGACGGCTTCCTTACGATCGATTTGACTCGGGCAGGATCACCCTTGAAAATCAAAACAAATGCGAACAGCAAACCCACGTCTAAATCAATTTGCGCGAACCCTAATGGCTGACTGGCGCCGGTTGAAGCTTCCTGTATCGGACGAGCGCGTTGTGGTTGCTGTATCCGGCGGAGCAGACTCAACCGCTCTTTTTCTCGCGCTCGACGAACTGATCTCAGCCAACAAGCTCAACATCCAGCTGTTCGTCGCTCACCTCGATCACGGAATTAGAGAATCGAGTGGCAAAGACTCTCAATGGGTAAAGAAGCTCGCGCAGGAGCTGGGTCACGATGTTGTGATTGGACGGACAAAAGTGTTGGAGACCGCTCGCTCGAATGGCGACAACCTTGAACAAGCTGCGAGAACAGCTCGTTACCAATTCCTCGAGAGAACCGCTGTCAGAAAGCATGCGGGTTATGTTGTGACTGGTCATACGATGGATGACCAGGCGGAAACAGTGCTGATGCGGCTTATGCGCGGGAGTTCCAGTGCCGGATTGTCAGGAATCGAGGCAATTCGCACCCTGAAAAAGGGTGGCGAAATAAAACTCGTGCGACCACTACTGTGGGCACGGCGAGCGGACACTGAGACTTATTGTCGAATACGCCGCGTCGAATTCCTCTCAGACGAAATGAATTCGGATGAACAATTCTCGCGCGTCAAGGTTAGAAAGCATTTGCTGCCGTTGATGCAAACTTTCAATAGTAGAGTGGTCGAGGCTCTATCACGAACTGCGTCATTGCTGAACGAAGATTCCTCTGCACTTTTTGAGCGCGCGGATGAACTTTTGCGTCACGCAAGACTGGTCGGCGGAGATCAGTATGAAGAAAGGGCTGAAACCAACAGGCAGTCTTTAAACGTAGATGTACTTTCGGCAGAACCACCGGCCGTGCGTCGGCGGGCTTTGCGGCAGTGGATTTCAGCGGTCAGGGGAGACACGCGGCGATTGGAAATGGTGCACTTAACCGCGCTTGAGAAGTTACTTGAGGGCAGTCAGGGTGGTCGAATTGTTGAGTTGCCAGGCGGATCGCGCGTAGTTCGGCGCAAGAATCGGTTGGAATTTGAGGGAAAAAGCATTGATAAACGAGGTCGCAAAACCGTATAGTCGAAACGGCTTGTGATTCGAGGGGTTAAGCGGAAATCACACGGAAATCCTCCTTTTATTAGGAGTGTCCCCCGCGGCTTTCAGGAGGGACGACGAAGTAGATGATTAACCGCAACGAATCTGTCGAGCTCCGGCATCAAAGCGTCAGATTTTTATTGATATTTCTATCAACAATGCTCTCAACATCCAGCGGGGCGCGGGGAGCGACAAATGATGCCTGATCAGGTATTATCGGGCATCGGAGGCGTTAATGAATTTGAGTTCTACAGCACGACAGATTGTATTTTGGCTGCTGATTATTGCCGGAGCTCTTCTGCTCTATAAGTTGGTAAATCCGCGCGGCAGCAGTTATGACGCAGTTGATCTCGTTAAGTTGGATCAGATGATCCAGGCCGGCGAGCTAAAGCAACTTACGGTTAAGCAGGCGGAGACGGTCGCAATCGACGTTCATAACAAGGAATATCGAGTTGCGCTATCTAACGAGCCTGCCAAGAACGATCTATTGAAGTCTGCACGTGAGATCGTCAACGGTAAACCGCGTGTTGCAAAGGTCGAAGAAGAATCCGGCAGCAGTTATATATGGCCCATGCTCATCACCTGGGCGCCATTGCTGTTTATCATAGCCATCTGGATATTTATGCTGCGCCAGATGCAATCGGGTGGTAACAAAGCTCTCTCATTTGGAAAGTCTCGAGCAAAACTGCTCAACAATCAACAGAAGCGCGTGACGTTCAAAGACGTCGCCGGAGTTGAAGAGGCAAAAGAAGAGCTACAGGAAATCATCGAATTTCTTAAGGAACCACAGAAGTTTCAGAAGCTTGGCGGCAGAATTCCAAAGGGCGTGTTGATGATGGGCCCGCCGGGAACAGGCAAAACGCTTCTGGCCCGTGCAATAGCCGGCGAAGCGAATGTTCCCTTCTTTTCGATTTCCGGTTCCGACTTCGTTGAGATGTTTGTGGGCGTTGGTGCATCACGCGTCCGCGACCTCTTCGAACAAGGTAAAAAGAATGCGCCCTGTATCATCTTTATCGATGAGATTGATGCAGTCGGACGTCATCGCGGCGCCGGCCTCGGTGGTGGTCACGATGAGCGCGAGCAAACTCTTAATCAGTTGCTCGTTGAAATGGATGGCTTCGAGTCGAATGATGGTGTGATCCTTATCGCTTCGACCAATCGTCCCGACGTTTTGGATCCGGCACTTTTAAGGCCTGGAAGATTCGACCGTCGTGTTGTTGTTTCGCGCCCCGACGTTCGAGGTCGCGAAGGAATCCTGAAGGTTCACACACGAAAGATTCCACTCGGAGAAGACGTCGATATCTCCGTGATCGCTCGTGGAACCCCTGGATTCACGGGAGCTGACCTGGCCAACCTCGTCAACGAAGCAGCTCTCAACGCGGCGCGCTACAACAAGAAGCTCGTTGCGATGGGCGACTTTGAGTTAGCTAAAGACAAGGTGCTCATGGGCGCAGAGCGCAAGAGCATGGTGATCTCAAACGAGGAAAAACGCGTGACGGCTTATCACGAAGCCGGTCATACGCTCGTTGGACTTAAGGTCCCGAATGCTGATCCGGTTCACAAGGTGACCATCATTCCTCGGGGAATGGCCCTGGGCGTAACTCAGCAGCTTCCTGAAGGTGATCGCCACAACTACAGCCAGGAATACCTGTTGGGCCAAATCGCAATCCTGATGGGTGGACGTATCGCTGAAGATACATTTCTCGGCAGCATTACAACTGGCGCTTCAAACGATATTGAACGAGCAACCGAGCTGGCTCGGGCAATGGTTTGCGAGTACGGCATGTCGGAAATGGGACCACTCACCTTCGGGAAAAAGGAAGAACAGATTTTCCTTGGACGTGAGATTGCCCAGCACCGCGACTTCTCTGAGGATACTGCTATCAAGATCGACGAGCAGGTCAAGAAGATCGTCACGGCGCAATTCGAGCGTGCTAAGGCAATCATTGAAGAGAATCGCGACATAATGATTCGACTCGCTGAATGCTTGCTCGAGCGTGAATCACTTGATGGAGTTGAAATCAGACGAATCGTTGCCGGTTTACCGCTTGACGATAATTCGCCGGTTTCCGACTCAGGTAGCGACGAAGATCGTCCACAACTGAAAGAGCCAACGGCCAAGCCTTTGAAGCCGATTCTGCCTCCAATCACTGGAGGAAATCCGGCTCCGGCCTAATCGTTAGCAACAACAAGCAGTCAAAGGGGAATGGGCCAAACCTGTTCCCCTTTCTTTTTCCATGACTCGCACCTGGAAGCTCAAAGAACAAACTATACCCATCGGCGAACGAACACTCGTGATGGGAATTCTCAACGTCACACCCGACAGCTTTAGTGACGGAGGACAGTTTGTTCATTTCGAAAAGGCACTTCAACATGCTTACCAGATGATCTCTGAAGGGGCAGACTTCATCGACATTGGCGGTGAATCCACTCGACCGGGAGGAGAGCCAGTAACCGCCGATCAAGAAATTGATCGAGTTATTCCAGTTATCGAAGCTCTCGCCAAAGATGGTCAGATTCCAATCAGCGTCGATACAACTAAGTCTGAAGTCGCAAGGGCCGCACTCGCGGCAGGCGCGTCAATTGTTAATGACATCTCTGCGCTACGATTCGACTTCTATATTGCTGATGCAGTTGCCCGTACTGGGGCTGGTTTGATACTCATGCATTCACGGGGAACTGCTGCGACCATGCATCGACTTCCTCCGGTGGCCGACATCCTACGCGAGGTAACCGACAGCTTACACAGCAGTGTCGCGATGGCTGAACGACGAGGGGTCAAACGAGAGTCGATCGTGATCGATCCGGGAATCGGTTTCGGCAAACTTCCGGAGCAGAACGTCGAATTGATCGCAAGACTGGACCAACTGAAAACAGTGTTTCCGGATCTTCCTGTTTTAGTTGGAACGTCCAGAAAGTCTTTCATCGGGAAACTCTTAAGTGATGAGCCAGACTCGCCTGCGCCCGTCACAGACAGAATCTTCGGAACGATGGCTTCGATTACTGCCGCAATCCTGAGAGGGGCCGATATTGTTCGCGTTCATGAAGTCAAAGCAGCCGTTGAGACTGCTCGAGTCGCGGATGCTATTAAGCGCCAGCTTCCTGCTGGGCTATAATTCTCGAACCATGAATTCCGCCAAGAAGAAAACCAAAAAGGCTTCGAAGACCAGTGACGCTGCCAGGGGTGCGGACGATGTTCCTGAGGAATGTGAAGATGATCCCCGTCAGTTGAAACCGGTCAGACCAAAGATCGGCGAGAGTAAAGACAATCTCTCTCAGCGATCCGACTGGTTCCAAAAACGATCCGGTAAGTAGCTCAAGGGACCAGCGCGAACCCGCTTCCCTCCCCGGACTGGAGCTTAGAAGCGCAGCTTCCAGATACTTCTGCCGTAGGTTGCGGCAAACAACGCTTTGTCATGATCGTGATAGACCAGATCTATCACCATCGCGTTGGGAAGATTCATGGTCACGTTCATCCACAACCCAGAGTTGACATCCAACACGAAGACACCTGCATCATTTCCTACGTAGAGCGAATTCGGATCCTCACTTCGAATAAGAAGCGCGTGATGCGGCACATCCGGCAACTGGCCGCGATCGACATCTTCCCAGCTGACACATCCATCCGTAGATCTAAAAACATGTCCATGACCAAAGTTGGCAACCGTGACGTACACGAGTTGAGCATCCTCGGGATGAGTTTCAATTCGAGTGATCGTGTGACCGGGCAGGATTGAACTCGACAGGTTAGGACTCCACGTATATCCGCCGTCCTGGCTGCGAAACAAGCCACCATTCTCAGTTCCAACGTAAATCTTTTTTGAAT
>DASROI010000145.1:0-5080 GCA_035646955.1 Pyrinomonadaceae bacterium
GTTCGAGCTTCACCGGGAGTTCCGCCAATTCCTGGGCATGGTATTGAGCCTCTTCCCCCGTCAACACTCCGCGTAGTTGACCTAGATAAAGACCCAGAAGATAAAGTGCGACCATCTGACCGGTGAACGCTTTGGTGGAGGCGACTCCGATCTCGGGACCAGCATGAGTCAGAATAGTTCCATCTGCCTCACGCATGATCATTGAACCCTGGACGTTGCAGATAGCCAGGACTTTGGCCCCGAGTTCTTTCGCTTCACGCAAAGCGGCTATCGTGTCGGCCGTTTCACCCGACTGCGAAATAACCAGCAAGAGATCGTTTTCGCTCATTACCGGATTTCGATAACGAAACTCCGAAGCATAATCAACGTCGACCGGTATTCGCGCCAGCTGTTCAATCATGTACTTCCCGGCCAGACCGGCGTGCCATGATGTGCCACACGCCGCAATAGTAATTGACGAAAACCTTTTAAAGTCGGACTCGGTAATATTGGCCATCTCATCGAGAAACACGTGCCCGGTATCAAGTGAGATTCGTCCCTGGACAGTGTCACGAAGCGAGCGTGGCTGCTCGTAGATTTCCTTGAGCATGAAATGCTTGAAGCCACCCTTCTCCGCCATGATCGGATCCCAGGTGATTCTCTGGATGGACGGTTGTACTGAGTTTCCCTCGAAGTCGATTACTCTCACCGCCTCTTTGTTGATTACGGCAATCTCACCATCACCGAGGAAGAAGACGTCACGTGTGTGTTGGAGAATTGGTGGAATGTCTGAGGCTACGAAGAATTCGCGATCGCCTAAACCGATGACAACTGGCGGCCCCTGGCGCACCGCGATGATCGTGTCTGGCTCATCAGCATTGATGATCGACAAAGCAAAGATGCCCTTGAGCTCTGCCACTGTGGCCCGAACCGCAGCTTCAAACGAGTCTCCCTGTTTTAGAAATTCTTCAATGAGATGCGCAATAACTTCGGTGTCGGTCTCGGTTACGAAGCGGTGGTCCGTTTTGCGAAGCCTTTCTTTAAGAGCGAGGTAGTTTTCAATGATGCCATTGTGGACGACTACAACGCGCCCGGTGCAATCGCGATGGGGATGGGCGTTCTCTTCAGTAGGACGGCCGTGAGTGGCCCAACGAGTGTGTCCAATTCCGTAAGTTCCATCGATCGGGCTTAGTCGAATCGTTTCCTCAAGGTTTCGCAGTTTGCCTTCCGCACGACGGATTTCAAGATTATGCCCGTCGTTTACGACCGCAATTCCGGCAGAGTCGTAACCGCGATATTCGAGTTTGCGCAAACCATCAATAATTAACGGTACGACCTGTTTATTACCTACATAGCCAACGATTCCACACATGGTGTTTTGATCAACTCCCCAGTCTGTTATTTGAGCTTCTTCTTCTTTACTTCGGCAGGAACACCGGCGACCAATGAATTGGCGGGAACGTCTTTGGTTACCACCGAGCCTGCGCCGGTGACTGAACCTGCACCCACTCGGACCGGAGCGACCAGCATCGTGTCCGATCCAATCTTGACGTTGTCCTCAATAATAGTTTCATTTTTTCGTACACCATCGTAATTGCAAGTTATGGTGCCGGCTCCGATATTTGTTTTTGCACCGATGGTCGCATCGCCAAGGTAACTGAGATGCATGGCCTTTGTTTCACGACCTAAGACCGACTTTTTAACTTCAACGAAGTTTCCTACCATCGCCTTGTCTTCAAGCTTTGCATTCATTCGCAAGTGCGCAAATGGTCCGACCGAACAGTCCGACCCGATTTCGGATTCGATTATTAGTGAGTGATCCTTTATCAGAACGTTGTCGCCAATTATCGAGTTTGATATTCGCGAACCATTTCTGATCTCGCAATTCTCACCAATGATTGATCGACCCTCAATACTAACCCCGGGATAGATCACACAGTCTCGCCCGATTCGAGCGTCAGCACTAATGTAGGCATGCGACGGATCTATGAAGGTGACACCGGATTCCACCATCAAACTCCGAATAGTTCCGCGACGGAAAAGATTTTCAAATTCGGCCAGCTCGGCTCGAGTGTTGATGCCGTAAACCTCGCGTGCATCATGGTGCAGGTAGACGTCCACTGGTTCGTTATTACCCTTCAAAATCTCAGCGACGTCAGTCAAATAGTATTCGCCTTGTTCGTTTACCGGTTTGACGTGTCGTAATGCAGCAAATAATTTCCGGGTGTCGAAGCAGTAGATCCCTGAATTGATCTCCCTGATTTGCCGCTCTTCTGGCGTCGCATCCCGATGCTCAGTGATTTTTTCAAAGGCACCATTTTGGTCTCGAATAATCCGGCCATATCCGGTCGGATTCTCCAGTCGAACGCTTAAGATTGAGCATGCCGCGCCGGTCCTGTGATGATGCTCGAGGAAGCGCTGGAGCGTGTCTGCCTTTATTAAGGGGACATCACCCGACAAAATCAGAAGGACAGAGTCAGAATCTTTCAGAATGTCCCGAGCTGATTCAACTGCGTCGCCAGTTCCGTTTTGACGCGCTTGCACCGCGAAGCGGGCCCGATCGCTAGTTTGAAGCAAAACTGCCTGCTCCACCTGTTCCGCCTGGTGTCCGACCACGACCAGAATTGATTGAGGTGATAAGGCGAGAGCGGTGCGCGTTACGTGCGCAATCAAAGGCAGGCCGCCAAGTTCGTGTAATACCTTGGCCCGGCGCGATTTCATACGAGTTCCCAGACCAGCTGCGAGTATCAATACCTCCAGTGGTTTTATTGATTCGTTCGTCTCTGACAAGTGTTTCTCCGTTTTTGGAACTAAGCAGTTACTGCTGACCGTTGATAAGCGCGCTGGCGGCAACTCAGCACCACCTGCGCGAGCCGATCTGAGTTGTGACGCACCTTCTCACCTTCATCGAGCAAATCAGCGCGGACCACTTCAGTTACTTGATCGACTGCTTCGTCGATTGGATCGTCGATTCCGATCTGGTAAGCGTACTCCGCCGCGTAAAGTTCTGCCTGCTCTTTGTTGATCCGGCGGTCATTAACCACCACGAAGTCGAACTGAATCTCAGGGGCGTATTTTTTGACCGTCTCGAGGTGTTTCCTGGCACTATACCCGTCAGTCTCTCCCGGTTGCGTCATCAGGTTGTTGATAAAAATCTTTGTTGCTTGCGTTTCACCGATGACCCTTGCGACTTGAGAGACGAGTAGATTCGGCAAAATGCTCGTGTACAACGAGCCTGGACCAACTGTGATTACATCGGCAGCTCTAATTGCTTTCAGTGCCTGTGGTAGCGGAAGACACTGCTCGGGCTCGAGGCGAAGCCTGCGGATTGGAATTGAAGATGCGGAGATGTGGGTTTCACCTCTAACAAAAGTACCGTCCTCTAACTCGGCTACGAGTCTGACATCGCTTATTGTGGCGGGATAGATATGACCTTTGCTGGTGAGAATGTCTGACGAGAGTCGAATGGCTTCGTTAAAGTCTCCAGTTACTTCAGTCAGGGCCGCCAGGAACAGGTTACCGAAACTGTGTCCTCCCAGTTCACCTTCGCCTCGAAAGCGATATCTAAAGAGGCGCGATAGAAGGCTTGAATCTTCAGAGAGCGCGATCATGCAGTTGCGGATGTCTCCAGGAGGAAGCATCTGCAGCTCGTCGCGAAGGCGTCCAGAACTTCCGCCATCATCCGAGACCGTCACTATCGCGGATAAGTTGTCGATCCAAATTTCGCTGGCGCTATCTCCAACCAGCTTTTTCAATCCGGCCAGAAGTGTGGAGAGACCTGTGCCTCCGCCGATTGAAACTACATTTTGACCTGACAAATTCAACATTTTCTGCAATTGAATAATCACTCCTGGGGAAGCAAAGATTCGAATTGGACGAGAATCATAACCTAAAGACGGCTTTTCTCAATCTGGGGGCTGAAGTGATTCGAGGGTCGGATTACAGAACTAATCGCTCTTTCAGGAGGGATTACTGAAGATTAGACGGTCGAAGTCAGGATCGTTGCGCAGCGGATTGAGATCATGATCATGCTGAGCTCGAACCCGAAGATTTGGTTGGAGATCCAGAGCGCGCTGTAACGATTCGAGCGCGAGGTCAATCGATCCCAGTCGAGCGCGGGTTGCTGCCAGTCCATAATGAATGTGCGCTGCTTCCGGTTCACGTTTTAAAGCCCGTTCAAACATTTCCTGGGCAGCCACATATTCACCACGATTCAATTCAATCACGCCCCGGTCATACAGCGAATCGGCGTCTCTTGGCAGTATGCTTTCAGTGCGCAACCGAGATTCAGCTATCGCCAGATAGGTACGAGCGCGAGCGGCAACTTCTGAGACCTGCGAATATTTTTCAAGGAGCGATCGAAACTGATTTCGAGCTTCGGCGAAACGGCCCCTCGCAAACTCTTTGTGGGCTCTCTCAAAAGCGACCAGAGCTGCCGACTCGTCTTGCGTTGGTGGTCTTGGAGTTGGTGGTCTTGGGGTTGGTGGTGGCGTTATGGCACGGATAGCACGAACGGCAGCCACCTTCTGCGTCTTTTTGACTCTTTGAACGACAGTCTTCTTCGGCGCCGCAGCCTTACGGACGGACTTAGGAGCTGCTTTGCTGGCAGGCTTCTTGGTTCGTGCCGATGCTGACTTTGCCTTTGCTGCGACCTTCTTGCCCGCTGTGACCTTCTTACTTGCTGGCTTAACCGACGCTGCTCGTTTTGCTTTTGGTAGGGAAGAAGCCGGTTTGGCTACGCGCTTCGCGGTTTTCGCCGATGCTCGCTTTGCAGTCGGACGGGCGGATGATCGACGCAGGCCTTTTGTGAGACTGCTGCTCATGTCCGGTATCTCAAAAAGGCTGCTCACCGTCGCGAGCAGCCGAAGAATGGGCGGAGCTTAGCACATTTAGGCGTCCTAAATCAACGAACACAAGAATTTGCGGTCACCTAGCCAAATCCCATGACTCCACGTCCTTGAAAAGCAATAACAAAGAAAAAACTTGATGGTCATTGTTGGCTATGTTAAAGTGCGTGGTGGCTTACGAAGGTCGATTTGACCTAGGCGCAATGCCCCAACCGATTTACTAACCTCTTTTACTTTCAAGATTTGCGACCCGC